>AP018697.1:2537042-2854172 GCA_004001285.1 Arthrobacter sp. MN05-02
GCGAGGACGGTGGCGGTGGTAGTTCCGTCACCGGCGACGTCGTTCGTCTTGGTGGCGACTTCCTCTTGGCCAGCTGCGCGCCGAGGTTCTCGTAGGGGTCGTCGAGCTCGACCTCACGGGCGATCGTGACGCCGTCGTTCGTGATCGTGGGGGCACCCCACTTCTTGTCGAGCACGACGTTGCGTCCGCGGGGGCCCAGCGTCACCTTCACGGTGTTCGCGAGCTTGTCCACGCCGGCCTCGAGGGCACGGCGGGCGGCGTCGTTGAATTCCAACTGCTTTGCCATTATTGGTTCCTTTCAGGCTTGTGCAGCGAGAAAAACCCCGGCCACTGCGGGCCGGGGCTTTCCATTCGGGGTACTACTTGACGACGACGGCGAGGACGTCGCGGGCGGACAGCACCAGGTATTCCTGGCCACCGTGCTTGACTTCGGTTCCGCCGTACTTCGAGTAGATGACGATGTCGCCCTCGGCGACGTCGACGGGGACGCGGTTGCCGTTGTCGTCGACGCGACCCGGTCCGACTGCTACGACCTCGCCCTCCTGGGGCTTCTCCTTGGCCGTGTCCGGGATGACGAGGCCGGAAGCAGTGGTCTGCTCCGCTTCGAGGGGGGGGCGGACAACAATGCGATCCTCAAGAGGCTTAATAGAGACCGACACTCGGGCTCTCCTTTGCGTTCGTTACCAGTGGAATGTAGGCCGTCGGGTTGGGCGTGAACCGTCGTCGCGGTGCCGGTGAACGCTTCCCTCGGGATTAGCACCCGCAGGGAGCGAGTGCCAACTCCGACTGTATGCAAGGGCTGGCACTCGGTCAAGGCGAGTGCCAGCGTTGACGTCGGACCGACCCGATCGTGACCGAGGTCACGGCGAATAGGGCACGCTTCGGTTGCGTAATTCCCGAGCTTCCCTCTAGATTCGTACAGGTAAGGCATCCCTTACTTCCACGACATCGGGCCGGGCCGGCCCCTTCTCTCTCCGGAGTTCATCCATGGCACACGTGCGCCTCGCCGTCCTTTCCGCAGCCGCTGCGGCCACCCTCGCCCTGACGGCCTGCGGTGGTTCCTCCGAAGCTGCCGACGAGCCGGCAGCGGCCTCGACCGTCTCGATCGAGCACGCTCAGGGAACCACCGAGGTGCCCGTGGACCCGGAGACCGTCTTCACGTTCGATCTCGGCGCACTGGACACGCTGGACGCACTCGGCGTCGACGTCGCCGGTGTCCCGCAGGGGACACTGCCCGATCAGCTCTCGGCCTACGAGGGCGGCGACATCACGAACATCGGATCCATGAAGGAGCCCGACTTCGAGGCCATCGCCGCCGCCGCCCCGGACCTGATCATCATCTCGGGCCGCGTCGCAGATTCCTACGGGGAACTCTCGGAGATCGCGCCGACCATCGACCTCAGCGTGGACGCCACCGATCCCATCGCGAGCTTCACCGAGCACACCGAATCCCTCGGCCGCATCTTCGGCGCCGAGGACGAGGTCGCCGAACGCCTGGGCGCCCTCGACACCCGGATCGCCGAGACGAAGGAAGCAGCAGCCTCCGCCGGCGACGGCCTGATCCTGCTGACCAGCGCGGGTGAGGTCACCGCCTACGGCACCGGGTCCCGGTTCGGCCTGATCCACGACGTGCTCGGCGTCGAACCCGCGGCTGCGGTGAAGAACGAGGGCACGCACGGCGAGGGCCGTCTCCTTCGAGTACATCGCCGAGGTCAACCCTGCCCACCTGTTCGTCATCGACCGCGACGCCGCCGTCGGCGAAGCCGGCGCGGCAGGATCCGCCGTCCTGGACAACGAACTCGTCAACGGCACGGACGCAGCGAAGAACGACGCCATCACCTACCTCGACTCCGCGAGCTGGTACCTGATCGGCTACGGCCTGAACAACCTCGACGCCATGGTCTCCGCCGTCGATGAGGCCGTCGCGGCCTGATCCGCCACGCCGTACCCACGGCCGACGCCCCCATGGCAACACTCTCCCTCCGGCCCCAGCGGGCCACGCAGCAGCACGGCTCCCGATCGCCGGCCCTCTGGCCGGCCGGCGGAGCCGTTCTGCTGCTTGCCGTCATCAGCCTCTTCGTCGGAGTCTCGAAGGTCTCCCCCGCCGACCTGCTGGGCGGCGACCCCGGTGTCTGGCAGACCTTTTTTGGTCAGCCGGGTCCCGCGCACGCTGGCGATCATCCTGGCAGGCATCGCGCTCAGCGTGGCCGGCTTCATCCTGCAGCTCATGGCCCGCAACCGGTTCGTGGAGCCGTCCACCGTCGGCACGGTGGAATCGGCCACGGCCGGGATCCTCGTCGCCACACTGCTCCTGCCCGGTGCGCCGATCGTCGCGAAGATGGGGATCGCGGCCGTCTTCGCTGTGGGCGGGACCGCACTCTTCCTGGCCGTCCTGCGGCGCATCCCGCTGCGCAATACGCTGATCGTCCCGCTCGTCGGGATCATGCTCGGCGGCGTCATCGCGGCGGTGACCACGTTCTTCGCCTACCGCTTCGACCTGCTGCAGACACTCAACACCTGGATGATCGGGGACTTCTCCGGCCTCGTCCGCGGCCGCTACGAGCTGCTGTGGATCGTCGCGGTCCTCGCCGTCGTCGGCTATGTCTGCGCCGACCGCTTCACCGTGGCCGGCATGGGCGAGGAGTTCACCACCAATCTCGGGCTCGACTACCGGCGCACCATGAACCTCGGACTCGTGCTGGTCAGCCTGATCAGCGCCGTCGTGGTCGTGGTGGTGGGAGCCATCCCGTTCCTCGGGCTGATCGTCCCCAACCTCGTGTCACTGCTCATCGGCGACAACGTGCGCCGGTCCGTGCCCTGGATCGCCGTCCTCGGCGCAGGCTTCGTCCTCGCCTGCGACATCCTCGGCAGGATCATCCGGTTCCCCTACGAGGTGCCGGTCGGCGTGATCGTCTCCGTGGTGGGCAGCGCCCTGTTCATCACCCTGCTCGTCCGGAGGACCGCCAGTGCGCGCTAGGACCACCGCCCTTCCTCCCGCCGTCGTGCAGACCGGGCGCAAGCCCGTGAAGACGCTTCCGCCCGCCGCCTGGCTGCTGCTGCTCGTCATCGCCGCCGCCGCACTCGTCGCGGCCTTCCTCCTGGTCGACCTCCAGGGGAACCTCGCCTACGTGCTGCCGCGGCGACTGAACCGCGTCGGAGCCATGGTGCTGGTCGCCGTCGCCGTCGCCGTCTCCACCGTGCTGTTCCAGACCGTCACCGGCAACCGGATCCTGACGCCGTCGATCATGGGCCTGGATGCGCTGTACATCCTCATCCAGACCGTCCTGGCCTTCGCGCTCGGCGCCTCGACCCTCCTCACGCTCGGCGCGCCCCTCCGCTTCGCCGTCGAGGTCACGCTCATGGTCGCCTTCTCCTGGCTGCTGTACCGATGGCTCTTCACCGGCGGCGGGCGCAGCCTCCATCTGCTGCTCCTGGTGGGGATCGTGTTCGGTGTCTTCTTCCGCGGCGCCTCGTCCCTGCTCCAGCGCCTGATGGACCCGAGCGAGTTCATCATCCTGCAGGACCTGTTCTTCGCGAGCTTCAACCGCGTGGACCCGATGCTCCTGCTGATCTCCGCCGTCGTCGTCGCCGGGCTCTGCGTACCCGCCTGGCGCCTGCGCCACCGCCTCGACGTCCTGGCCCTGGGCCGGGACACCGCCGTCGGCCTCGGCGTGGACCACCGGCGCACGGTGACGCTCGTCCTGGTCATCTGCTCGGTCCTCGTCGCCGTCTCCACGGCCCTCGTGGGGCCGGCGACGTTCTTCGGCCTGCTCGTCTCCGCGCTGGCGTACCAGCTGTGCAGCTCCTTCCGGCACGCGGTCGTGCTTCCCATCGCCGTGCTGCTCGGCGTGATCGCCCTCGTCGGCGGGCAGCTCGTCCTCGAGCAGGTCTTCGCGTTCGACACCGCGCTCAGCATCGTGATCGAGTTCACCGGCGGCATCGTCTTCCTCGCACTCCTCCTGAAAGGCCGTGTCCGGTGATCACCATCGACCATGCCACCAAGCGCTACGGCAGCTCCACCGTGGTGGACGACGTCACCTGCACCATCCCGAGCGGGGGTGTCACCTCGATCATCGGACCCAACGGCGCCGGCAAGTCCACCCTCCTGTCGATGATGAGCCGGCTCCTCCCGCTCGACGCCGGCTCGGTCCGGGTGGACGGGCTGGACGTCAGCACGACGCCCGGACCCGCCCTCGCGCGGACCCTGTCCATCCTGCGCCAGGAGAACCAGCTGACGGTCCGGCTCTCCGTGCGCGACCTCGTGGGGTTCGGCCGGTTCCCGCACAACAACGGGCGGCCCACCGTGGTCGACCGCGAGCACATCGAGCGGGCGCTCGACTACCTCGACCTCACGGACCTGGCCGATCGGTTCGTGGACGAGCTCTCGGGCGGGCAGCGCCAGCGGGCGTTCATCGCCATGGTGCTGGCGCAGGACACGGACTACATCCTGCTCGACGAACCGCTCAACAACCTCGACATGCGGCATTCGGTGGACATGATGCGCCTGCTCCGCAGGCTCGTGGACGACCTCGGGAAGACCGTGGTGCTGGTGATCCACGACATCAACTTCGCCTCCTGCTACTCGGACACGATCGTGGCGATGCGCGACGGCGGCCTGATCCATCAGGGCACACCGGAGGAGATCATGACACCCGAGGTGCTGCGCGACGTGTACGACGTGGACATCCAGGTGGAGCAGATCCGGGGCCATCGGATCGGCGTCTACTTCGCCTAGGCTGGCAGCATGGCTTCGGACAACATCGCGGACATCCTGACGCCCGAGGGCTGGGAGCTGCTGAACTCGCTCGGGCCCTACACCGAGGCCGACAGCCTGCGCCTCTCGGAGCAGCTGCGGAGGGCCGGCCACTCCCCCGAGGTGGTGGCCGCCGCCCTCACGCAGTCACGCCTGCGCGCCAAGGCGTCCGCGAAATTCGGGCCGTTCGCGGAGCGCATGGTGTTCACCTCGACCGGACTGGAGCAGGCCACGCGCCTGACGGTCGCGGCACGCCATGCGCAGCGCTTCGTCGACGCCGGGCTCGTGAGGGTCGCGGACCTCGGCTGCGGACTCGGCGCGGACAGCATGGCCCTGGCCACCCTGGATCGGGAGGTCACCGCCGTCGAACTGGACGAGACCACCGCCGCGGCGGCGACGATGAACCTGCTGCCCTTCCCCAACGCACGCGTCGTCAACGCCGACGCCGCGTCCGTGGACACCGCGGACTACGACGGCGTGTGGCTCGACCCCGCCCGCCGGACCACGACGACGTCGGGTACGTCCCGACTCTTCGACCCCGAGGCGTTCTCGCCTCCCCTGTCCTTCGTGCAGCGACTGGCGGACGGCGGCACGCCCGTCGGTGTGAAGATGGGCCCCGGTATGCCGCACGAGGCGATCCCGTCGGCGTGCGAGGCGCAATGGATCTCCGTGGACGGGGACGTCACCGAGGTGGGCCTGTGGTTCAACGCGCTCCGCCGCGGCGGGGTGCGGCGGGCGGCGCTGGTCATCGGTCCCCGCGGCGCGGCGGAGCTGGTGTCGGGAGCTGAGTTCGGCGCGGGCCCCACCGCCGTGGTCGGCGAACCCGGTGGCTACCTCTACGAGCCCGACGGTGCCGTGATCCGCGCCGAACTCGTGGCCGACCTCGCCGCGCAGCTCGGCGGGCACCTGCTGGACCCGATGATCGCCTACATCTGCGCGCCGTCGTTCACCGACACTCCCTTCGCGCGCGCCTACCGCGTGCTGCAGGTGCGGCCCTTCAACGTGAAGGCACTCAGGGCGTGGGTGCGTTCGGAAGGCATCGGCGTCCTCGACATCAAGAAGCGCGGCACGTCCGTCACGCCCGAGGACGTGCGGAAGCAGCTGCTGACGGGGTCGGGCAAGGGCCGGAAGAAGGCCACGCTCGTGCTGACCCGCATCGGCGACGAACGGGTCGCGATCGTCGTCGAGCCCGTCGGCGCGGCATGACGGCGGGCCACACATCGGCCCCGTCCGCAACCGGCGGCGCCGTGCACCGTGGGGGCGTCCGCGTTCCTAGACTCGGTGGAAGGACAGACGGATCGAGCGGGAGGCAGCAGATGGCGGACGGCACAGCCGAGACATCGGGGAAACGGCACGGCGTGCTCTTCGACGTGGACGGAACCCTCGTCGATTCGAACTACCAGCACACCCTGGCCTGGTGGCAGGCGTTCCGCCGGTTCGGCCACGACGTGCCCATGGCGGAGATCCACCGGGCCATCGGGATGGGCGGCGACAAACTCGTGGCGCACCTCCTCGGTGAGGACCGCGACCCCGACCAGGACGCCGAGCTCGACGCGACGCACGGCGCGGTCTTCTCGACCTTCTGGCCCGGCCTCCGCTCCTTCGAGGGAGCCGCCGACCTCGTGCGCCGCTGCGCCGACGACGGCCTCACGGTGGTCCTCGCATCGTCCGCCTCCCAGCAGGAACTGGGCGTGCTGCGGGGGATCATCGATGCCGACGAGGCGATCAGCGCCGCGACGAGCTCCTCCGACGCCGAGAACAGCAAGCCCTCCCCGGACATCCTCCGCGCGGCCCTCGAGGCCGGAGACCTGGACGCGACGGACGCCGTGTTCGTCGGGGACTCCGTCTGGGACGTTCTCGCCGCCTCCGACCTGGAGATCCCGACGATCGGCCTCGCCTCGGGCGGGACGAGCGAGGCCGAGCTGCGTGACGCCGGGGCGGTCGAGGTGTACAAGGACATCCGGGCCCTGCTCGACGCGTTCGACGACGGCGCGCTGCACAGGCTCGCGACCTCCTGAGGGCCGCAGGCGGGCGGACACCGGTGGGGCGGACCGATGTCCGCACCCGCCCGCCTGCCGGCGCTAGTCCTCGCTGCTCAGGAGCCGCCGCCGTGCGCTCAGGAGCTCCAGCTCCGGCCTCGCGGCGACGTACCGCTCCACGCGGTCCAGCACATCCACCACGTGCTGCCGATCACCACCGACCATGCCGACCCCGACGGCGGCCCGGCGGTGCAGGTCCTGGTTCCCGACCTCGGCCACCGACACCTCGAACGTGCGGCGCAGGTCCGACACCAGCGGGCGCACCACGGAGCGCTTGCCCTTCAACGAATGCACGTCACCGAGCAGGACGTCGAACTCGATGAACCCGATCCACATGGCGGTCCTCCTTGAGCTGGCCGGTTCCCGGGCTAGGCCGAATCCCGCCAGACGACGGTGGTCTCCAGGACCTGCACCGGACTCGGCAGTCCCCTGATCTGGGCCAGGACGAGTTCGGCGGCGGTACTGCCGAGCAGGTCCGCGGGCTGCTTGACCGTGGACAGCTGAGGCCGTGTGCGCAGTGCCCAGCTGCTGTCGTCGAAGCCGACGATCCCGACGTCGTCGGGCACCTTCCGGCCCGATTCCTGGAGGGCGGTCATGGCGCCCGCGGCGACGGCGTCGGACGCCGCGAAGACGCCGTCGATCACGGGGCAGCGCCGCAGCAGCTCCTGCATCCCCTCGAGGCCTGCCGCGTAGGTGTAGAGCGGGTACTCGACCACGAGCGAGGCGTCGAAGCGCCCGCCCAGGGCGTTCCGGAAACCGGTGAAGCGGTCGTGTCCCGAATCCCGGTCCATCGCGCTGGCGATCATGCCGATCCGCTTACGGCCCGTCTCCACGAGCCGCCGGGTGATCGCCTGGGCCGCCGCCGCGTTGTCGATGGCGACGTACGGGAGGTCGGGGGTGCCGGGCGGATGCCCCACGAAGGCCGCCGGCACACCGATGTCCCGCACCGCCGACGCGATCGGGTCGGACGCCCGGGCGGAGACGATCACCGCACCGTCCACCAGCCCGCCCCGGAGATAGTCGGCGACCCTGCGGCTGTCCCGGTCCGAGTCGATGATGAGCGAGACGAGCTGGTAGTCCGCCTTCGAGAGCACGGCGTTGGCGCCGAGGAGGATGGAGCCGATGTTCGGGTCCTCGAACAGGAGCGAGTGCGGCTCGTGGATGATCAGGGCGATCGCCCGGGACTCCTGGGTCACGAGGTTCCTCGCGGCCGAATTGCGCACGTAGCCCACGTGGGCGATGGCTTCCTCGACGGCGACCCGCGCCTCGTCCGAGACGTAGCGTTCGCCGTTGACGACCCGGGAGACGGTACCCCGGGAGAGCCCCGCGGCGGTCGCGACGTCGTTGATCGTCGCCCGGCGGTTACGGGTGCGAGGGGGCATATCTGTACTGTAGCCGAGCCTCTCCGGGCCATCGGCGCCGAAAAGGCGTAGGGTGAAGGCAGTTGTCTAGAAGAAGGCGGCTTCCCCGGTTCTTCTCTTCGTTCCCCCGGCGCTACTGCCGGGCACGCAACAGCAGAGCACCATCCCCGATAGAGGGAGTGCATCATGAGCAACCACGAAGCCCTTCTTCCACAGCCGCTCGCAGGCGGTGCAGCAGCCCGTCCTGCGCCCTCTTCCGGACCACGCTCCGGCACGTGCCGCGCTGTCCTGACGACGTAACCCTCCCCGCGGGCCTTCCAGCGCCCAGACGCGGTGATTGCGCACCCTCGCACTCCCGCACCCGATCGCTCCCGAGCACATCCCGCTCGAGCGGCCTCCTCCGCCGGCTCATCCTTCACCGGCACTGCTCTCCAGACACTGCAAAGGATCACCACCATGACGCAGCACATCGAAGAATTCCTCCAGG
Source organism: Arthrobacter sp. MN05-02 (assembly GCA_004001285.1). NCBI lineage: Bacteria > Bacillati > Actinomycetota > Actinomycetes > Micrococcales > Micrococcaceae > Arthrobacter > Arthrobacter sp. MN05-02. Next base: position 2,545,683 of record AP018697.1, read on the forward strand.
AATGCACCATCGTCACCGCCGACGGCACCCTCGCAGCCCTCGACGAGGTCGAGGGCCTCTACCTCTACTGGTCCTCCCCTGCGAGCCGTGACCACCTCGGACGAGGCGGGCGACCCGGACGAGGCGGACCCGACGGACACCAGCGCCGTCCTCGACGCGCTCCGGTCCCGCGGGGTGGAGCCCGCCCAGCGCGACGGCGTAGATTACCTCGAAGGACTCGTTCTCACGGGCCCGGTGATGACCGACTTCATCCTGTGCTGCGACTTCGCCGGCGCCTGGGGCCACCCGGATGTCCGGGACCTGACGACGGCGGGAGACGTCGCCGCAGCGTCGTGACACCCCGAGGAGGTGCTATGGGCAGGAAGGCCGCAGGTTCCCGTAGCACCCCCGCACTGGCCGCCCTCACCGCGGCCGGCATCCCCTTCACCGCCCGGCCCTACCAGCACGACGACGGCATCTCCTCCTACGGGCTGGAGGCCGCCGCCGCGCTGGGAGTCCCGGCCGAGCGGGTGTTCAAGACGCTCATGGCGAGCGTCGACGGCACCCTCGTCGCCGCCGTCGTGCCCGTCAGTGGATCCCTGGACCTCAAGGCTCTGGCCGCCGCTCTCGGCAGGCGGAAGGCCGCGATGGCGGACCCCGCGCTGGCCCAGCGGCGGACGGGCTACGTGCTGGGCGGGATCTCCCCCATCGGGCAGCGGCAGCCCTGCCCCGTGGTGATCGACCGATCGGCCCACGACCATCCGACGGTCTTCGTGTCCGGGGGCCAGCGCGGGTTGGACATCGAGCTGGCGCCCGCCGACCTCATGTCCGCCACGAATGCGCTGTCGGCACCCATTGCGGGACCGTAGCGGGCATCGGGGCGGCCCTGAGGGCTCGTCCGCCGACCCCCGATAGCCCCGCGCTTCTACGCTTCGGTCGGAAGGGCGCCGATCGGGACGGCTCCGCCCGAGACCGTCACGCCGCCCGTGCGGGGTATGCCGACGGTGATGACGGAGGGACGGCCGACGTCGGCGCCCTGGTGCACCGTGAGGGTTGCCGGCGGCGTCACCTCGCCCCGTGCCCGCAGGTAGGCGCCCAGGGATGCCGCCGCGGAACCGGTCGCAGGATCCTCTCGGACGCCACCGGGAGGAAACGGATTGCGGGCCTCGAAGACCGCGGGGCCGAGCCGGTGCACGACGGCGACGGTCGCGTTCCACCCCTGCGTGGCCATGAGCCCCTTGAGCCCGTCGTAGTCGTAGTCGAGGCTCCTCAGGACGCCGGCGTCGCGCACGGGCACGATCGGATGGATGTTCCCCGCGAAGGACAGCATCACGGGCAGGTCCGGCGACAGGTCCACCTCGCCCAGGCGCAGGTGCCGCAGCAGGTCCGTGCGGACCGCGGGCGCGATGACCTCGATCCATGGCTCGACGGTCACCAGGGACGCGACGAACCGGCCGGACACGTGCTCGGTCACGAGGCCGAGCGGGCCGACCGGTGTCGACAGGAGCAGGGTCCCTTCCCCCTCGCGTTCTGCGAGCGCGACGCCGGTGGCGATCGTCGCGTGGCCGCAGAACGGGATCTCGGCCTCGGGTGCGAAGTAGCGGATCATGGCCGCGCCGTAGGACCGCCCCGAGATGAAAGCACTTTCCGCATAGCCCAGGACGGCGGCTATACCCTGCATCTCGTCCGGCGTCAGGCCGTCGGCGTCGAGGACCACCCCGGCGGGGTTCCCGCCGTCGGCGCGGTCGGTGAACGCTGCATAGCGGAGGATCTCCATGCCGCGATGCTATCGGTAACCGGCGGGTCTCAGCCGTCGACCGCTGTCGGGTCACCTGCTTCGGTGTTGGTCCTGCGGTTGATCAGCCAGGTCACGAGCCAGAGCACGACGCCGATCGCCATGAGGCTGCCGGCGATCCGGTACTGGACGACGTCGCGCCCCACCCATGGGCCGGCGAGGAAGGCACACAGGAGGGCTGCCACGATGGGAAGCGGACCCGGGGACGTGAAGAACACCTTCCGGTTGACGTCCCGCTTGCGGCGCAGGACCACACAGGCCACGTTCACGATGGTGAACACGCACAGGAGCAGGAACGCCGTGGTGCCCGAGAGGTTCGCGACGATGTTGCTGTCGGGATCGCTGGTCACGTAGAGGATCAGGCCGAGGGCCAGGACGGTCGAGAAAGCGATACCGGCCCAGGGCGTGCAGCGCACCGGCAGGACCTTGGCGAGCGGACGGGGCAGGACGTCCTGCCGTGCCATCCCGTAGATCAGGCGGCTCGCCATGAGCATGTTGATCAGGGCCGTGTTCGCGACGGCGAAGACCGCGAGGAAGGGGAAGATCCTGTCGATGGGGAAATCGGGCGACCCCTTGTGCACCACTTCGAGCAGGGCCGCGCCCTCGGCCTCCCGGATGCCCTCCAGTTCGGTGGGGCTGAGCACCGTGACCACGGAGATCGCGACCAGCATGTAGAAGATGACGGCGATCCCCAGGCCGGTCAGCATGGTGCGGGGGAAGATGCGCTCGGGGTTCTGGGTCTCCTCGACCATGTTCACGGAGTCCTCGAAGCCCACCATGGCGAAGAACGCGATGGACGTAGCGGCCGTCACCGCGAGGAACATGCCCTTGTCCTGGTAGTCGGTGAAGACGAAGATCTCGCCGATGTTGCCGTTGCCCTGCGCCATTGCGAGGAACCCGACACCGATCACGATGCACAGGGCGGCCACCTCGATGAGGGTCAGCACGACGTTGAACTTGACGCTCTCGCCGACCCCGCGCAGGTTGATCACGGCCAGCAGCAGCATGAACCCCAGCGCGACGGCGGTGATCACGCCCTGACCCGGCATGTCCAGCCAGCCGTTGATCTCGAGTCCGCCGAAGAAGTTCTGCGCGAGCACGTTGGCCGACGTGGCAGCGCTGGTGATGCCCGAACAGACGACGGCGAACGCCACCAGGAAGGTGACGAAGTGGATGCCGAACGCCTTGTGGGTGTAGAGCGCGGCTCCCGCGGCCTGGGGGTACTGGGTGACGAGTTCGAGGTAGGAGAAAGCGGTCAGCGTCGCGACGATGAAGGCGAGCAGGAACGGCAGCCAGACCAGGCCGCCGACGGTGCCGGCCATGGTGCCCGTCACGGCGTAGACGCCTGCTCCGAGGATGTCTCCCACGATGAACAGGAGAAGCAGTTTGGGCCCGAGGACCCGCTTCAGCTCCGGTTCACCGGTGGCGGTGGGTGCGTCGGACACGTGCTCGGCAGAAGTACTCATGGACGGCCTCCCCTGTGGTTTCCCACCTCACTGTGGCCCTGATCAGTGTCCCTAGCAAGAGGTGTGCACGAGAAACCCGCTCGCCGCGCCGGAGTGGGTGCGGACCGCCGTCGCACCCTGCCGTGGGGACCCCTTGTCGGATCGCCACTCAGCACAGATGATTTCCCGAGCGATTTTCCGTCTAAGAAGTACCAAGGGCCCAGCAGGGGCCACCACAGGAACAGGAGAACGGCCATGGCCACGAACGTCTTCATCAACCTCCCCGTCAGCGACCTCGCCCGGTCCAAGGAGTTCTACACGAGCTTCGGCTGGACGCTCGACCCCAACTTCTCCAACGACGACGCCGGTGCCATCATCGTCAGCGACACCATCTACGTCATGATCCTCGGGCACCATCACTGGGCGCAGTTCACGGACAAGCCCGTCGCCGACACCCGTACCACCTCCGCCGTCATCAACGCCCTCAGCGTCGAGGATCCCGCCGAGATCGACATCCTGGTGGACCAGGCCATCGCGGCCGGCGCCACCGAGGGCAAGGCCCAGGATCTCGGGTTCATGCGCTCGCGCTCCTTCGCCGACCCGGACGGCCACGCCTGGGAGATCATGTGGATGGACCCCATCGCCCGGACCGGCGACTGGGGAGCCGTGCAGGCCAAGTACGGGGAGCAGCAGCCCGCATGACGTCGAACCTCCAGCCTGCACGACGACGCGCGGCCCCCGGCGACGGGGGCCGCGCGGCCGTGACGAACAGTTACGACCTGTGGACCCTGGCCCATGCGGAGCGTGCCTCCCTCGCCGCCGACCTCGCCTCCCTCTCCCCCGACCAGTGGCACCTGTCCACCCTCTGCGATGCATGGAGTGTCGAGGAGGTGACCGCCCACCTCTCGGCGGCCGCCTCCGTGGGGCGGTGGGCGTGGATCAGGAGCATGGTCCTCGCGGGCTTCCGCCCGGCTGTCCACAACCGGCGCAGGCTGGCCGAGCACCGCGGGTCCACCCCTGCGGAGACGCTCGACCGGTTCCGCGCCGTGGTCGGCCTGTCCGTCGCGCCATCGCAGGACCTACCGGCCTACCTCGGGGAGGTCGTGGTGCATGCCCAGGACATCCGGCGGCCGCTCGGCATCGCCACGCAGCCCGGCGTCGACGCCCTGCTACCGGTGGCCGCGTTCTTCGTCGCGAGGAACTTCACCGTCCCGAGTCGCCGCATCGCTTCCGGCCTGCGACTGGAGGCGACCGACGCCCCCTTCGTGTCCGGCGAGGGGCCCGAGGTCCGAGGAAGCCTGCTCGCCCTCGTGATGTGCCTCGCCGGACGCCCGGTGTACCTCGCCGACCTGTCGGGCCCAGGGGTGCCGATCCTGCGGTCGAGGATCACCGGCGGGGCCTGACCGGGCAGGATCGACCCGGGAGGACGATATCAGAGCTCGTCGGCGAGCCAGTCCTGTACCACGGGGATGTCCACGCGCTGGTAGCCGCCGAGGTAACGGCAGTTCGCGGTGTAGCCGTAGCTCGTGACGGCCACGATGTAGTCGCCGTAGAAGACGGGTCCGCCTGAGTCACCGAAGCAGGTCCCGCCTCCGCCGCGGTTGTCGTTCGGGTTGCCCTGCAACTGCAGGATCTGCGGCGTCAGCTTCTGGCCCGGCGATGTGGTGTTCCGGCGGATCAGCGGGTAGGACATGGGCTGGGGCTTCTGCGGGCCGGCCTCCGGCTTGCGCACCTCCGTGCCGTAGCCGACGACCTCGAAGAGGGTCCGGTTGAGCACGGGCGACGCGAACTGGTCGAGGTACCCGACAGGTGCGACCGTCGCCGGCTCGATGTCGGTGACCGGCTCGTCGAGGACGATGAGTCCGACGTCGTTCCAGTTGTCGACATCGGTGAAGTCCGAGTACTCGGGGTGTGTCGAAGCGGTTCCCGACAAGTAGCCGGCGCTGGTGATCTCGGCGTCCGTGTACCCCACCGACGGGTCCGCTGCGGCAGGGAACGGTGCGGGCGGAGCCACAGCCACCACGGAGTCGAAGGTGACCAGGGTGCTTCCCACCGTCCCGTCGGTGCAGTGCGCCGCGGTCAGGAGGACGGTCGGCTCGATCAGCGTCGCCGAGCAACGGTACCGACCACCATCGTCCCCGTAGGCGAGGATCAGCCCGACATTCGGGTGCTCCTCGCCGTCGGGCTGCCCTCCGGTGATGGCCGACGCGGGGGACGCGCCGGCGACGGAGAGGGCGACCGCCGTGGCGGCGAGCAGGGCGGAGCTACGGAGAAAACGTCTCATCATCGAAACCTTCCCGGGAAGAAGAGTGGTTCGAGAACGGTACTACTCCACGGGTGCCGAGAACCATACCTCCCGCTGCTACGGATGTCCGCTGCGGACGGTGCCGCATGGGGAGGGACACACCGACCGGGCAGGCGGCGCACGGATCGCCGTTGACAGCCGATGTGACCGCAGTTACTCTGGGAACGTTCACAGATTCTCGACGGAGAGCACTGCCGCCCATTTCTGGGAGCGTTCACAGAACGCCGCTCGCCTTCTCCTTCGTGCAGTCGCAGGCATCCGACATACCCACCGAGGAGCAGGCTTGGCACGCACAACCACCGTCGCAGGACTGTCCGGTTCAGGACAGCTCGTGTATGGGTGCGACTACAACCCCGAGCAGTGGGACCCGTCCGTGTGGCACGAGGACGTCCGGCTGATGAAGGAGGCCGGCGTCAACCTGGTCGCCGTCAACATCTTCGGCTGGGCGGAACTGGAACCCGAGGAGGGTGTCTTCCGTTTCGAGAACCTCGACGCGGTGATGGACCTGCTCGCGGAGAACGGGATCGGCGTGAACCTCGGCACCGGGACGTCGTCGACTCCCGCCTGGCTGACCACGGCGCATCCCGAGATCCTCCCCCGCGCAGCCGACGGCACCGTCCGCTGGCCCGGCGGCCGCCAGGCCTTCTGCCCCAGCTCCCCCGTCTACCGGGACCATGCCCTCGCCCTCGTGCAGCAGGTGTCCGCGCGCTACGGCAGCCACCCCGCCCTGCGCATCTGGCACGTCTCCAACGAGATCGGGTGCCACAACTCCCTGTGCTACTGCGATGTCTCCGCCGAGGCGTTCCGCGGCTGGCTCCGTGCTCGCTACGGGGATCTCGATGCGCTCAATGCGGCGTGGGGCACCGCCTTCTGGAGCCAGCGCTACTCCGCCTGGGAGCAGATCCTGCCCCCCAGGCTCACGCTCTCGGCCACCAACCCGACGCAGACGCTCGATTTCAACCGCTTCAGCTCGGACGAACTGCTCGCGCACTACTCGGCCGAGGAAGCCGTCCTCCGCCGGAACAGCGATGCCCCCGGTGACCACCAACTTCATGGTCGCGGCGCACATCCGCAACCAGGACTACTGGACGTGGGCGCCGCAGATGGACGTCATCGCCAACGACCACTACCTCGACCACCGCCTCGACGCACCGCTCGCCGAGCTGGCCTTCGCCGCAGATACCACGCGCGGGCTCGCGCAGGGCCGGCCCTGGCTGCTCATGGAGCACTCCACCGGGGCCGTGAACTGGCAGCCGCGGAACATCGCCAAGGGCCCCGGCGAGATGCTCCGCAACTCACTCGCCCACCTCGCCCGCGGAGCCGACGGCCTGTGCTTCTTCCAGTGGCGGGCCTCCCTGCAGGGCAGCGAGAAGTTCCACTCCGCGATGGTGCCGCACGCAGGCACCGATTCACAGATCTGGCGCGACGTCGTCGAACTCGGCTCTTCGCTCGGGAAGCTGCGCGAGCTCGCGGGCACCACCGTGCACGCCGAGGTGGCGTTCGTCTTCAGCTGGGAGGCCTGGTGGGCCCACACGACCAGGACTCGCATCCGTCCGGCGACGTGCGGTACATCGAGCAGATCCATGCCGCGTACAGGGCGCTCTGGGATGCCGGCATCACCGTCGACGTCGTGTCTCCCGGCGCGGACCTCTCCGCCTACCGGCTCGTGGTGGTCCCGAACCTCTACCTGGTCCGCGACGAGCACGCGGCCGTGATCAGCGACTTCGTGAAGGACGGCGGCTCTGCCTTCGTCACCTTCTTCAGCGGGATCGTCGACGAGAACGAGCGGGTGCGGCCGGGTGGCTATCCCGGAGCTTTCCGTGATCTGCTCGGCGTCCGCTCCGAGGAGTTCTTCCCCCTCGATCCGGGGCATCCGCTCACACTCGACAACGGTTCGCCCGCGTCCCTGTGGTCCGAGGCGCTGCGCCTGACCACCGCCGAGCCGGTGCTCAGCTATGCGACCGGCCATCACCTCGGCGCGCCCGCCGTCACCCGCAACCGTTTCGGCAGGGGGGAGGCCTGGTACGCGGGCACAGTGCTCGACGGCAGCGTGCTGAAGGACCTGCTGATGCGCGCCGCCGTCACCGCCGGGGTCCGGCTGACCGAGGCGCAGTCCGGCCTCGAGGCCGTGACCCGCCGCGGCGACGGACACGACTACCTCTTCCTGATCAACCACTCCGCCGAGGACCGCAAGCACCGGGTCCGCGGCCTGGAACTCCTGACCTCCGAGGCCGTGGCCGACGTCGTCGTCGTTCCCGCCGGCGCCGTCCGCGTCGTTCGCACCACCCCAGCACGTCCCGACACCGACGGCTCGTCGCAGAGCCGAAAGGATGCAGGCAATGACAGTCATTAGTACGCCGGCGGAGGCTCCGAAGGCGCCCCCGGCCACGAGGAAGAACCGCTCCTCGGGTGCGCAGCGCCGCGCGGTGGCCCTGTTCATCGCACCGTTCGCGATCCTGTTCCTCGCCTTCTACGCGATCCCGATCGTCTACGCCGTCGTGCAGTCGCTGCTCACCGTGGAGCGCGAGGGCACATTCGGCAGGCCGCGGCAGGTCTTCGGCGGCTTCGTCCAGTACGAGCAGGTCTTCCAGAACACCGCGTTCTGGGAATCCGTGGGACGCGTGCTGCTCTTCGGTGCGATCCAGGTGCCGGTGATGCTCGGCCTCGCCCTGCTGTTCGCGCTGCTCCTCGACTCGCCCCTGCTCAAGGGCAAGAAGTTCTTCAGGCTCGCGTTCTTCGCGCCCTACGCCGTGCCCGGCGTCATCGCCGCCATCATGTGGGGGTTCCTGTACTCGCCGTCGCTCTCACCCTTCGGCGCGGTCACCTCGAACATCGACTTCCTGTCCGGGAACCTCGTCCTCTGGGCGATCGCCAACATCGTGACCTGGGTCTATGTGGGCTACAACATGCTCATCATCTACTCGTCGCTGCTCGCCATTCCCACCGAGATCTACGAGGCGGCCCGGCTCGACGGTGCGAGCAACATCCAGATCGCCTGGCGCATCAAGATCCCCCTGGTGATCCCCGCGATCATCCTCACCGCCGTGTTCTCGATCATCGGGACGCTCCAGCTGCTGGCCGAGCCGCAGACACTGCGCAGCTTCAGCTCGGCGATCAACAGCACCTTCACGCCGAACCTCGCGGTCTACACCACGGCGTCCGTGCCGAACTACAACCTCGCCGCGGCGTTCTCCGTGGTCCTGGCTCTCGCCACATTCATCCTCTCCTTCATCTTCCTGAAGTCGACCCAGCGGAAGGTCACCCAGTGACGGCAGCCCCAGCCACCGCCCCCAAGCGCCAGCGCGGGGGACGTCCGACGGCGAACAGCGCCGACACCCGTACCCGCGGACCGCGGCAGAGCGTCATGTCCCGCAGCGCCGCGATGCTCATCATGGGGGTGTTCACCCTCTACTTCCTGACCCCTATCTGGTGGCTGCTGACCACGTCCACGAAGACGGGCGGCGAGATCACCTCGACCGCGCCCCTGTGGTTCACCGCGGACTCCCTCGGGACGTTCTTCGGCAACCTGGGACGGCTCTTCTCCTACGGCGACGGACTCTTCGGCCGCTGGCTGCTCAACTCCGCCCTCTACGCCGGCGTGGGCGCCCTGATCGGCACGATCATCGCGGCGATGTGCGGCTACGCGCTCGCCAAGTACGAGTTCAGGGGACGCGAGGCCATCTTCAACATCGTCCTCAGCGGCGTCCTCGTGCCCGCGACCGCCCTGGCCCTGCCCCTGTTCCTGATCTTCAGCCAGGTGAATCTCACCAACACCATGTGGGCCGTGTTCCTGCCGAGCCTCGTGAGTCCCTTCGGCGTCTACCTGGCGCGGATCTACGCCGCCGCCAGCGTGCCGGGAGAACTGCTCGAAGCGGCCCGGCTCGACGGCTCCGGGGAGATCCGCACCTTCTTCACGGTGTCCACCCGCCTCATGGCACCGGCGCTGGTGACGATCTTCCTGTTCCAGTTCGTCGCGATCTGGAACAACTTCTTCCTGCCCCTGATCATGCTCCGCGACCAGGACCTCTTCCCCGTGACGCTGGGCCTCTACGCCTGGAACAGCCAGATCAGCCAGATCCCCGAACTGCGGTCCCTCGTGATCGTCGGGGCCCTCGTCTCGATCCTCCCGCTGATCATCGCCTTCCTCGCACTCCAGCGTTTCTGGAGCAGCGGGCTCGGCGCCGGCAGCGTCAAATAGCACCACTTCCCGACCAGCACTCCTGGTGCGCCGGCGTCCGCCTCCGCACCGCACTACCACCGATAGGAAAGACAATGCGCGCGCATTACGGAAAAGTCACCGCGGCCTTTGCCATGATCTCTGCGCTGGCTCTCTCCGGCTGTTCAGCCGGCGGAGACAGCTCCGAGGCAGGGGCCGAAGCCGTCCCCTGCGAGGCCTCCGAAGGACCCGTCGAACTGACCTTCACCACCTGGGTCCCGGGTATGGACCAGGTCGTCGAGCTCTGGAACACCGAGAACCCGGACATCCAGGTCCAGGTGCAGACCGGTCCCAACGGCAACTCCGGCACCTATCAGAACTTCTTCAACCAGATCCAGGCGGGCAACGCACCGGACCTCGGCCAGATCGAGTACGACGCCCTGCCCAACTTCCGTGTGCAGGACGGTCTCGAGAACATCGCCGAGTGCGAGGGCATCGCCGACGCCCAGGACCAGTTCGTGGACTGGACCTGGGGCCAGGTGACCTTCGGCGAGGAGGGCTCGGTCTACGCGATCCCGCAGGACAGCGGCCCGATGGCCATGTACTACCGCGCGGACCTCTTCGAGGAGGCCGGCATCGAGGTTCCCACCACGTGGGAGGAGTACGCGGCGGCGGCGGAGCAGATCAAGGCGCAGGGCTCCTACATCACCAACTTCCCGAAGACGGACGTGAACTGGTTCGCGGGCATGGTCTGGCAGAACGGCGGCCAGTGGTTCGCCAACGACGGCGAGAGCTGGGACGTCAACCTGACCAGCCCCGAATCGGAGGAAGTGGCCACGTACTGGCAGGACCTGCTGTCCAAGGACCTCGTCTCCACGCTGCCGTCGTTCTCGGACGAGTGGAACGCATCGTTCAACACGGGCCAGCAGTGGACCTGGGTCTCTGCCGTGTGGGGTGCGACCACCCTGTCCGACGGCGCGCCCGACACCTCCGGCAAGTGGGCCGTCGCCCCGATGCCGCAGTGGGAGGACGGCGGAGAGGCCGCCGGCAACTGGGGCGGTTCCTCCACCGCGGTCCTGAAGGGCTCGGACCACCCGGCCGAGGCCGCGAAGTTCGCGCTCTGGCTGAACACCGATCCCGAAGCACTCGCGCTGGCCAACGAGCTCGGCGGCCTCTACCCCCGCGGCGACGTCGGCCACCGAACTCGAGGCCTTCGCAGGCGGCGTCGAGTACTACGGCGGGCAGAAGATCTACGACGTCTTCGCCGACGCTTCCGCGAACGTGAACCCCGACTTCACCTGGGGCCCCACGATGACGCAGACCTACACGGACGTCTCGGACGGATTCGGTGCTGCCATCGGTGGCTCCGGCACCCTGATGGACGCTCTCGAGAACGGACAGCAGAAGACCGTCGACTCGCTCGAATCGCAGTCCATCCCCGTCTCCGAGTAGTACCGGCGCCCCTGCCGGACCTTCCACGAAGCGCCGCGTCCCGGAAGGGGCGCGGCGCTTCGCGCGTCGACGGCGTGCTCCTGCAGTGCGCGGAGCCCGTCGAGGCCCGGCTGCAGCACGCCGCGTTCCCGCCGACGACGCCCTCTCCGTGCACTCGCGCAGCCGACCTGCGGCAGGACCCGCTCCGCCCCCGGCCGCTCGGCTGCAATAGGCTTGCCGGATGAGTTCCCCGCACCCTCTCCCCGAAGACCGTGTCCGCGCGGAGGTGCAGGAGGCGCGTCGGTCCGGAACGTCGGACGCGGACTGGTCCTCCTTCCTGGCGCGCTTCGATACCGAGTTCCCGCGCCTGCAGTCCCTGTTCCACCGCATCTACGGTCCGGGAGCGGATGGAGAGCTTTTTGCAGGTGGTCCTCGACGCCGCCGCGTCCTGGCAGGACCGGCCCGCGGACCTGAAGGCGCTCGACGCCTCCCGGGCGATGGCGCCGGACTGGTTCGCCTCGAACCGGATGCTCGGCGGGGTCTGCTACGTGGACCTGTATGCGGGGAACCTCGCTAACGTCAGGGAACGCATCCCGTACTTCCGCGAGCTGAGCCTGACGTACCTGCACCTGATGCCGCTGTTCCTGGCGCCGGCGGAGAACTCCGACGGCGGCTACGCGGTCTCGAGCTACCGCGACGTGGACCCGGCGCTCGGGACCATGGACGATCTCGCGGACCTCGCCCGCGAGCTGCGGGAGAACGGCATCGCCCTCGTAATCGACTTCATCTTCAACCACACCTCGAACGAGCACGACTGGGCGCGCAGAGCCGTCGCGGGAGATCCGGACTACGAGGAGTTCTACTGGATCTACCCGGATCGGGGCATGCCCGACGCCTACGAGCGGACCGTCCGCGAGATCTTCCCCGACGACCACCCCGGCTCCTTCGTGCAGCTCGAGGACGGCCGCTGGATCTGGGCGACGTTCCACTCCTTCCAGTGGGACCTCAACTACCGCAACCCCCGGGTGTTCCGGGCCATGGCCGGGGAGATGCTCTTCCTCGCGAACCAGGGCGTGGACGTCGTGCGCATGGACGCCGTCGCGTTCATCTGGAAACAGCTCGGCACCACCTGCGAGAGCCTCCCCGAAGCGCACCTGCTCCTGCAGGCCTTCAACGCCGTCTGCCGACTCGCAGCACCCTCGCTGCTGTTCAAGTCCGAGGCGATCGTCCACCCCGACGAAGTGGTGCAGTACATCGATCCGGGTGAGTGCCAGCTCAGCTACAACCCCCTGCAGATGGCCCTGATCTGGAACTCCCTGGCCACCCGGGAGGTGTCCCTCCTCGCCCAGGCCCTGATGCGACGGCATCACATCCCCGACGGCACCGCCTGGGTGAACTACGTGCGCAGCCACGACGACATCGGCTGGACCTTCTCCGACGAGGACGCCGCCGAACTCGGCATCGACGGGCACGACCACCGCCGGTTCCTCAACGCCTTCTACGTGAACCGGTTCCCGGGCAGCTTCGCCCGCGGCGTGCCGTTCCAGGACAACCCCCGTACCGGGGACTGCCGCATCTCGGGTACCACCGCGTCCCTCGCCGGGCTCGAAGCGGCCGAGACAGAAGGCACGGAGGAAGGCCGCGGTGCCGCCGTCGCGCGGATCCTGCTCGCCCACTCGATCATCCTCAGCACCGGCGGCATCCCGCTGCTCTACCTCGGCGACGAGGTCGGGCAGCTCAACGACTACACCTACCTCTCCGACCCGGCGAAGGCCGCCGACAGCCGATGGGTGGGCAGGCCCGCCTACCCGGCCGACCGCTACGCCAGCCGGCAGGACCCCGCCACGGACGCCGGAGCCGTCCACACCGGCCTCAGCCGCCTCATCGAGGTACGCAAGCACACCCCGGAGTTCACCGGCGGACGCCTGGTGCCCTTCACCACCAACAATCCGCACGTCCTGGGCTACCAGCGCCCCGGCCTGCTCGACGGCGAGGAGTCCACCGTCGTCGTCCTCGCGAACTTCGCCGACAGCCCGCAGGATGTCAGCGCCCGGACCCTCTCCGGACTGCCGGAGACCGCCCTCGAACTCATCAGCGGGCAGCACGCGCACCTGGCCGCGGGTGTCACCCTCGAACGGCACGCCGTGCGGTGGTTCAGGGTCCGTGCCGGGGTCTAGGCCCGGATCCTGCCGGCGACGCCTCGCGGCCCATGGACACGCCGCCGCCCGACTGCCTGCTACGCCTCCCGGCGCGAGAACTCCCCCGCGGCCCGGACCTGCTCCGGCGTGGGGCGGACACCCGTGTAGAGGACGAACTGCTCCTCGGCCTGCAGTGCGACGACCTCGGCGCCCGTGATGACCGGCTTGCCCGCTGCCCGGGCGGCGAGGATCAGCGGCGTCTCCGACGGGGAGGCGACGACGTCGAACACCACCCGTGCCGCCTCGATGGCGGGTACCGGGAAGGCGCGGGCGTCGGCGTCCGCGCCGGCCATGCCGAGCGGCGTCACATTGAGGATGAGGTCCGCCGTGGACTCCCCCACCTCCTGCTGCCAGTCGAAGCCGTAGAGCTCCGCGAGGGCCCTGCCCGTGCGCTCGTTGCGGGCCACGACGGTCACCCGGGTGAACCCGGAATCGCGCAGGGCTGCGACGACGGCCTTGGCCATGCCACCGGATCCCTGCACGAGGACCGAATGCGACGCCGGGACGGCGTGCTCCCGCAGGAGCCGCTCCACGGCGAGGTAGTCGGTGTTGTACGCGGTGAGGACGCCGTCGTCGTTCACGATCGTGTTGACGGAATCGATCGCCCTCGCCGAGGGGTCCAGATTGTCCACGAGCGCGATGACGTCCTCCTTGAACGGCATCGAGATGGCGCAGCCCCGGATCCCGAGACCCCGCAGGCCAGCGATGGCCGCCGGAAGGTCCGGGGTGGTGAAGGCCTTGTAGATGAAGTTCAGGCCCAACTCCTCGTAGAGGTAGTTGTGGAAGCGCGTCCCGATGTTGCTCGGCCGCGCGGCCAGGGAGATGCAGAGGGTCATGTCTTTGTTCAGGATGGGCACGGTGCATATTCTTCCAGCAGCATGCCCGCCCGGGCGAGCGGACCCGCACCGCTCCAAGCACTAGCATAGGGACGAGTCTCTTCCCGCGACGGCGCGTCCCGAGGCACCAAACGATGAGCCCGTACCCGTCAGGAGCCGCTCCCTTGAAGATCGACTTTGCGCAGTCAGCCCAGTCCACGCTCGGCGTCGAGTGGGAACTGGCGCTCGTGGACCGCTACAACGGCGAGCTCGTCCCCGTGGCCAACGAGGTGCTCCGCGGGGTCAGCGCGAACCACCCGGAACTGCAGGACGACGACGAGCACCCCCACATCAAGCAGGAACTGCTTCTCAACACGGTGGAGCTCGTCACGGGCGTCTGCGCCACCGTGGACGAGGCGAAGGGGGATCTGTCCCGGTCCCTCGCCGCCGTCCGGGAGGTCACCGACCCGATGGGCGTGGAACTGTTCTGCGCCGGCTCTCACCCGTTCAGCGCGCCGCGTTCCCAGCAGGTGACGGACAAGGAACGGTACGCGAAGCTGATCGACCGCACGCAGTGGTGGGGCCGGCAGATGGTCATCTACGGCGTGCACGTCCACGTGGGACTCGACCACCGCGACAAGGCCCTCCCGGTGGTGGACGGCTTGACCAACTACTTCCCGCACTTCCAGGCGCTCTCGGCGTCGTCGCCGTTCTGGGGTGGCGACGACACGGGCTACGCCTCGCAGCGCGCGCTCATGTTCCAGCAGCTGCCCACGGCCGGCCTGCCCTTCCACTTCGACGACTGGGCGGCGTACGAGTCCTACGTCCAGGACATGTTCACGACGGGGGTGATCGACGCCGTCAGCGAGATCCGGTGGGACATCCGCCCGGTCGGGAACCTCGGGACGGTGGAGATGCGCGTGTGCGACGGCCTGTCCACGCTGCGCGACGTCGGCGCCGTCGCCGCCCTCACCCAGTGCCTCGTCCACGAGTTCTCGCAGACCCTCGATGCGGGCGGCAGCATCCCCACCATGCAGCCCTGGCACATCCAGGAGAACAAGTGGCGGGCCGCGCGCTATGGGCTGGACGCCATCATCATCCTAGACGCCGACGGCAACGAGCAGCTCGTGACGGACCACCTCGCCGACGTGCTCACCCGGTTGGAGCCCATCGCCGCGAAGCTCGGCTGCAGTAGTGAGCTGGCGGACGTCGAGGGGATCATGCAGCGCGGAGCCGGGTACCAGCGCCAGCGGCGCATCGCCGAGGAGCACGACGGCGACCTGCGCGCCGTCGTACTGGACATGGTGCAGCAGCTGCGCGAGTAGCGGGTACCGTGACCGGTCCCGGCGGGGCCGGCAGACGACGCCCCCTCGGAGGGCCGGATGATGCCGGTGGGGATCCTGCCGCGGGCCCGGCTTCGGGGCCGGCCCCGGTCACCTGACCCGGAAGGGACGCGGGTTACCGGTCGTCGTGGGCGAGGGAGGAGGACAGCTCCCGGTAGGCGTCAGCTTGCTCGAGGAGCAGGCGCGCCTTGTCCTCCGCGGTCTGGACGGCGTCGGCTCCCGCGAGCCAGCGCAGCGGCGGCTGCTTCTCGGCGACGATGGTGATCAGGGCGGCAGCGAGCTTGGCTGGGTCTCCGCCCTGCTTGCCGTTCATACCCCTCCACGCCTCGATGGTGGCCCGGGTGCGCTGGTCGTAGTCCTCGATGGACAGTTCCGGCCAGTTCGTGGACGCGCCTTCGACGAGCAGTTCGGTGCGGAAGAACCCGGGCTCGACGATCGTGGTGTTGATGCCGTAGGGCCCCAGATCGAAGCGGAGGGATTCCATCCACCCTTCGATCGCGAACTTCGACGCACAGTATGCGGCGACGAATTCCTGGCCGGTGAGTCCGGCGGTGGAGCTGAAGGTGATGACGTGGCCGCTGCGCTGGGCGCGCATGACCGGCAGCACGGCCCGGGTGACGTTCAGAGGGCCGAAGAAGTTCGTCTCCATCTGTCGCCGGAACTGGGCGGGGCTGATGACCTCGAAGAATCCGGCGTAGAAGTTCCCGGCGTTGTTGACGAGCCGGTCGATCCGACCGAACCGGGCCACCGCCGCGTCGACGGCAGCCGTGGCAGCGGTTTCGTCGGTGATGTCAAGGGACACGGCGAGGAGGTTCTCGTGCTCCCCGAGGACTTCGGTCACCCGGGAAGCGTCACGTGCGGTACCGACGACGGCGTGGCCGGCGTCAAGGGCGGCCCGGGCGATGTCGATACCCATGCCGCGTGCGGCTCCGGTGATGAACCAGACTTCCTGATCAGTCGTCGACGTCAGTGGTGTCGTCATTGTTCTTGTCCCTCTCGTGCATTCTTCACGCGGTGTTGCTGTCGGTTGTTCTTCCAGTGAACGCCGGTCCCGGAAGGCAAGGGAGTGCCTGCCTGTCCGGTTAATGCCAGTGACCCCCTAAGCCCGGGGATCGCGCGTAGCGTCGAAGGATGGACAGCGCCAACGACCTCCGGGAATTCCTCACCACCCGCCGTGCCCGGATCACCCCCGAGCAGGCCGGCCTGCCCGTGTTCGGTCACCGCCAGCGCCGGGTGCCGGGTCTGCGTCGTGAGGAAGTCGCCCTCCTGGCGGGTATGAGCACCGAGTACTACGTGCGCCTGGAGCGCGGAAACGCCAAAGGCGTCTCCGAAGCAGTTCTCGAGGGCATCAGTCAGGCACTGCACCTCGATGACGCCGAACGCACCCACCTGTACGACCTGGCGCGGACCGCGAACAAGGGTGCCCACCCGCAGCGCCGGCGCGGACCCGCCCGGGTACAGCAGGTTCGACCAGCTGTTCAGCAGATGATCGACGCGATGACTGCCCTGCCGACCATCGTCCAGAACGACCGCCTCGACCTCATCGCATCGAATCGGCTCGGAGCGGCGTTCTATTCGGAGATGTATGTCCAACCCCAGCGGCCGGTGAACTTCGGACGGTTCCTGTTTCTGGACCCCCGCTCCCGCGACTTCTACCGGGACTGGGACGACGCCGCCCAACAAACCGTCGCCCTCCTGCGAAGCGCGGCGGGACGGGCGCCCTACGACCGGATCCTCAGCGACCTCGTCGGGGAGCTTTCCACCCGCAGCGATGACTTCCGCACCCTCTGGGCAGCCCACGACGTCCGCCTGCACCACTCCGGGGCCAAGAAGGTGCACCACCCGGTGGTCGGTGACCTCGACCTGGTCTTCGAAGGAATGGCTGTCGCCTCCGATCCGGGACTGTCGATCATCGCCTACACTGCGGAGCCAGGTTCGCCGTCCCATGACAGCCTTCAACTCCTCGCCGCCTGGGCCGCCACCCACGACCACGCCCTGCGCCACCAAGCACGGGATACCTCGAGCGCGGCCGCAATCACGGACACCAACCACGACTGAAGCACGACGTCGTCGTTCATCCGGGACAACGGTGGGTAGAGGCGATTACGCAGCCCAGGCGGAACAGTGTGTCCGAAACATGACGACGGCTCTCCACGCAGCTGGAGCCGTTGTCGAAGACGTCGTCAGCACTCGCGTGCTCGTGGCATCGACCGATCGGGGTGATCTCGTCACCGCATGGGAGGTTGTACGCCCGCGTTATGAGGCAACGAACTCGCCGAGCGCGGCCAGGAGGCGGTCGACGTCGTCGTCGTTGTTGTACGGCGCCAGGCCGATCCGCAGGGCGGCGCTGTCCTCGAGGTCGAGCCGACGAAAGGCTTCGTACGCGTAGAAAGAACCGGCCGGTGCGAGGATGTTCCGATCCGCGAGGAACCGGTAGGCGTCCGCGGAGGACCGGCCCGGGAACGTCACCAGCAGTGTCGGTGTCCGATCCTGGGCTTTCGAGTGCAGCGCGACGGCGTCGCCCAGTTCCGCCAGCCCTGCCTCGACGCGGGAGCGCAATGCGAGCTCGTACTCGTCGACCACGTGAGCGGATGCAAGAAGCCGCGCACGGCGGCCGGTCTCGGCGCCTGGCGCGATCGCTGCCAGGAAATCCACGGCCGCCGTGGCTCCGGCCATGATCTCGTAGGGCAGGGTGCCGAACTCGAACCGCTCGGGAACCGCGTTGGTGGACGGCAGCAGCTTGTCCGGCTGTAGCGACTCCAGCAGCTCCGGGTCGGCCACGAGGACACCGCAGTGAGGGCCGAGGAATTTGTAGGGCGAGCAGGCGAAGAAGTCGGCTCCCAGCGCCTTCACGTCGACCGCCGCATGAGCGGTGTAGTGCACCCCGTCCACGTAGACCAGGGCGCCGACCGTGTGCGCGGCATCGGCGATGCCGTGCACCGGTGGTTTCGTGCCGAGGAGGTTCGACGCAGCGGTGATCGCCACCAGCCTCGTGCGCTCGGTGATCGCGGCTGCGACGGATGCTTCGTCGATCTCCGTGGTGTCCGGGTCGAAATCGATCCAGCGCACGGTGGCGCCGACCGCGTCGGCTGCTTGCACCCAGGGGCGGATATTGGAGTCATGATCCAGCCGTGACACCACGACCTCGTCGCCCGGTTGCCAGGTCTTGGCGAGGTGGCGGGAGAAGTCGTAGGTGAGCTGCGTTGCGCTTCGCCCGTAGACGACGCCGCGAGGATCGGTCCCGAGCAGGTCGGCGATCGCCGCCCGGAATCCGCTGACCACCGATTCGGCGTTCCTCTCCGAGGTCGTGCCGAAGCCGCGGTTGGACAGCGGCCCGGTGATGGCGTCCGCTATCGCGGCTCCCACGACGGCGGGGGTCTGCGTTCCTCCGGGGCCGTCGAAAAATGCGGTGCCGGTGAGCAGGGCGGGGAAGTGCGCGCGGAAGGCCGCGATGTCCAGGGTCATGTCGTTACTTTCTCAGGTGGAGGCCGAGACGGGAATCGCCGGTCGAGGTCAGCTATTCGGCGGAGGATGGGTTCCTCTGGGTGTCGGAGTGGTACGACCGTAGTCCGTGTTTCACGCCGAGCCGGATGATCCAGTAAAGGACCAGGCCGAAGATCACGGGCACGATGACCCAGACGACGAGAACGATCAGGAACGAGGATCCATCCAGACGCACAACTACCCCCAGTGGTGAACGATCAGGTGCTTGAGCGTAGCGCGCGGGTCCGGGACTGCGGCGACCGCCGCTGACCTAGATCAGCTGGAGCGGAGGGCAGCGGCGCCTTGATGCCGGCGAGGGCGCAGTGACCGGAGGACCGCGGCGATCGTGACGGGAATCGCTATGCCCCACGGATGCACGAGCCAGTTGAAGGTGCCGGGGATGAACAGGGCCATGAAGATGCGGCCGTGAACAAGCAACGGGCCTTGCGAGGAGCAGAACGGGCGGTGGGACGCGAACCCCACCGCCCGTATCCGCGATTACCTGCTACGTACTCCTTGTGGCGCTACTGAGGCTTGCCGTTGCCTGGACGCACGGTGATCTCGGCAGTGACGGTGGTTTCAATGCCTGCGTGGTTCACCGCGGTCGCAGTGAGTTCGAAGCTGCCTTTGAGTCCTTCGATGGGAAGCTCGTAGCGGCCGTTCACCGCGGTGAGCTCCTGCCCGTCGAAGCTGACGGTGAGCGAGCGGATACCCGATTCCGCATCTTCTGCTTGAACGTCGACCACGAGGCCGCGCTTCGCACCTACCTTGGTGTCCTTGACCCCCGTCACGAGGGGTGCTGTCTCGTCAGCCACCGGGGCGTTCACATACGCGATGCTGGGCGCAGGCGGGGCCTCCATCCCCTCGCCGAGGAAGAAGCTCGTGTGAGGAGGCTGGTTGTAGGCGGTGTTCTGCCATGCGACGCCGAGCCGGTAGACCGGGTCGTGCATCAGGGTGCGGATGCGGTGCTCGGTGATATCGGTCGTGGTGAAGATCTTGAGTGACGAGTGGTCGGCGCTGCGGTAGACGAGCTCCTCGCGCCAGTCACCGAACAGGTCGGCCTGAAGTGCCGGGTTGCCCTTTGTGCCGTTGCCGGTGAGTGTTCCGTCGAGTGTGAGCAGTCGTTCCTCCGTGCTCGATTCCCAGTTCCACTTCGAGATGGTCGGCGTCGCGCCGGTAGCGAGTTCGGCCGGGTCGGTGTAGTCATGGTCGGTCACCTCGCGCAACAGGTCCCCGTCCCACCAGGTGAGGAAGTTCGCCGCGGGGATGCTCGTGCCGAGGTCAGTGCCGTCTGCTGCGCGGAGGGATCCGACTTTTGAGTTGTACTTGTAGGTGCCTCCGATCGCCCATGCCTCGTTGCCTTCGTGCGTCGGGTCGATATCGCCTGCAGCACCGCGGCCGGTGTCACGGGCTCCGGGTATGGACCAGAGGATCTCCCCCGTCGCCGCATCGCGCATCGTAGCCGCACGCTGGCCGCTGCTCGGCATGCTCTCGTGCACCGAGAAGACCTCCAGCCCGTCACGCGACGGGATGTGATCGGTGACGTGCATCGCGTCGCCGTGGCCGAGGCCCGTGTTGTAGAGCGGCGTTCCGTCATCATCGATCGTCATCGAACCGAACACGATCTCGTCGGCTCCATCGGCGTCGACGTCGGCGATGGAGAGGTTGTGGTTGCCCTGCCCGGCGAACTGGCTGCCGACCGCGGTCGAATCGAACAGCCAGCGTTCTTCGATCTGGCCGTCGACGAAATCGAACGCAGCGATGTAGGTCTTCGAGTAGTACCCACGGCTGAAGATCATGCTGGGAGTCTCGCCGTCGAGGTACGCGGTGCCGGCAAGGAAGCGGTCCATCCGGTTGCCGTAGGTATCGCCCCACGACGACAGCGTCCCCCGCGCCGGTACGTAGTCGACACTGTCGAGCGCCGCACCTGTCGTGCCCTCGAAGACGGTCAGGTACTCGGGTCCGGTCAGCACGTAGCCGCTCGTGTTGCGGTGATCCGCTGCCGGGTCACCGATGACTGTTCCCGCGCCGTCGACTGTGGCATCCGCGGTCTTCATCGCGACCTCGGCTCGGCCGTCGCCGTCGTAGTCGAACACCTGGAACTGTGTGTAGTGCGCTCCGGCGCGGATGTTACGGCCGAGGTCGATCTGCCACAGACGGGTGCCGTCGAGCTTGTAGGCGTCGAGGTACACGTTGCCGGTATAGCCGGAGCGTGAGTTGTCTTTCGCGTTCGTCGGATTCCACTTGAGGACGATCTCGTACTCTCCGTCACCGTCGAGGTCACCTACGGACGCATCGTTGGCTTCGTACTCGTATGCCTCGCCCGTCGGGGTCGTGCCACCGGCCGGACGCTGGAGCGGGATGTCCAGGGACTGATCCCCCCATGGAGTGAACTCGTCGGTGACGGTCACCTCACGCTGGTCGATCAGCGCGGTCACGCGGTAGACCGAAGCACTGGTCCCCTCCGCGTCGAGCAGGTTGGTGCTGCCGGTGATCGGTGTGTCGGTGATGCGGACACCGTCGCGGTAGACGTGGAAACCGATCGAATCGGCGTCGAGGCCGAGCATGCGCCAGCCGATATAGACTCCGCCTTCGGTCATGACGGCCACCGGCGCCCGGTCGAGGTGTTCCACCTGCCGGATCGGTGCGTTCTCGGGCGCCGCGGACACCGGCATGACCACGAGCGTTGCCGCGGCGACGGCTGCGACTGCCGCCGCTCCCAGTACTTGTCGTGGCGTTCGTGGATGAACGAACGAAACCATAATCATCTCCTTTGATGTCCTGGTGAAGAAGTGAATCCACTGGCTCTGAGCCGTGGGAAACCGCTTTCCTTAACGGTCTCATGGTGCTTCCGCTCTCAATCAGTTGTCAAGAGCAACAGATGGAATCCGAGGCGCACCATCCACCGGGCAGGTGCCGGTGGGCCGGGGCTCCGAGCAGCGCTTCAGTTGCCCATTGCCTCATCCCCCCACCCCCCGCGCGCGACCAGTCCGCGGTTCGGCCTCCGCCCGTGCCGGCCGGGACCGGTCGATATCGTGGTGTTTCTTGCGGTGTCGTTCGCCCGGGTGCCGCGGGATGCGTCCGGGTTCGCGGGTCCTTCGCTGGAGTCGATCCGGCCCGTGGGCATCGCGGTGGGCGGAACGCGAGCTTCGACCCTAGACTCGGGGAGAATGCAGAAACGCGCCCATGAGGAGTTGGATAGTGGCAGACAGCAGCAGATTGGATCCGGCGAAGGATTTTCCGGAGGACCTGTCGACCGTGGACAGGGACGACCTGGACATCCTGAACAGCAGGAACCACCGGTCGCGGGACCGCCAGTTCATCCAGCATCATGAGGTCGATGCGGAGACAGAGGGGCAGCACCACGAGCTCCGCGAGGAGCTGGACCGGCGCCAAGCCATCCGGGACGCCCCGGACGAGGAGACGGGCGAGAGGTCCGTCCGCGAATCCTGAGCCGATCCGGATGACGGCTGCTGCGGTCGGCCGCCTACGGCAGGACCTGTGCCCTCAAGCCTCCGCTAGCGCGATCCCCCGGTGAAGCGGTCGTCCGACGTCGGGTTGTCCGCGGGCGAGTCCTCGAGTCCGACGTTGCCCGCGATCGTCTCGACGGACGGGTCGCCGTCGGGGACGGCCTGATTGGCGATGAGGTCGACCTCGTCCGCAGCGGTCAGCGGCCCGTCCTGGATCTGGCCGACGTCGGTCGGGTCGATCCCGTCGGTGCTGCCGAGATCCTTCAGGTGATGTTCTTCAGACGGCTTGTCCATGATCCCGAGCGTAGGCCCGCCAGCAGCGTCATCGCACTCCCCCTGGAAGCGGCCGTCCCGTCTTGCACCTGCGGGGCGTGCGGTGTATCGGGACGGCGACCCCTGCTTCAGCTGTCGGTCAGCACGAGGGCGTAGTCGAAGGGTTGCAGGGTGACGCCGTCCACCGTGTCGCCCGTGAGGGCGTCCTCGCCCGCCACCCGGAGCTCCGTGGCCTCTGCGCCGTGGTTGATGACCGTGAGCAACCGGCCACGGCGGATCGCCTCGACCATCGGTGGCAGGCCGGACAGTACCGGCTCCACGCCCGCCGCCCCGAACAGGTGCCCGAGCACCTGCCGGGCACCGTCGTCGTCGGGCACGGTGGCGAGGTAGTAGGCGGCTCCTGCCCCCTCGCGGCGCACGGTCAGCGCCGGTCGGCCGTGCTGGCGGGCCCCCTCGAAGGTCGCCATGACCTCGGCGTCGACGACGTGGGCCTCCTCCGCGAGGTGGGAGCCCGCGAAACCGAACCCTCGGCCGGTGACCCGTGCCTGCTGCTGCCCGGGTCCCTGCGAGTCCGGCGCGACGAGGGCGCCGAAGTCCTCGACGACGACTCCGAGCAGGTGGCGCAGCTGCGTGCCGAACCCACCCGGACGGAAGCGGTCGCTGTCGTCGACCACGTCGCTGAAGGCCGTGACGAGCAGGTGTCCGCCCTGCTCCACGAAGGCGATGAGGTTGCCGGCGGCCTGGTCCGTGAGCAGGTACAGGTGGGGAGCGATGACGGCGCCGTACCTCGTGAGGTCGGCCGTGGGCGGCAGGATGTCGACCTGCACGTGGAGGCGGTGTGCAGCGTCGTACCAGCCCCGCAGGAGCGACAGGTAGTCGAGCGACGTGGGGTGGTCCGGGTTCTCGATGGCCCACCAGTTCTCCCAGTCGAGCAGGATGGCGACGCGTGAGGAGCCGACATCGGCGGGAAGTTCCGGCAGCCGGTCGAGTTCCTCCCCGAGTGCCACCACCTCCCGCCAGGTCCGCGTCTGCGTCCCGGCGTGCGGCAGCATGCCGGAGTGGAACTTCTCCGACCCCGCCCGCGACTGGCGCCACTGGAAGAACAGGATGCCGTCGGCCCCACGCGCCACGGCCTGCATGCTCTGGGCCGCGAGCTGCCCCGGCGCTTTCGGCGCGTTCGACGGCCGCCAGTTGACGGCGTTGGAGGCCTGCTCCATCAGCAGCCACGGGGTGCCCGGCTTGAGCGACCGCATCAGGTCGCCGTGGAAGGCGCCCTCACGGAAGCTCTCGGGATCATTGGGGTCCGGGGTACAGGTCGTCGCTGATGACGTCCAGCTCCGGTGCCCACTGCGCGTAGTTCGCCGGTTTGAAGGCACCCATGAAGTTGGTGGTGACGGGCTGCGTGGCGCCCGCGGCGCGGATGATGTCGCGCTCCATGCGGTAGCACTCGAGGAGCATGTCGGAGGTGAATCTGCGGTAGTCGAGGAGCTGGCCGGGGTTGTGGCTGTACGGCGCGTGGCGGGGCGGGAAGATCTCGCCGAAGGTGCCGTAGCGCTGGGACCAGAACATGGTGCCCCAGGCCTCGTTCAGGGCGTCGACCGTCCCGTAGCGCTTCTCCAGCCAGAGGCGGAAGGCGTCCCGTGCCGCGTCGGAGTAGTCGACGTTGAGGTGGCAGCCGTACTCGTTGTTCACGTGCCAGAGCACCACGGCGGGGTGCTGCGCGTAGCGCTCCGCGATCCTCGCCACGAGAGCGGCGGCGAGCTTGCGGTAAGCGGGCGACGACGGTGCGTAGTGCTGGCGGCTGCCATGCCAGTAGGGCGAACCGTGCTCGTCCGCGGCCAGCATCTCCGGGTAGGCGACGGTCGCCCAGGGCGGTGGCGACGCCGTCGCGGTGGCCAGGTCCACGGCGATGCCACCGTCGTGCAGGAGGCCGATGATGCGGTCCAGCCAGTCGAAGTCGAACTCGTGCTCGGACGGCTGGATCCGGGCCCCACGAGAAGATCCCGAGGCTGACCATCGTCACCCCGGCCTCGCGCATGCGTTCCACGTCGTCCGGCCAGATCTCCTCGGGCCACTGTTCGGGGTTGTAATCGCCGCCGTAATGCACGCGAGCTCCAGGGGGTAGTCGGGGTGGGTCGGGGTGGTCGGAAGGACGGTCAGGACCGGGTGGGGCGGTTTCGTACGGAGATCGCCAGCGCCGCGAACACCAGGCACCCGATGCCCGGGACCACGAGCGGTGGCAGCTGCCATGCGACGATCGCCGTCAGGGCCACCGCGAAGACGAGCCACACGACGCCCGCCGGGTCGCGCCGCACGTCGCGGACCCACTGGAGTGCGGCGGTGCGCCATGAGCGCGAGACCTGCCAGCGGGCCGTCGTCCCTGCAAGGGCTGCCAGCAGGGCGACCAGCAGGACGACGCCCATCGCCAGGACGAGCTGCCATCCCGGCAGGATCCGCGCAGCGGCGACGACGATGTCGAGCAGCAGCAGCACGACACCCAGCACGACGCCCAGGCCCACGAGCCAGCCGGTCCGCAGCGCTGCGGTGAAGTCGGTGGCGAACTGGCGGAGGGAAGAGTCCTCCGCACGGAGGAAGCGGTGGAGATGGGCCGAACCGGCCGCGAAGGCCGCAGGGATCGTGACGATCCCGACGCCCGCCACACAGCACAGGACCCCGACCCACAGGACCTCTCCGAAGAGCGCGAAACGGGCGGTCGCCCCGGGCCAGCGCAGGCCGCTTCCGTCGCGGGCGGCGGTCTCCCGCCCGCGAACGGCCTCGCGCTGGCGCCGGCTCATCCCTTGAGGCCCTGCGTGGCGACGCCGTCGACGAGGAAGCGCTGGAAGATCACGAAGAACAGCATGACCGGCAGCAGTGCGAGCACCGAGATCGCGATGGTCGCGCCGTAGTCGGAGGTGCTCGTCTGGTCGTTGAAGATGCGCAGGGCGAGCGGCAGTGGGTACTTGTCCGGCGAGTTCAGGTAGAGCAGTGGGCCGAGGAAGTCGTTCCAGCTCCAGATGAACGCGAAGATCGACGAGGTGATGATGGCGGGCTTGATCAGGGGCAGGGTGATGGAGAAGAAGATCCGCGCGTGACCGCAACCGTCGATGCGCGCGGCCTCGTCCAGTTCCCGCGGCAGGTTGCGGATGAACTGGACCATCAGGAAGACGAAGAACGCCTCCGTGGCCAGGAACTTCCCGGCCAGCAGCGGCCAGAAGGTGTCGATCAGTCCGAGGTTCCGGAAGATGATGTACTGCGGGATGATCAGCACGTGGAAGGGCAGGAGCAACGTCCCGATCATGGCGGCGAAGAGGACCTTGCTGCCGCGGAAGTTGATGCGGGAGAAAGCGTACGCGGCCATCGAGGACGAGATGACGGTGCCGATGACCGCGCCGACGCCGAGGAGCAGGGAGTTGAGGAAGAACTTCCAGGTCGGGATGCCGGCGATGCCCTGCATCACCTTCACGAAGTTGTCGAAGGTCGGGTTCTCCGGGAGGAAGCCCTGGTTGCTGCCGAACTCGGAGTTCGGCTTGAGTGACGCCGAGACCATCCACAGCAGCGGGTACAGCACGATGGCGGTGAGCGCGACGATGCCGATGATCCAGATCGCGGTGGGGATGTGACGGCGCATCGGACGGCGCCGGGGCGCCCGCATCGTGGGGTCGTCCGGGTTCACCGGAACGGGGACGGCAGGGTTGGATTCGATCGTGGTCACTTGGAGTCTCCTGCGTAGTGGACCCAGCTCCTGGAGGTGCGGAACAGGATGAAGGCGAGGACGCCGACGGCGAGCAGCAGGACCCATGCCATCGCCGAGGCGTAGCCCATCTGGTTGTTGGCGAAAGCCCTCGTGTAGAGGTAGACGGTGTAGAAGTTCGTGGCACCGCCCGGGCCGCCTGTGCCGGAACCGATGATGTACGCCGAGGCGAACACCTGGAAGGCGTTGATCATCTCGAGCAGCAGGTTGAAGAAGATGACCGGCGAGAGCATCGGGACGGTCACGCTGAGGAACTTGCGCCAGGCGCGGGCGCCGTCCACCGATGCCGCCTCGTACAGTTCGGCAGGAACCCCTTTGAGCCCGGCCAGGAAGATGACCATGGGTGCGCCGAACTGCCAGATGGCGAGGAGGATCATCATCGGCATGATGAGCGACGGGTTGCCGATCCATCCGCCGAGGTTGATGCCGAAGAAGTTCAGTGTCCCGTCGACGGGGCCGTCGGTGGAGAACATGGCCCGCCAGACGATGGCGATGCTGACGCTCGCTCCGATGAGGCTCGGGGCGTAGAACGCCGAGCGGAAGAAGCCCGTGCCGCGTGCCTTGTAGTTCAGGAGCATCGCGACGCCGAGTGCGGCCGCGAGCTTGATGGGCGTTCCCACCAGCACGTAGACCAGGGTGATCCGCACCGAGCTCCAGAACTTCTCGTCCCCGGCCATGCGGGTGAGGTTCTCGAGCCCGGTCCACTCGGGAGCGGTGAAGAGGTTGTAGTCGGTGAACGCGAGGTACAGCGACGCCACCATGGGACCGAGGGTGAGGCCGATGAAGCCGAGCAGCCACGGGGAGAGGAAGACGTAGCCCGCCACGGTGTCGCGGTTGCGGGAACGGCGGGGCCGGGGCGTGCCCGTCCGGCGGCGGGCCGCCGGACGGGCACCGGAATCGGCGGTGCGGGCTGTTGCTGGCGCGTGCGCCGAGTCCGTTGTCACGATCTAACTCCCTTGTCTACCTAGCTACCGAGCGTGACGGAGGCTTCGTCGAAGAACTGCTTCGCGGCATCCTCCGGGGTCACGGCGCCCAGCCCGATGGACTTGCCGAGGTCCCAGAAGGTCTGCTCGATGGCGCCGAAGCCTGCGACAGGTGCCGCCGGAGCGTCGCCCATGCGGTCCGAGATGGAATCGAGGTAGTCCTTGACGGCCTTGTCCGGTCCTTCGAGGTTCGCGCCCTCGAGCTGCGTCTCCGAGGCGGGGATGCCGAGGGTCGCACCGAAGATCTCGCCGACCTCCGGGCTGTTGATGAGGAAGTCGACGAACGCCGCCGCTGCCTCGGGGTGCTCCGTCGAGGAGGATGCTGCCTGCATCAGGCCGACCTTGCGGTACAGGTCCTTCTCGTCCGGGCTGTCGGTGGGAGGAGCGACGATCGTGATCTCCTCGGCACCGGAGTCTCCCAGGTAGCCGCCGAGGAAGTTGCTCCAGCTCATCTCGCTGGTGGTCAGGTTGCCACCGAAGCCGGAGACCGGGTTGATCTCCTCGAGCTTGCTCTGCGGAACGGTGACCTTGTCGCGGTTCTCCTGGCCCTCGGCCCAGTGCTCGGCGAGCTCCTCCTGCGTGAAGTTGAGCTCCCCGTCCTCGGTGAATAGCTCGCGGCCCTGCTGGCGCAGCTTCAGCTCGAGGTCCTGGATGCGCTGGGTGGTGTCGGTTCCCCCGTACACCGTTCCGCCGGTGGCGTCGGTGACGGATGCCATGTACGTGTCGTAGTCGTCCCAGCTCGTGCCGCCCTCGTAGGGCTCGACGCCGGCGTCGGCGAGCAGTGCCGGGTTCTGGAACACGGACCACGCGCTGTAGCCGGTGGGGATGGCGAAGGTGCCGTCGTCGAGCTTGCCGGTGGACAGCAGGCTCTCGTCGATGGCGTCGGTCGTGATGCCGTTGCCGAAATAGTCCTCGAGGTCGAGGAGCAGGCCGTTGTCGCCGTACTGCCGGAGGTAGGTGTAGTCGAACTGCATGACGTCCGGAAGTCCGCCGCCCGCGGCCTCGGTCTGGCGCTTCTCCCAGTACGAGGGGTAGTCGGTGAACGTGTCGTTGATCGTGATGTTCGGGAACTTCTCCTCGAACGCCGCGATGGCCTCGTCGTAGCGGGCGGCGCGGTCGTCGTTGCCCCAGAACGTGTAGTTGAGGGTGATCTCTTCCTCGGTGTTGAGCGCTGCGGGTTCGCCCCCGCCGCCACCACAACCGGTCAGGGCCAGGCCGGTGGCGGCCAGGGCTGCAACACCCGTCAGGGTGCGCCGTGAGAGTGTGCGGAACATCTTTGTCCTCCTGGAAAACTTCTTCGTCAGCCATCGTGGGACGCCTCTGGGAAAGCGTTATCCCACAGCGTAGATTGAATCGTATCAATGGTCAACAGCCCGGCCCGGGTGAGCTTGTCCGCGCTCTATCTTCGCCTATCGAAGCCGTGAAAGGATGCACCCCATGCCCCAATTCGACCTGCCCCTGTCCCAGCTACGGAGCTATCTGCCGGATCGCGAGGAACCCGCCGACTACGACGCCTTCTGGGACAAGACCCTCGCCGAGCAGCGGATGCACGCCGCTGCCCCGTCCTTCGAGGAGGTGGATGCGGGCTACACCCAGCTGATCACGGAGGATGTCACGTTCGCCGGTTTCGACGGCCAGCCGGTGAAGGGCTGGCTGCTCACCCCGCGCCACCTTGCCGGCCCCCTGCCGACCGTCGTCACCTACATCGGCTACGGGGGCGGGCGCGGCTTGCTCGGCGAATGGACCGGGTTGCCCAGTGCAGGGTTCGCACACTTCGTCATGGACCTCCGGGGCCAGGGCTCGGGCCACCGACCCGGCGATACCGCGGACGGCGCCCTCAACGGGCCGCACTTCGGCGGCTTCATGACGCTCGGCGTCGAGGATCCCGCGACCTACTATTACCGGCGGCTCTTCGTGGACGCCGTCCACGCCGTCGAAGCCGCACAGGCGCACCCGGCCGTCGATCCGTCCCGCGTGGTGATCTCCGGAGGCAGCCAGGGCGGGGGTATCACCCTCGCCACGGCAGCTCTCGCGCAGCGCGTCATCGACACCCCGCCCATCGGCGCGATCGTCGATGTGCCGTTCCTCGCACACATGCGGCACGCCACGGAGATCGTCGACACGCTCCCCTACTCGGAGATCGCCAGGTATCTCGGCACCCGCCGGAACGCCGTCGACTCGGTCTTCCGCACGCTCAGCTACTTCGACGGCGTGAACTTCGCGACGCGCAGCACCATCCCCGCGATGTTCTCGGTCGGCCTGCTCGACGACGTGTGCCCGCCGTCGTGCGTCTTCGCGGCGCACAACCACTACGCCGGCCCGAAGCGCATGAAGGTGTACCCGTACAACGGGCACGAGCAGGGCGGCGCCTTCCAGGACGTCGAGCACCTGGCCTTCGTCCGGGAGCTCACGGGGGCATGACCGTGGAGCGCCTGGATGCAACCGTCCGGGCGCTCCACGCACCCCGCATGCCCGCCTGCGTGTCCCGGCACCCGGGCGAACCGTGGAGCCGCCGGCATGGCGGCTGCCGAGAAGGCGCCGGGCCGGTCATCTCCGGCGGCCTCTCGTCCCTGGTCCCGGTGCCGTCCGGCACCGTACGGCTTTTCGCGCCGTCGACCCGCCGGTGGCGTGTCCGGACGCGATACCTCGAGCCCCTCGGCGCCCGGCACGAACAGTTCCGGCAGGACCGCGTGCCCGTCCGCACGCGATCCTGCCGGAAGTTCTGCTCGACGTCGTCAGCCCAGTGTGGCGAGGACCGCCGATCCCGCGTACCCGAGCTGGACCCGGGCCTCGTCGGACACGGCGCCCGGCTTCGTCTGCTCCAGCCGGTCGAGGAACTTCTGCAGGGCCCGCGCCGCGTTACCGGACTGGTCCCGCTCCACGGCGCGCTGGGCCTGGTCGAGCGAGGTCCGCAGCTGCTGTACGGCCGGACCCGAGACGTTCCCCGCTGCGATGACTCGCTCGAGCTGCCTCTGCAGGGCGGGAAGCGCACCGGGCAGGAAGGCGTCCGGGACGGGCACACGGGTGAAGTCGGTGTCCGACGCCAGGTAGAAGCCGGTGTAGGCAGGCTGGTTGTAGGCCGTGTTCTGACGGGCGATCTCCGCGCGGTACTGCGGGTCGTGCATCAGGGTGTACAGCTTCCGGTCCGTCACCTCGGTGCTCACGAAGATCCGGATGGCGGAGCTGTCCGCCGTCCGGACGAGCAGTTCCTCGCGCCAGTCGCCGAGGACATCCGCGACGAGCGACGGGTTGCCCTTGGTGCCGTTGTTCGTGCGCGTGCCGGTCGCCGTGAGCAGGCGGCCGCGCTTCGCGTCGTCGATGGTGGTGGACTGGTTTCCGGTGCCGTTGACGAACTGGGTGGTGCCATCGGCAGCCCAGCGGATGCTCATGTTGGTCCCCGGGGCGTTGCCCGGCAGGAGCTGCCCCGACGCCGAGCGGAGCCCTACGGCCCAGTTCTCGATGCCGCGGACGGCGGGGTCGATGTCGCCGATCATGCCGCGGCCCGTGTCCCTGCCCGTGTAACCACCGAACAGGACCTCGCCGTTCGATGCATCCCGCATGGCCCAGCCGTAGGGAGCACCCGTCGCACCCTCGTGCACGGAGAAGATCTCCTGGCCGGGGCGGTCCGGATCGATGTCGGTGACGTGGATCGCGTCGCCGTGGCCCAGCTTCGCCTCCGTACCGGGAGCGGAGCTGCCGGCGGGGAGGACGTCCGACGAGCTGTACAGGAGAGAGCCGTCGTCGTCGATGGTGGCGCTGCCGTAGACGATCTCCTGCCGGCCGTCGCCGTCGACGTCCGCGGCGCTCAGCGAGTGGAAGCCCTGACCGGACAGCGCGCCGAATTCCTCGCTGCTGCCCCTGCCGCCGTGCGGGCCGTCGTTGAAGGGGTTGGACATGGGGACGTGGCCCGAATCGACGGCCCAGTCCTGGGTGAGGTGCTCCCCGTCCCAGCTGTAGGACACGACGTTGGCCCGCGTGTAGTAGCCCCGGGCGAAGACGGCCGACGGGTTCTCGCCGTCGAGGTACGCGACGCCGGCGAGGAAGCGGTCCACGCGGTTGCCGGGTTCGATGCGGGCCATGGCGTAGTCCCCCCACAGCAGTCCGTCGTCCCCTCGGCCCGGTTCGTAGGGGACCGTCTCGAGTTCGGCGCCGGTGGCTCCCTCGAACACGCTCAGGTACTCGGGGCCGTCGACGATGAAGCCCTCGAAGGCACGGAGGTTGTTCCGGGCGCTCCGCGACGGGGCGTAGACGTCGATGAAGTAGTCCGCCATCGCGCGGGCGTCTGCGTCCGACAACGGGTAGTCGTAGCGCGGCCCGATCCCGAAGGCCTCCTCGAGCGTGGCGGGCCAGTTCCCCGCGGTCACCTCGGGGTGGTCCTGCCAGCCCTTGAACATCTGAACGACGTGCTCGTAGTAGCCGGCGGCATCCAGCCGGTAGTCGTCCGTATCCGCGTAGCCGGCGGCGACGTCG
Organism: Arthrobacter sp. MN05-02; assembly: GCA_004001285.1. Lineage (NCBI taxonomy): Bacteria > Bacillati > Actinomycetota > Actinomycetes > Micrococcales > Micrococcaceae > Arthrobacter > Arthrobacter sp. MN05-02. The sequence goes on from AP018697.1 coordinate 2,577,580, forward strand.
GCCTCCGGCAGCGTCACATAGCGCTCCGAGGTGACCGCTCCGTCGGGTCCGTAGGTGGTGGTCTTCGTCCCGGGTGCCGTCTTGAGCATCAGTTCGGACCGGCCGTCGCCGTCGAAGTCCGACACCAGGAACTGCGTGTAGTGGGCGCCGGAACGGATGTTGACGCCGAGATCGACCCGGCTCAGCAGGCGCCCCTCCGCCGTGTAGGTGTCGATGTAGGTGTTGCCCGTGTACCCGATCTGGGAGACGTCCTTCGAGTTCGAGGGCTCCCACTTCACGAAGTACTCGTACGCGCCGTCCCCGTCGACATCGCCGACACTCATGTCGTTCGCCGCATAGGTGTAGGCCTCGCCCGCCGGCGTCACGCCGTCGGCCGGTTTGGTCAGCGGCAGGTCGGTGTACGCCTGCGTCCAGGGTGTCACCTCCCCGCTCAGCTCCACCTCCACCCCGTCGACGACGGCGCCCACGCTGTAACGGGCAGCGGCGGCCGCGCCTTCCCCGGTCACGGCCGTATCGAGGTAATTGGTGCTGTCCGTGACGGTGGCGACGGGTTCACCGTTCCGGTAGACCGTGAAGTCCGTGCCCGTGAGGCCGTCCGCCGTTGCACCGGCCACCTCGCCGGCCTTGAGCCGCCAGCTGAGGAACACGCCCTGGGGCGTTGCGGCCGCGACCAGTCCCCGGTCCAGGTATTCGAGGTGCACTCCCCCGATCGGAGCGGTGTTGCCGGCTCCCTGGCCCTGCGCCATGGCGGGGACGGAGAGACCGGTGAGCGTGAGGAGGGTGCCCGTGGCGAGGGCGACGCAGGTTGAGACCGCGGTTTTCTTGACCGAACTCATCATTGAATCCTTTGATTGGAAAACGCTTTCCTTAACCAACCTAGGTTTCGGGGCTCCTGGCGTCAAGGCCCGACGACGAGAAAGGGAGCAGCCGGAGCTGCTCCCTTTCCTTTCCGTCCGCCTCGATCAGGCGGAACGACCCGCAGCGTGGTGCGCGATGATCTCGCGCACGGGACCGTACAGGGGGTGCTCCGCCTCGAGGCCCGTGATCGTCGTCGTCGCCTCCCCGGGCTCCTGCCCGGCCAGGATCTCGGCCAGTGCGGCGACCTCGGGATCATCGGCGGCCGAGAAGGCCAGTGCGGCCTGCATGGCCTCGAGCAACGCCGCCGGGTGGACGCCGGTCTCGGCCAGTTCGGCGGCCGGACCGACGAAGCGCTCCTTGCGGCTCAGCTTCCGCAGCGGCGCCCTGCCGACGCGCACCACCGTGTCCGGGAGGTGCTGGTTGGTGAAGCGGCGCAGGATCTTCTGCACGTATGCCTCCTGCTCCCCCGCGTCGAACCCGTGCTTGGAGACGAGAAGCTGCTTCGTCTCGTCCAGCACGGCCCGCACCTTCGCGGCGATCGCGTCGTCCGCCATGGCGTCCGCGATCTTCTCGACGCCGGCCGCGTACCCGAAGTAGGCGGCCGACGCGTGGCCGGTGTTCACGGTGAACAGCTTCCGCTCGATGTACGGCTCGAGATCGTCGACGTAGGTCGCGCCGGGGATCCCGGGTGCGTCGCCCTTGAACGGGGTGCGGTCGATGACCCACTCGAAGAAGGTCTCCACGGTGACGTCGAGCCCCTGCCCGGGCGCCTGGTTCGGCACGATCCGGTCCACGGCGGTGTTGGCGAACACCGCGCGTGATGCGAGGTCCAGGGCAGCACCGTCGTAGGTCTGCTCGACCTCGCGGCGCAGGATGTCCGTCGCGTTGATGGCGTTCTCGCACGCCATCACCTGCAGCGGAGCGAGCTCGTCGCTACGCCGGGCGATCGCCCGGGCGATGACCGGCGCGAGGAACTTCAGGACGTTCGGCCCCACCGCGGTGGTGACGATCTCCGCCGTCGCGATCTCCGCGATGACGTCCTCCTCCTGCGACCGCGAGTTGAGGGCACGGTAGTTGTCCACCGTCTTCACCGCCGGCTCGTCGCCGACCTCGTGGACGTCGTAGCTGGAGGTCGAGGCCAGCTGGTCGATCAGGGCATCCGCGACGTCGGCGAAGACCACCTCGTACCCGGCTTCGTGGAGCAGGAGCCCCACGAAGCCGCGTCCGATGTTGCCGGCTCCGAAATGTACTGCCTTCACTAAGCATTGACCTTTCCGAAGAGGGCGAGGACCTCGTCCACCGAGGTGGCCTCGTCGAGCTTGGCCACCTGGTCCTTGTCGGAGAAGACCCGGGCGATCGCGGAGAGGATGGACAGGTGCTCGTTGTTGACGCCTGCGACACCCACCACGAACTTCACCTGCTTGCCGTTCCAGTCGATGCCCTCCGGGTAGCGCACGATCGACACGGCCGAGCGCTTGATCAGGTCCTTCGCCGCGTTGGTGCCGTGCGGGATCGCGAGGAAGTTGCCCATGTAGGTCGGGACGGACTTCTCGCGCTCGTGCATCGCCGCGACGTAGCTGGAGTCGACCGCACCGCGCTCGACCAGCAGGCGGCCGGCCTCGTCGATGGCATCCTCCTGCGTGGTCGCCCTGCCGTTCAGCACGACGCTCTGCTCGGCGAGGACGTCATCCGGACCGGTCCCGGCATCGGTCCCGGCGGCCTCGGCGGCCACTCCGGCGGCCGTCGGGTCCTTGGGATCCACTCCGCCGTCGGCGGCCGCACTGGCGCGGACCAGCTCCACGATCTCGTCGTAGCGGGGGCTGTTCATGAAGTTGTCGACGGCGACGTGGGTGGCGCTCTGCGTCAGGGGCTCGGCGCGGGCGGCGAGGTCCTGGTGCGTCACGACGACGTCGTAGTCGTCCTTCAGGTTGGCGATGGCGAGGTTCGTGACCTTGACGTCCGGGAAGCCGGCAGCCTTGATCTTGTTGCGGAGCACCGAGGCGCCCATCGCGGAGGAGCCCATGCCGGCGTCGCAGGCGAACACGATGTTGCGGATGGGTCCGTCCGTGGCGGACGTCGAGCGGAAGTTCCCGGCGACGGAGCTCTTCCTGCCCTTCAGGCCTTCCATCCTGGTGGCCGCGGCGGCGAGGTCGCCCTCGTCCTGGTTCTTGCCGGTCTTCAGGATGACCGAGGCGACGAGGAAGGAGACGGCCGTGGCGAGGACGACGGCCAGGACGACACCGAAGTAGCTGTCACGGGCGGTCTGGGCGAGCACGGCGATGATCGATCCGGGAGCCGCCGGGGCCACGAGGCCGGCATTGGTGATGCTGAGCGTCGCGATGCCCGTCATACCGCCGGCGATCGCGGCCAGGATCAGCAGCGGGCGCATGAGCACGTAGGGGAAGTAGATCTCGTGGATGCCGCCGACGAAGTGGATGATGGCTGCGCCGGGCGCGGAGGCCTTGGCAGCGCCCTTGCCGAAGAACATGTATGCGAGCAGGATGCCGAGGCCCGGGCCCGGGTTGGCCTCGAGCAGGAAGAGGATGGACTTGCCCTGCTCCAGGGACTGCTGGACACCGAGCGGCGTCAGCACCCCGTGGTTGATCGCGTTGTTGAGGAAGAGCACCTTGGCGGGCTCGATGAAGATGCTGGTCAGCGGGAGCAGCCCGTTGTTGACGAGGAACTGCACCACGTTGCCCGCGGCTGTGCTGAAGCCCTGCACCAGCGGAGCGACGCCGTAGAAGCCGAGCATCGCCAGGAGCGCGCCCCAGATGCCCGCGGAGAAGTTGTTGACCAGCATCTCGAAGCCGGGACGGATCTTGCCGTCCCAGATCGCGTCGATCTTCTTCATGGTCCAGCCACCGAGCGGGCCCATGATCATGGCGCCGATGAACATCGGGATGCCGGCTCCGACGATGACACCCATCGTCGCGATCGACCCGACGACGCCGCCGCGGACGTCGTAGACCATCCGGCCGCCCGTGTAGGCGATCAGGAGGGGCAGCAGGTAGGTGATCATCGGACCGACGAGTCCGACGTTCGCCACCCCGTCGGTCTCCCCGAATCCGCCGAGCTGCGGCACGGGCAGCCAGCCCGCCTCGATGAAGAGCGCCGTGATGAGCCCCCAGGCGATGAAGGCGCCGATGTTGGGCATGATCATCCCGGACAGGAACGTCCCGAACTTCTGCACGCGGACCCGGGCGCTGGTGCCGGACCTCGCTTCTAGTTGTGTTGCCACATTCTTTCCTTACCGTTGTCCCCGCAACTCTGCGGAGAGGGATGGATGATGGTCGGGAAGCGTCAGCTTCCCGACCTGCTGGAGATGCGCTGAAGCCATTCGAGGAAGAGCTTCAGTTCGGAGCTGGAGAGCTGGTCGGGGTGCGAGGACTGCAGCGCGGCATTGAGGGCGATCGCCGCTACGACCACGGAGGGTGTCCCCTCGGTGTCGGTGGTGGGGTCGCCCTCGGAATCCGTGGCCACGGCCGAGATCACGGCTTCCCGTGTCATGGCGGAGAGCTCGAGGTTGCGCTTCGCCATGGGTTCCGCGATCAGCATGAGCGTGACGCCGATGTTGGCGGCGAGCATGCTGCGGGCGGCTTCACGCGGTGAGACGACGAGGCGGGCTGCCGCAGCCGCCCGCGCCAGCACCTCCTCGAGGAACGCCTCCGCGCTGGCCACCATGGATGGCCTGCGCTCGGGCCTGATATTGCCGAACATCACCAGGTAGAGGTGCGGATGGTCGAGGCCGAACTGCACGTGGTTGTCCCAGTGCATCCGGAGGTCCTCGATCGGTTGCCCCGACGTCGGGAGGCCCCTCTCGGCGTCGAGGTACTCGGAGAAACCCTCGGCGACGACGGCGTCGAACAGGCCTTCCTTGTCACCGAAGTGGTGGTACAGGGTCGGAGCGGTCACCCGGGCGGCTTCGGTGATCTGCCGGGTGGAGACGGGCTCACCGTTGGACTCCGCAAGCAGTGCTGCGGCGGCCCTCAGCAGCCTGTCCTTAGGCGCTGGCTCGCCTACTTTTTTCATGCCTGCTACCGTAGCACCTATAGCACCGTTATATGAACTGGATCACAAACAGTTTTTGCTTCGAGCGGCACAATGGTGCTAGACCGAGACACACCGGCAAGGAGACGAGGACGTTCAATGGAGAATTTCGCAGGGGTCGGAGTCAGCCCGGGACGCGTGATCGGTCCGATCCGCCACATGCCGAAGTCGGTCGGCGAACCTCCAGCCGGTGAACGGCACGACACCCCGGACGCGCCCGAGAACGCCGTCGCGGCACTGAAGGCCGCCTCGAAGGCCGTCCAGGAGGAGCTGAAGCGCAGGGCGGGCATCGCCACGGGCGACGCCAAGGCCGTGCTGCAGGCAACCTCGCTGATGGCGGCCGATCCCATGCTGCTGAAGTCCGCGACCAAGCTCATCAACAACGGGACGTCGCCCGCGCGTGCCGTCTGGGAAGAAGGCGCGTCCGTCGCCGAGATGCTCCACAACCTCGGCGGCTACATGGCCGAACGCACCGCCGACGTCCTCGACGTCCGCTCCCGCATCGTGGCCGAGCTGCGCGGACTGCCCGCACCGGGCATCCCGTCGTCGGACACTCCCTTCATCCTCGTCGCCGAGGACCTCGCACCCGCCGATACCGCCACCCTGGATCCGGCCGTCGTCCTCGCCCTCGTCACCTCCGGCGGCGGTCCGCAGTCGCACACTGCCATCATCGCCCGCTCCCTCGGCCTGCCCGCCGTCGTCGCCGCCGCAGGCGTCGACGACATCGCCGACGGCACGGCCGTCTTCGTAGACGGAGCGGCCGGCACCATCACACTCGATCCCGGAGCCGAGGAGGAGGCGGCCGCCGAAGCCTACAAGGCAGCCGCTGCCGCGCTCACGGTGTTCGACGGCACCGGCGTCACCGCCGACGGGCACGAGGTCCCCCTGCTCGCCAACGTCGGCGGAGCGAAGGACGCCGTCAAGGCCGCCGAGGCGGGAGCCCAGGGAGTCGGCCTCCTCCGCACCGAGTTCTGCTTCCTCGAGCGGGACACGGAGCCGACGGCGGAGGAGCAGATCGAGGCGTACAAGGGCGTCTTCGACGCGTTCCCGGGCAAGAAGGTGGTGGTCCGCACCCTGGACGCCGGCGCCGACAAGCCCTGCCCTTCCTCACCGACGCCAGCGAACCGAACCCGGCCCTCGGCGTCCGCGGCTACCGGACCGACCTCACGTCCCCGGGGGTGCTGGAGCGCCAGCTCCAGGCGGTCGCCGAGGCCGCGTCCCAGGCCAGCGCCGATGTCTGGGTCATGGCGCCGATGATCTCGACGGCCGAGGAGGCGGCCGACTTCGCCAAGCTGTGCAGCAACGCCGGCCTGCAGACCCCGGGCGTCATGGTGGAGGTCCCATCCGCGGCACTGATGGCCGAGGCGATCCTCGGCGAGGTGTCCTTCGCGAGCCTCGGCACCAACGACCTGACGCAGTACACCATGGCGGCGGACCGCCAGCTCGGCTCGCTCGCCGCGCTGAACAACTCCTGGCAGCCTGCCGTGCTGCGCATGGTGAAACTGACGGTGGAGGGTTCCGTAGCTGAAGGGCACGCGAAGCCCGTCGGCGTGTGCGGTGAGGCGGCGGCCGACCCCGCCCTCGCGGTCGTCCTCGTGGGCCTCGGTGTCTCGACGCTGTCCATGACACCGCGAGCGCTCGCGGGCGTCGGCGCGGTCCTCAACAGCGTGACCCTCGCCGAGGCGCAGCGCATCGCGGGCATCGCCGTCGCCGCCCCGACGGCGGCGGAGGCCAGGGCTCGCGCCCGCGCCGAACTGCCCGTCCTCGAGTCCCTGGGGCTGTAGCGGGAACGTCCCGCAGCAGCTCACCCGACCCGTGCCCTGTGACGGGACGGGGCAGGGAGCCGCTCTGCGACGGAACCCGGCCTAGGACCGGACCGCTGCCGCTGCTGCGTCGATGCACGCGGAGTCCGACATCCGCCCGTCGGCGACGAGCAGCGACCAACTCCAGTCGAACGCCTCGCCCACGCCGAGGTGCAGCTCCGAGTGGAAGAACGGCGCGGCGCACAGCATGGGCGTGCCGGTGCTGCGGACGAACCACGGCGAGGGTCCGCCCGGGTTGCCCGGAGCGGGCACCATGAGTACGGATGCCGTGGCCGACCTGAGTCCCAGCCAGGAGCGTCTGCTGCCCATGGCGTCCTCCTCGCCCACGGATCCGGCGGCGCCTGACCCCGCGCTCGGGGACCCGAGAGCGGACCCGGCGCCACCCGGCCCGGCGGCAGCACACGCGACGATGTCGGCGCCGTCGAACGACGGTGCCAGGCGCAGGAAGAAGCCCCCGTACCCCGCGTTCACCCGCCCCGCCGTCGTCGGGCTGCCGAAGGCCAGCGCGTCCGCACTGGTGTTGACCCATCGGCTCCGCACCGAGGTGAGGATCCAGTCGGCGCCGCCGGCTGAGACGGTCCGAGCGCCCCAGCTCCGCTCCTCGCCCAGGAACGGGCTCCCGTCCGCCGCGCGCCACTCGAGCCGTTGCAGGACACCGGGGTCCCCGCACACGCCGACGCCCCGCTGGGAGCCGTTGTTCGGCAACTGCACGTAGCCCTGACCCTCGCTGTACGTCGGCCCGCCCCAGAGGTTGACCGGGTACCTCTGGCCTGCGACGGCGACATTGGAGACGGCGATGCCGAGGCCCCAGTGCCAGGGGTGGTCGGCCGGCCCGTAGTCGCTGACCGTGCCGCCGGCGGGCGTCGCCACCGGGTGCAGGAAAGGACGGGGCGAATGCTCGGCGGGCTCTCCCCCGCCGTCGTGCAGGACGCCGGCGAGCCGGCCGTCCGCCGTCCGGATGGGCGTCGGACCGGTCACGCCGCGGGTCCGTGCGGCCGAACCTCCGGGCCGACCCCCGGCCGGCCCTCCACGACCGGCGCCGTGAGGGCGCCGCGCAAGGCGGGATCGGCGAGGTCGGCCCGCGAGACCAAGCGGCCCTCGCGGGCCGAGGCGTACATGGCGCTGACGATCTCCAAGGCGCGGGCGGGGTGTCCCACGACCCCGGGCATGCCGTCCCCTGCCACCAGCGAGTCGTAGATCTCGGCGAACAGGGCATCGTGCCCGCTCGGGATCTCCTGTTCGGGGAGCGCCCAGGACGCTGCGGTCCGCTCGTCCACGTGGGGTGCCGGGGTGATCTTCCAGTTCGCGTGCCCGTGACCGTAGAGGTGCTCCAGTTCGATCGTCGCGTTCTCGGTATCGATCCGGAGGAGGCTGGACTCCCGCGGCGCGAGGACGGTGGTGACCACGGACGCGACGGCCCCCGATGCGAAGACGAGGGATGCGTGGGACAGGTCCTCCGTCTCGACGTCCCTCCCGAGCCGCCACATCGTGGCCTGCACGGCGGACCACTCGCCCAGCAGGTAGGCCAGCAGGTCCACCTGGTGGCTCCCGTGGCTGAGCGTGGTGCCGCCTCCTTCGGTGGCCCAGGTCCCGCGCCAGGGAACGGCGAAGTACTCGGCCGTCCGGTACCAGTTCGTCTGGCACAGCGCCGAGAGGGTCCGCCCGAACGCGCCCGAGTCCAGCAACTCCTTCACGTGCGCGGCAGCCGTTCCCGAGCGCTGCTGGAAGACGACGGCGAGGCCACGCTGGGCGGCACGTCCGACCTCGACCATGGTGTCGAGTTGGGTGAGGCTCAGGGCTGCGGGCTTCTCGACCACCACGTGGGCTCCTGCCCCGAATCCCGCCGCCGTCTGTTCCGCGTGGCCGCCGGGCGGCGTGCAGATGTGGAGCACGTCGATACCGACGTCCGAGAGCATGTCCTCGAGCGACGTCGAACGGGAGCCGATGCCGTACGCCTCGGCGAAGTCCGCGAGGTGCTGCTCCGAGGGATCCGCAGCTGCGACCAGGTCCACTCCGGGCAGGAGGCGTAGCGCTCGGGCGTGGAGGTGGGCCACCCCGCCGGTGCCCAGGATGGCCGCCCTGAGCGGCCTCGTCGGCGCGGCCTCGGACCCGGAAGCGGGAGCGGCAGCGGACCCGGGAGCGGACGCGGCGACTGGACTCGGCAGGGGCACGGAGACCTCCATCTTCGGCAGGGTTGCGGTCTCCGGAACACTAACAGAGAAAGCGCTTACCGAGCCGGGGAGGCGCGCGCCGGCGCCCTCCGGCGTCATGCAACAATGGCCCTTTCCGCAATTCACAGGGGCGTGGCCCGACGCCGCCGCCCACATCATCAGGAGTGCACGCAATGTCTGCACCGGCAAGCAAGAGTCCCGCGACGCTGCACGACGTCGCCAGGGAGGCGGGAGTCTCGCTCGCGACGGCATCGCGGTCCCTGAACGGCAGCGCGCGAAAGGTGAACGAGGCCTACCGGCAGCGCGTGGTCGAAGCGGCCCAGCGGCTCGGCTACACCACCAACCTCTTCGCGCAGGCCGTGGCCAAGGGCAGCACCACCACGGTGGCCCTGCTCGTGGCCGACATAGCGGACCCGTACTTCTCCAGTATCGCCGCGGGAGTGATCGATGCGGCGAGCGAGGAGGGGCTCGTGGTGACGATCGCCGTCACGGGCCGCAATGCCGAGCGTGAGCTCGACACGGTGCGGGCCCTGCGTGGGCAGCGTCCGCGCGTCATGATCCTCGCGGGTTCACGGACCACCGGCTCCGCCTTCGAGCAGCACCTGCGGGCCGAACTCTCCTCCTTCGAGGACACGGGCGGCAAGGTCGCCTTCATCAGCCAGGACGCCGCACCGTTCGCGACCGTCCTCCTGGACAACCGCGGCGGCGCGCGTCACCTCGCCGTCACCCTGGCGGGGCTCGGCTACCGGGACTTCGCCGTCATCGCCGGACCACCCGAGATCAGGACCTCCGCGGAACGCCTGGACGGCTTCACGGCGGGACTGGCGGAGCACGGCATCTCCCTTCCCCCCGAGCGCGTCGTCCACGCCGACTTCACGCGCGACGGCGGCTACCGCGGCACGCAGGAACTGCTCGCCTCGGGAGCGCCCGTGGACCTGGTCTTCGCCGCCAACGACGTCATGGCCGTCGGCGTCGTGTCCGCCCTGCGCGACGCGGGGATCGTGCCCGGCGAAGGGGTCGGGGTGGCAGGTTACGACGACATCCCGACGGTCCGCGACATCACGCCGGCCCTGACCACCGTGCGCATCCCCCTCGAGGACGTCGGACGGCGCGCCCTCCAGCTCGCGACGGGAACGGCCTACGACGGCGGCACCGCGGAGGCCGGCGCGGGTCCCGCCCCCATCTCCACGGAGACGATCATCCGGGGCAGTACGCCTCGTCGTTAGGACCGGACATCACAGGGGCAGGATCGGCCCCGGGTCGGCCGTCCGGCCGGCCAGTTTCGCGACGTCGTCGAGCGGCAGTTCGGCGACCTCGGCGACGACCTCGATGTCCTCGCCGTGGCTGAGCGCCTCGGTCACGGCTTCCTTCAGGATCAGTTCGGCGCGGTCGAGCTCGAACTCGACATCCTCCTTGTCCGCTGCTGCGACGCGGATCTTCTGCAGATCACCGTTTGTCATGGCGTTGCGCGTACCTCACTTCCTGGCTCGACGGCATCGACTCCGGCACACCTCCTCCGGGCGGTGCCCGGACGGCTCGTCCGGGGCGCGGTGTCGGTGGCGTCGTCGCGACAATCCTAACCAGACACCTGCGTGCACGACATGAAGAGCAGGTGACGGGTGCCTTGCCACGGGGTGGACCGGCCCCGCACCGAGCCGAGCGGCCTTCCCGGCGTCCACCGCCGACCCGCGCTCGGCGTCCCCCGCAACAATCATCGTCGTTCCGGCGCCCGATCCGCTTCGACCCGGCTAGGATGGGACCAGCGGATCGGCGGCAACGTGCGATCGTGGTCTAGCAGAAGGCCCGTGGCGCCGGGATCAAGCCCGGCATGACGTTCGAGGCTACCGATGGACCTTTTTCCCCCCTCCAACGAGTTGGGCGCGACGCTCGGTCGCATCCGCGGACTGGTGCTCACGCAGGAGACGGCGCAGCACGCCGTCGATCTCCTCGCGCAGGTCACGCAGGAGACGACATCGAACGCGTCGGGCGCGGGCGTGTCACTCATCCACGAGTCGCAGCGGACCAGCGTGGGTGCGACGGACGCGCTCGTGCGCACCGCCGACGACCTGCAGTACACCCTGTCCGAGGGCCCGTGCCTGACGGCATGGTCCACGCGGTCGCCGGTGACGATCGACGACACGACCATCGACGTGCGGTTCCCGCAGTGGAGCGCGGCGGCGGCCGGCGCGGGCGTGCGGTCCTGCTTCAGCGTGCCCCTCCTCAGGGGCCGCGACTCCCTCGGCGCCATGAAGGTGTATTCGACCGTCCCCGCTGCGTTCGACGACGCCGACCGTGCCCGCCTCACGAGCCTGTCGATCGCCGCCTCCGCCCTGCTCGGACACGTGCAGACATCGGAGACGTCGACCCGCATCAGCAGTGAGTTGCGCGAGTCGCTGCGCTCGCGCGACCTCGTCGGCATAGCGAAGGGGATCCTCATGGAACGGGAAGGCCTCAGCGAGTCCGAGGCACTCGCAGCGCTGACAGCCCGCGCCCGCAGCACGGGGGTGCCGTTCCGACAGCTCACCGCGGACATCGTGAACGGCCACGGTGACCACGGGACGCGGGATGCGCTCCGATGACATTTCCCTACTCGGAGGAACAGCGAGCGCTGATCAACGCGGCCATCGTCGAGTCGGGATTCTCGACGGGTGAGGTGTGGCTCCACTACTTCTCGCTGAGCGGCGAGGTCGACGAGTACGAGGTGGAGGCGTACCTGGCAGGCCTGATGCCGATGCCCGCCCCCGAATGTGACCTGCTCGCCCTCGCCGTGAACGAGCTCATCGACGAGCTGCCGCCGAGGCGGCGCGCACCGTTCAGCGACGAGCTCGCCCGGGCGCATGCCGGAGCCGGGGACACCCCGACTCCGTGATCGAGTGTCGGACCCGCGGCATACCCTCGTCGCATGGCAGAACGACCGGGGTGGCACGGCATCCCTCCCAGCGCTGACAGGTTCATCCCACCGCTCCAGTACGACGCTCCTCCGAGCGGCATCACGGAGCCCCTGCGATCGCCCGCACTGTGGGTGGACCTCGACTACCCCGACGGCTCCACCTGCACCCGGAAGGGGTTCGCCATGGCGTGGACGGACACGGCCGTCCGGGCCCAGTGGATCGAGTACTCACGGGCGCGCGAAGCGTGGGTCGACGCCGCCCGGTGCCGGCGTCGGGACCTGAAGCCCTCGGCGGCGCACACCGCCTGAGAGTACCCGCCCGCAGGCTTCCGGCCGTCGCCCTCGTAGAGTGGGCGCATGGACAGACCGGTGTGGAACCTTGCGGTGCGCACAGGTGAGCGTGGCTAGGGCTGCCGGCTGGCACGGCCTCCCGCCGACCACGCATCGGTTCGTGGCCTCGCTCCAGCTCGAGGCGCCCGTCGAGGGGATCACCGAGTCCGTCTCCCCCGCACCGGCCCTCTGGGTGGAGCTCGAGTATCCCAACGGCTCCCGGCAGACCGTCCGTGCCTTCGCCATGGCGTGGACGGCTTCGGCGGTCCGCGCCCAATGGGTCGAATTCTCCATCGCCCGCGAGGCGTGGGTGCGCCCGGACCAGTGCACCCGACGCGAGATCCCGGGCCGTCCGGGCCCGGCCCGCTGACCCTCCCCTTCCGCTTATTGTCACGCCCTCCTTCTTCCCCTACACTCTGGGTAAGCGCTTTCCAAAACAGCGTCACCGCCGGAACCAAGGAGTATCAATGTCAACGAGGACAATCGGGATCATCATGAACGGCGTCTCCGGACGCATGGGATACCGCCAGCACCTTGTCCGTTCCATCCTCGCCATCCGCGACCAGGGCGGAGTCCTCCTCGCGGACGGCACCCGCGTCCAGGTCGAACCGATCCTCGTGGGCCGCAACGAGGTCAAGCTCGCCGAGCTCGCCGCGAAGCACGGCATCGAGCACTACTCCACCGACCTCGACAGCGTCCTCGCGGATCCCACCTGGGAGATCTACGCCGACTTCCTCGTCACTAAGGCGCGCTCCGCGGCGATCCGGAAGGCGATCGCCGCCGGCAAGGCCATCTACACCGAGAAGCCCACCGCCGAGACCGCCGAGGACGCCCTCGAACTCGCGAACCTGGCCGAGGCCGCCGGCATCAAGAACGGCGTGGTGCACGACAAGCTGTACCTCCCCGGCATGCAGAAGCTCAAGCGGCTCGTGGACTCCGGATTCTTCGGCCGCATCCTCTCCGTCCGCGGCGAGTTCGGCTACTGGGTCTTCGAAGGCGGCTGGCAGGACGCGCAGCGCCCCAGCTGGAACTACCGTGCGGAGGACGGCGGCGGGATCGTCGTCGACATGTTCCCGCACTGGAGCTACGTGCTGGAGAACCTCTTCGGCAAGGTCGAGTCCGTCTACGCCCGCGCCGTCACCCACATCGACGAGCGCGTCGACGAGCAGGGCCGCCCCTACCGCGCCACGGCCGACGACGCCGCCTACGCCGTGTTCGAGCTGGAGGGCGGCATCGTGGCCCAGCTCAACTCCAGCTGGACGGTCCGCGTGAACCGCGACGAACTCGTGCAGTTCCAGGTGGACGGCACGCACGGCTCCGCCGTCGTCGGGCTGTTCGGCTGCAAGATCCAGCCACGCAACGCGACCCCGAAGCCCGTCTGGAACCCCGACCTCGAGGACACGCACGACTACGACGCCGACTGGATCGACGTACCCACCAACGAGGTGTTCGAGAACGGCTTCAAGACCCAGTGGGAGGAGTTCCTGCGCCACGTGCTGGAGGACGGCCCTCACCCGTACGACTTCCTGGCCGGCGCACGCGGGATGTACCTCGCGGAGCAGGGGCTGGAGAGCTCGCGCACCGGGCGACGCCTCGACCTGCAGGATGTGCGCACCACCGCGTCCTCGCTCGAGGAAGCGATCACGCTGGCATGATCACGCTCGTCGATGCGGTCGGGGCCACCTCCACCGTCGAACTGAACCCCGCGCCGGCGTTCTCGAAGCCGGCGGCGCCCCTGAGCAGCCGCACGGTGTACGCGGCGGCGCACGTCGTGCCCCGGACCACGGCGGAGAACGTCCCCGGTTCGCCGGCCGACCTCGATTGGGACGCGACCCTCGCCTTCCGGCACCACCTGTGGTCGTGGGGCCTCGGCGTCGCGGATGCCATGGACACCGCGCAGCGCAACATGGGGCTCGACGCGGCAGCGACGCGCGAGCTCATCTCGCGCAGCGCCGCGGAAGCGCGCTCCGTGGACGGCGCCCTGGTGGTCGGGGTGAACACCGACCACATCGACGACGCCGTGATCGGGCTCGAGGCGGTCATCGACGCCTACAAGGAGCAGCTGCACTTCACCGAGGATGCCGGCGCCTCCGTGGTGCTCATGGCGAGCCGCCACCTCGCACGTGCCGCGCGTACCGCCGAGGACTACGAGAGGGTGTACTCGGAGGTCCTCGCCGCCGCCGGCGCCCCGGTGATCCTGCACTGGCTCGGCAGCGCGTTCGACCCCGAGCTGGGCAGCTACTTCGGCTCGTCGGACACCGACGCGGCGTCGTCGACCCTCCTCAAGATCATCGCGAACTCGCCCGACAAGGTGGCCGGTGTGAAGATGAGCCTGCTGAACGCGGACTCCGAGCGGGCCGTCCGCGCCCAGCTCAACGCCCCCGCCCGCATGTTCACCGGGGACGACTTCAACTACGTCTCCCTCATCGGCGGCGACGCCTCGGGCTACTCCGATGCACTCCTCGGTGCCTTCGCCGCCCTCGGTCCGCACGCCTCGGCAGCGGTCCAGGCGCTCGACGCCGAGGACGGTGCGGCCTACGAGCGGATCCTCGGCCCCACCGAAGCGCTGTCACGCCAGATCTTCTCGGCGCCCACGTTCTACTACAAGACGGGCGTGGCCTTCCTCAGCTGGCTCAACGGACACCAGGCCGGCTTCGGCATGGTCGGTGGCCTGCAGGCCGCCCGGAGCCTGCCGCACCTGTCGGAGATCGTCCGCCTCGCCAATGAGTGCGGGGCCCTCGAGCAGCCGGAGCTCGCCCTGAAACGCTGGCACGCGCTGCTGGCAGTGGGCGGGGTGGCAGCGTGAGCACGCCGAACGGACGCCTGTCCATCAATCAGGCCACCATCAAGTATGCTCCGCTCGCCGACGCCCTGCAGGTGACCGCCGACGCCGGGATCACCAGTATCGGACTGTGGCGCGACTCGGTGCAGGCCGCATCGCTGCCCGAGGCCGGGCGGCTGCTCGCGGACTCCGGACTGCGCTTCTCCAGCCTCTGCCGCGGCGGGTTCTTCACCGTACCGGAGGGGGGTGCACGGCGCGCGGCCATGGACGACAACCGGCGCGCGATCGAGGAGACCGCGCACCTCGCGGCCTCGGGTGCCCCCGGGTCTGTGGCGGTCCTCGTTATGGTGGCCGGCGGGATCCCGCAGGGTTCGAGGGACATCGCGGGTGCCCGCTCCATGGTGCAGGATGCCCTGGCCGAACTGGCTCCCGACGCCGAGGCGGCAGGTGTGACCCTCGCCCTGGAGCCACTCCACCCCATGTATGCCTCGGACCGCGCCGTCATCTCCACCCTCAAGCAGGCCCTCGACCTGGCCGCACCCTTCTCCCCCGCGGCCGTCGGCGTCGTGGTGGACACCTTCCACGTCTGGTGGGATCCCGAACTGTTCGCGCAGATCGAGCGGGCAGGCGCGGAGGGCCGGATCGCGAGCTACCAGGTGTGCGACTGGAAGACGCCGCTCGCGGCGGACGTCCTGCTCTCGCGCCACTACCCGGGGGACGGCGTCATCGATTTCGCCGCCATCACCCGGGCGGTGCAGGCGGCGGGATACGCCGGCGACATCGAGGTGGAGCTCTTCAACCAGGACATCTGGGACACTCCCCCGGCAGAAGCCGTCGCGCGCACGGTCGAGGGCTTCGAGGCCCACGTCTCCGCACACCTGGGCCTCCTGAGCGGCGACCTCCGCCGGTAGCATCGGCCTATGGAATCTACCGAGGTCGTCCGACGGTACTGGTCGTCGGTGTGGGGCAGGGACTGGAACGCGGTGGGCCGGACGCTCGCGGAGGACGTGGAGGTGTTCTGGCCCGTGACGCGCGAGGTCATCCGCGGCCGGGACAACATGGTGGCCGTGAACTCCGAGCATCCGAACGGGTGGAGCATCGACGTCCTCAACGTCTATGACGCCGGCGAGGTCGTGGTGTCCGAGGTCCAGGTGCCGCAGGAGGACGTCGGGATCTTCCGGGTCGTGTCCATCTGGACCGTGGCCGACGGCGTCATCACCTCGGGCCGCGAGTACTGGACGGTGTACGGCGGTGAGGAGGGCAGGGACTGGCGCCGCAAGTACGCGAACGTCGGAGACCTGCCCTCCTGAGGACCGCGAGGACGGTGCGGGACGCGCCGCCGCACGGCCGGTACTGGCAATAGTTCCGACCGCACCATATGCTAAGCATGCTGATGATTTGGTCAGTGACCGTACCCACCCCAGACAAGGGAGGCATGATGAGCACGAAGGTCGAAGAAACCGTTGTAGTGAATCTTCCAGTGACGACCGTGTACAACCAGTGGACGCAGTTCGAGGAGTTCCCGCACTTCATGGGCGGCATCAAGCAGATCACCCAGCTCGGTGATGACCGCCTCGAGTGGGTCGCGGAGATCGGCGGCATCCGCCGGCAGTGGGAGGCGAGGGTCCTCGAGCAGGTGCCCGACCGCAAGGTCTCCTGGGCTGCCACCGAGGGTGCCACCAATGCCGGTACCGTCTCCTTCGAGGACCTCGGCGGCACCACGCGCGTGAACCTCTCGCTCGAGTACGAGCCCGAGGGACTCGTCGAGAAGGTGGGCGACAAGCTCAACGTCGTGGAGAACCAGGCCAAGGCCGATCTGCACAGGTTCAAGGAATTCATCGAGTCGGAGAGCTACGCCACCGGCGCCTGGCGCGGGACGGTCGCCGGACAGCCCGGGACACCCACGGTGGACGACGCCGAGCAGTCTCGCGGCGACAGCGGGAAGGCCGGCGTATCCGGCAAGGTCGCGGCAGGAGTCGGGGTGGCCGCAGCGGCTGCCGTGGCCGGGGTGGCCGCGGCAGCAGCGAACAAGGGCAAGGAAGAAGAGGAGGAGACCGTGGTGGACACGGTTCCCGTCGTCGACGCCGCGCCCGTCGTCCCCGAGACCACACCGGTGGTCGACGACGTGGACGTCATCGACGTCGACCCCGTCCCCGCTGTGGACGGCGTCCCGGGCACCGGGGTCCCCTCCGAGAGCCAGGGCCTCCGGGATGACACCCTGGCCGACGGCGACCCGACGGATCGTCGAGGCACGCTGTAGTCGCAGGAAGCACCCAGGGGCCGGATTCCTTCGGGAGTCCGGCCCCTTCCCCGTCTCCGGCCGATCTCCTGAAGGGCGGGCGACGGACCGGGGAATTATGTGGTTGGCAACGTAGTTGTGTCCTTCACCAACCCACCACCCAGGAGAGCACCATGGACACCACGAGCGACACCACCACGAACCCCACGACCGACACGGACACCCTTCCCGCCGACCCGGCAGAGCAGCAGGGCGCGGAGGTGGTGACCATGAGGGCCCTCGTCCTCGACGGCTTCGGCTCGGAGGACGGCTTCGTACTGAGGGACGTCCCCTTCCCCGTCCCGGGAGCAGGCCAGGTCCGCATCCGCGTCCGCGCCATCGGCATCAACCCCCTCGAGACCAAGATCCGCAAGGGCTGGATGGCCGAGGTGATGCCGACGACCTTCCCCGCCATCCTCGGGAACGAACTCGCAGGCGTCGTCGACGGCGTGGGCGAGGGCGTGCAGGGGATCGCCGTCGGGGACCGCGTGGCAGGGTTCGCGGCGACCGGCTCCTATGCCGAATACGCGCTGAGCCGGGCCGACGCCGTCGCCCGGGTACCCGAAGACCTCAGCTTCGAGGATGCCGTCACCATCCCCACGGGCGCCGAGACCACCCGGCGCGCACTCGCTCCGCTGGGGATCACCAGGGGTGAGACCGTGGTCGTGAACGGCGCGGCGGGCGGTGTGGGAAGCATGGCGGTCCAGATCCTCGTCGCGGCGGGCGTGACCGTGATCGGGACGGCGGGCGAGGCGAACCACGAGTACCTCCGTTCCCTCGGCGCCATCCCCGTCAGCTACGGCGACGGCGTGGGCGAGCGGATCCATGCCGTGGCGAAGCAGGGGGTCGATGCGGTCTTCGACGTCGCAGGGCAGGGATTCATCCCCGTCGCGATCGACCTGGTGGGCGGCACGGAGCGCATCATCACCATCTCGGACTTCACCGCTCCGGCCCTCGGTGTGGCGGTCGCCGCCGGTGATCCGGGAAACCTGAAGGCGGACGGTTTCGCCGATGTGCTCGAGCTCGCTGCGCAGGGGAAGATCGCCACGCCGATCGCCCGCCTGTTCCCCTTCGGCGACCTCGTCGGGGCGCATCGCCTGAGCGAGACCGGCCACCTGCGCGGCAAGATCGTGGTTCAGGGCGTCTGAGGCGCCTCCAGGCCCGCCCGGTCCATCCCGTCGAGGATCTTCCGGGCGAGCCGGGTGAACTCGTCCTGCTCCTCGTCGGTCAACCCGGCCGCGACGGTCTCCTGGAGACGCGACCACGCCTCGGTGACCGGCCCGCGCAGGGCGCGTCCGGCGTCGGTGAGGAACACGAGGGTCACCCGCCCGTCCGTCGCCGACCTGCTCCGTGTGATGAGGCCCGCGGCCTCGAGCCGCCGGACGGACTTCGCGACGGTGGAATGATCGAGCCGCTGCGGCGCGCCGAGGGACTTCTGCGACAGTCCGTCCTGGTCCCACAACTGCATGAGCAGCAGCTCCTGTCCGGGGAAGAGTCCCAGTCCCCCCAGAAGGGAGGCGGCCAGCGATCGCTGCCCATGGCCGATCGCCAGGATCGCGGCACTCAGCGGATAGTCCCGCACGATCGGGGAACCCGGCTGGTCCCCCGCGGGTGGTTCTGTCGCCCTGTTCATCCCGTGGTCGTCACTCCTCGTGCACCGGCTCCCCGGTGACGCGGTGGTCCGCGTGGTTCATCCCCTCGAGGATGAGCCGGATGAGGTGCCCGTCGATGATGCTGTAGACGACGTTCCGGGCTTCCTTGCGCGTGGCCACGAGGCCCGAGAGCCGGAGCTTGGCGAGGTGCTGGCTGACCGCGGTGCGGTTGGCACCGGTGGCCGCGACCAGGGTACCGACGTCGGCCGGTCCCTGCGTGAGCAGCCAGAGGAGATGGAACCGCGTCGGGTCCGCCAGCATGCGGAAGGTGCCGGCGCCTGCCTCGAGCCGCTGCGGGTCCGGCGCTACCGGATGGACGAGGCTGGGAGCGGCGCCGTCATGGGCATGCCCAGGGTCCGGCTGTGCCGCCGTGCTGTTGCTGATGCCGGCCTCCCCTCGTCGATATCGACCGTGCCCCCTACGCTACCGGCCGGCGCGCGCTTCCGAACGCGCGGCAGGCGCGGTGCCGGCAGCAGGCCACGAGACCAGGGCGGCGACGGTACCACCGGTGGCCAGAACGGCGAGGCAGAGAGCGGCCACCGGCTGTCCCGCCGCTGCGCCGACCCAGCCCGCGATCGGATAGGTCAGCATGAAGCAGGCGTGGCTGAGCGAGAACTGCGCGGTGAAGAGAAAACCCCTCGTGGCATCGGTGGCCACGCGTCGCAGCAGCCTCGAGGAAGGAGTACTGATCATGGAGGTCCCGACGCCCAGGACCGTCCACAGTGCCAGGAAGAGCCACCACGGCGAGCCGGAGCCCGCCACGACCGCGGCACCCAGGACACCGGCGGGCAGGATGACCGCGCCGATCAGCATGAACGTCCGGTCGGGAATGCTCTCGAGGGCCCGAGGGGCCAGGAACGCCACGAGCATGGAACCCGCCCCGTAGACGGCCAGGGCCAGGGCGACGTCGGTGTTGGTGCCCGGGAACAGGTTCCGTGCGTACACCACGGTGTTGACGAGGACCAGGGCCGTGGCCGCGGCGACGACGAGGTTCAGCGCCAGCAGGCCGCGCAGGCTCGGCTCCTGCAGGAAGATCCGCGTGCCCAGTGTGGTGCGGTGCAGCAGCGAGCCCTGATCGGCGACCGCGGGGATCACCGGCAGGCGGGTGACGAGGACCATGAGGGAGGAGGCCAGGAACCCGAGCATCGTCCCGAGGAACAGGTCCGAGTACGACAGCACGGACAGCAGGGCCGCAGCGAGCAGTGGGCTGACGAGGGATTCGACGTCGTAGGCGAGCCGGGACAGCGAGAGCGCCCTGGTGTAGTCCTTCTCGGCCGGCAGGACCAGCGGGATCAGGGCCTGGAACGCCGGCGTGAAGGTCGCCGAGGCCGACTGGAGGAGAAAGACCAGGACGTAGACCTGCCAGACCTGGTCGAGGAAGGGAAGGCTGAGGGCGATCACGGCACGCACCCCGTCCGCGGCGACGAGGACCACCTTGCGGGGCAGGCGTTCGATCGCTGCCGCCATGACGGGCGCCACGAGGACGTAGGCGATCATCTTGATGGTGAGAGCCGTGCCGAGCACCGCGCCCGCCCGTTCTCCGGCCAGGTCGAAGGCCAGCAGTCCGAGCGCCACGGTGAGCAGCCCGGTGCCGAGGAGCGCCACCACCTGGGCGGTGAACAGATTCCGGTACGCAGTGGAACGCAGGACGGAGAGCATGATGCGAGGCCGTTTCGTCGGGGACGGACCATCCCACTATACGTGCAGACATACGCACATGATGACTTACCCGACCCGTCGATGCACGTCCCGCCGGGCGGACCCGCCGCCCTCAGCCTCCGGGGAGGACGATGCTCGTGACGGGGAGCGAGGGATCGGTGCCGAAGGCGATGCCGCTCGGCGCCCCACCGGCCATCACGATCTGCGCACCGAGGGCCGCGACCATCGCGCCGTTGTCGGTGCAGAGCGACGGCGCCGGGACGGTGAGCGTGATGCCCGCGGCCGTGCACCGTTCCCGCGTCAGGTCCCGGAGCCGCCGGTTCGCTGCGACTCCCCCGCCCAGCAGGAGGTTCGTGATGCCGTGCTCCCGGCATGCGAGGACGGCTTTCGAGGTGATGATGTCCACCACGGCTTCCTGGAAGGACGCGGCGATGTCGGCGACCGGGATATCCAGCCCTGCCGCCTCGTACTGTTCCACGGCGCGGGCGACCGCCGTCTTGAGCCCGCTGAAGGACCAGTCGTAGCGGTGCGGGCCCGGTTCCTCCGCAGTTCCCATGTACTTGGGCTGCGAGAGCCCGCGGGGGAAGCGGACGGCTGTCGGATCGCCCTCCGCCGCCAGCCGGTCGATGGCCGGTCCCCCCGGATATCCGAGGCCCAGGATGCGCGCGGTCTTGTCGTACGCCTCGCCGGCGGCGTCGTCGATGGTCGAGCCCAGCAGTTCGACGTCGTTCGCGAGATTGCCCACGCGGAGGATCTCCGTGTGGCCACCGGACACGAGCAACGCACCGAGGTTCGGCGGCATCCCGTCCGCGAAGGTGCCGCCGACCATGCCGACACCGACGTGCGCCACCAGGTGGTTGATCGCGTAGAGCGGCTTGCCGGTCGCCACGGCGAGCGCCTTCGCCGCGGAGACACCCACCATCAATGCGCCCGAGAGTCCCGGGCCGGCCGTGACCGCGATGGCATCGAGCTCGTCGAGGGTGACGCCGGCGTCGTCGAGCGCTGACCGCAGCGTCGGTACGAAGGCCTCGAGGTGCGCCCGCGAGGCGATCTCGGGGATGACCCCGCCGAAGCGCACGTGCTCGTCCATGGACGAGGACACGGTGTTGGTCAGGAGGCGGGTGCCGCGGACGATCCCGACGCCGGTCTCGTCACAGGACGACTCGATGCCGAGGATCAGGGGTTCTGCGGTCGTCACGGTGTCTCCCCGTCCTCGGTGGTCAGTACGAGCCTCATGACCCAGGCGTCGACGCCGTCGCGGTAGTACCTCTTCCGCGTGTGGATCCTTGCGAAACCGAATCGCGTGTACAGCTGCTGGGCACGCGGGTTGTCCGCCCGCACCTCGAGCATCACGTTGTCGGCGCCCCGCCGCCGGGCTTCGTCGAGCAGCTCGGTGAGCATGGCACGGCCGATGCCCTGGCCTTCGAAGCGGGGCAGCACGCCGATGGTCTGGATGTCGGCCGTCGTGGCGAGAACCATGAGACCCGCGTATCCCACGGCTTCACCGTCCACCTCGGCCACGATGTAGCGCCGTGTGTCCGGCTGGAAGAACTCGGAGTAGAACATCTCGACGGGCCAGGCGTCGGCGGGGAAGAGCTCCTCCTCCAGCCCGCCGATCGTCTCGATGTCCTCGAACGTCATGTCCCGCAAGATGTGGCTCACGCCGTCGCCCGCTTCCGCTGCCCGGGGACCCGTGCGTCGGACTCCCGCAGATAGAGCGGCGAGGTGTCCCGGAGCTCCTTCCCGGCGAGGAGGTGCAGGCGGGCCACGCGACCGAGCGCGGCCGCATCCGGATCGGACGACGCGAAGGCCGGGACGCCGTCGACGACGTCCGGGTAGAGCCCCGCCGCCCGGCCGACGAGCGGCCGCCCCTCGGGCAGGGCGGCGGCGGCGCCGACGTGGGGGCCGTCGAGGAGTTCGGGCAGGCTCCCGCCGTCCGCCGGCATGCGGTACTCGGCCCAGTAGACCTCACCGCGCCGCGCGTCCGTTCCGACGAGGAATCTCCTCCCGGCCGGGAGGACCTCGCCCGCTGCGGCGTCGAGGGCCAGGGCGTCAAGACTCATGACACCGTGGAGGGGTACGTTCCAGACGAAGCCGAGCGTGCGGGCCGTGACGAGTCCCGCCCGAAGCCCGGTGAACGGACCCGGACCCACACCCGCGACGACGGCGTCGAGCTCCGTGCCCGCGACGTCGGCATCGGCGAGGATGCGCTGCACCGCGGGAGCGAGGACCTCGGCGTGGGAGAGCGGGTGTCGGAACTGCCGAACCGGCCGACGACGACGTCGTCCCGCAGGAGCGCGACCGTGGCTGCGGCGGAGGTGTCGATGGCGAGGAGAAGCACCGGTCCAGCCTAGTCGAGCGGGAGTCCGGGCTGCTGTCCGCTCCAGCGTGGCCCCACGCCGGTGAGGGTGACCGTGCGCACCTCGTCCACGCCGTCGTCGTCGAACGCGGTGATCAGCCCCCCGTCTGCTGCCGCGGGTCCGCTGCCGCCGAGCGGCCGTACGATGTGCACCCGGAGCCAGCTGTCGCTCAGGTGCTCCACGCGGCCGGCCCCCCACTCGATGACCGTGATGTTGGCAGCCATGGTGGCCTCGAGATCCAGGTCGTCGACCGCGGCCGCACTCTCGAGCCGGTACGCGTCCACATGGATGAGGCCCGGGCCGTCGCCCCTCGAGGAGTGCTGGCGGACGAGCACGAAGGTCGGTGAGATGATCCGGTCCTCGACCGCGAGGCCCCGCCCGAGCCCCTGGGTGAACGTCGTCTTGCCGGCGCCGAGCTCACCCGAGAGGACCAGCAGGTCACCCGGTCTCAGCTGCGGGGCGAGGGCTGCGGCGAGTGCCTGCAGTTCGGCGGCGGAGCCGACGTCGTACGACGCCGTCCACTCAGGCGTCGCCGTCATCGCCCGCGCCGTCCTCTCCCGCCCCGACGTAGATCCGCTCCACGCGGTCGCTGATCCCGGGTCACCACCTCGTAGTTGATGGTCTGCGCGGCCGCGGCCCAGTCCTCGACGGCGGGGGAATCGGCTCCGCCGAACAGCACGGCGCGCTGGCCGAGCGGACCGTCCGGTGCGTCGGCGATACCCGTGGTGCCGAAATCGATGACGAGCTGGTCCATCGCGATCCGGCCGACCACCGGGTACATGCGGCCGCCGACGAGCACCGGGGCACCGGTGGCGATGCGCGGGACACCGTCCCCGTAGCCGACGGGGATGAGCCCGAGCGTGGTGGGTTTCTGCGTACGGTAGGCGTAGCCGTAGGAGACGCCCTGGCCCGCGGGCACCTCCTTGCAGTTCGAGACGATGGTGCTGAAGGTCATGACGGGCCGCAGTCCGAGGTCCGCGGAGTCCTGGTCGGAGAAGGGCGAGAGCCCGTAGATGCCGAGACCCACGCGCACCAGGTCGAAGTGGCAGTCGGGCCGGGAGAACGTCGCCGGCGTATTCGCCAGATGCCGTACCTCCACATCGATCCCCGCGTTCTCCGCGGCGGCGACGGCCTCCCGGAACGCCTGTACCTGCAAATCCGTCTCCGGTCGGGCGGGCTCGTCCGCGACGGCGAGGTGGGAGAAGATCCCGACGACGCGGATCAGCCCTTCCTCCTGGTGTGCCACGGCCCTGCTGAGCAGGGCGTCCCACTTCTCCGGAGGACAGCCGTTGCGGCCCAGGCCCGTATCGATCTTCAGGTGCACGATGGCCGGGCGCTCGAGTTCACGCGCCGCGGCAACCACCCGCTCGAGTTCCCAGCCCGAAATCCCGAGGTCGAGCCCGTGTTCGACGCCGGCCGTGAAGTCGGTCCCGGAGGTGTGCAGCCATGCCAGGATCGGTGCCTCGATACCGGCCCTGCGCAGTTCGACGCCCTCGCGGATGTGGGCGACACCGAGCCATGCGGCACCGGCCTCGAGCGCGGCGCGCGCCACCGGGACCGCGCCGTGGCCGTAGGCGTTCGCCTTCACGACGGCCATGATCCGGGCCGGGTGGGCGACGTCGCGCAGGTGCCGGATGTTATGCCGCAGGGCATCGAGGTCGATCTCTGCAACGCGCTCGGTGGAAGTCACTCACCCCATTCTGCCAGCATGCGGCCCGGCCGGTCCGCGGAATCCGGCCCTGCGTCGTCGGGACGGGGGTCGGGACGGTGACCGGGACGGGCGTGGACGGCGGTGCTCCGCCCCGCCTGCCGGGACGGATATCCGGGCAGGACGGATCAGTCGCTCGGCGGCGCGGTCAGGGGGCCACGGTGTAACCGCCGCTGATGGCCATGCGGTTGTAGGCGTTGATGAGCATGACCACCCAGGTCACGGCCGACACCTGGCCCGAGGTCAGGTGTGCGACGGCCGACTCGTACAGTGCCCTGTTCCGGTGCGAGTCCTGGATCAGGGTGATGTACTCGGCCAGAGCGAGGGCGGAACGCTCCTGCTCGTCGAAGTAGTCGCTCTCCCGCCAGGCCGGGAGCACACTCAGCCTCACGGCACTCTCCCCCTTGGCGAGCGCGTCCCGGGCATGGATGCGCAGGCAGAACGCGCAGCCGTTCAGTTGCGACGCCCGGAGCTTCACCAGTTCGATGAGCAGCGGTGACAGGCCCTCCTCGAGCGCCGTCGCGTCGGCGAGTCTCGCCACCGGTGGGAGTGCGCGGTACAGCGCCGGGTGCCTGCTGCCGGCGTCCGTCCGTGCGGTCTTCTCCTGGGTGATCATGATGGTCGTTCCTCCGGTGGTGTAGGGATGCGGCGCTCGTTCCTGCGCTGGATCCACCATCCCGCCGGGAACCGCCGGCGGACGAGGGAGTGGGACGGAATGGCACCGATCGTTCCACCGTCGGCACCCGTGGCCGGCATGAAGCGCCGTGCTACGGTGCGCGGTACGCCTTCAGGTAGGCCGCCGTGGCCGTGCCGTCGACGGCGAAGCGGGTGAGGTGCCGGAGGAAGGGTCCGTCGACGTCCTGCCCGGTCGCGATCAGCCGATGGTGGATGGCACCGTAGACCGCATCGATGACCATCACGAGATCGACGTCCTCCCGGACCTGTCCCCGACCACGGCCGCGTTGCAGGATCGCGAGGAACCCCTGCCTGCGCTCGCGCACGAGGGTCTGACGGAACTGCGCGGCGAACTCCTCGCTGCGGACCGCCTCGGCGAGGAGGTTGGCGACCGTCGAGGCCGCTCCCCCGACCTTGAGGCAGTACGTCAGCGCAACGAGGTACGAGTGCAGGTCCCGTGCGACATCGCCGGTGTCGTCCACGATCGTCAGGAGGTTCGTCTTGTAGGTGAAGGCCTCGAGGACGAGCAGCCGGCGGGACGGCCAGTAGCGGTACAGGGTCGACCTGCTCACGCCGGAAGCCCTCGCGACGGCGTCGACCGTCACGGCGTCGTAGGTCAGCCGGTCCACGAGGACGCTCGTCGCCTTCAGGACGCGCAGGCGGACCTCCGCCTCGTGCGACGCGATCAGCGGATGGGCGGGGTCGGCCCCGCTGCGCGGAGGAGTACGGGTCCCGGCACCACGACCTGATGCACCCATGGCGGCCTTCCCTCGAATGTCGGCGTAGCCGGGAGCGTACACCCGGGCTCCCGCCCCGACCAACCCGAGCGGCGGCACACGGGTTGCAGCCGGGCACGACCGGAGGAAGGATCGAAGGCATGGTCGAACCCCCGTCGGGCAACCCCGGCTGCGTGCTCCCGGACGGCGACGGAAGCTCCTGCGGTCGTGCCGCGGGCGACGGACCGTTCCCCGTCTGCCCCATCCATGCGGCGCTGATCGCGGAGTGGGTCGGCGCCGAGTACGGCACCACGGACCTGCTGCCGGGCGCCTGCGCGGCCTGCGGCTCGCGGCTCGGCGTGCGGTACGCATCGGGCTGGGCATGCGCCGCCTGCGAGTGGCGGGTCGGCGACACGCTCGACGACGGGCTGCCGCCGCCGCGCGTCGACGTCGTCTACTACATCCGGTACCGGGACCGCATCAAGATCGGCACGACGGCGAACCCGCGACAGCGCCTGGCCCGGATCTGGCATGACGAGGTCCTCGCCTTCGAGCGCGGCGACCGACTGGTGGAGCACCGACGGCATGAGCAGTTCGCCGCCTGGCGCCTCGGCCGATCGGAATGGTTCACGGGCGCGCCGGAGATCGAGGAGGAGCACGTCGTCCGGCTCGCCGCCGGGGTCGCTGATCCCTGGGCGCGGTACGCCCGCTGGCTCGGCGAAGCAGCCGCCCTCCGAGGGTGACGCCCCACCGTCAGCGGCCCGTCCGGGCAGAGCTACCGAGGGCGAGGCGCTGCGACACGTCCCTCCGGGGCCTGCCCGCGACCGATCAGGTGAGGTCCGCGATGAGCGCGGAAGCGGCGCAGTCCCGGATCCCGTTGATGCCCGCCACCGTGGTGTCCTTGTCCCCGTAGGGCTCGCTCGTCACCAGGGTGGCACCGTCGTCCCCCGTGAGACGGAACCGGTACTGTTCCTCGCCATCACGGTAGATCTCGAATCGTCCTGCCACGCGTGCCTCCTCCGTCGTGATGCGCTGCGCCGCCTACAGGGAGCGGGCGGCGACGGGACCCCGTCCGTGGGCAGCGCTGTCACGCCCCCATAGAACCCGCTGTGGTTCTCCTGAGCAACTGCTCGTCCACCGGTGGTCGGACTTGTCGTCCACAGCCCGTACGGGGGAACATCCCGGCCGTGCACCCCGGCCCGTCGCGTGCAGGCGCTCAGGCGGTCCCGTCCGAGCAGGGCTCGGGCGGGCGTGTCGGCGGTGACGCGTCGGAGTGCCGCGCGATCGTCGCCGTGGCCCTGCGCAACGCCTCGGACGGGACATCGGACACCAGGTCCTCGAGGAAGGCGTACCGGCGCAGCCACTGCTTCCGTACGCCGTCGCGCCCTTCGCTGACGCGGTGCCACCAGTCCGCGATATCGCCCCACCCCGGCGCGGCCAGGGACCCGCCCACTTGCTGCACCGACAGCGAAGCGCAGAGGTTGGCGAAGCCGAGGCGGTCCGCGAGGGAGAAGCCCGCGAGGTCGGCCATCACGAAGGCCGCTCCGAAGCAGTCACCCGCCCCGGTCGGATCGTAGGCCGACACCGGCAGTGCCGGCACCCACTCCTCCTCCCCCGTCACCGAGTCGATCGCTATCGCGCCCTGCTGGCCCACCGTGACGACGGCGACCGGCACGCGGTCCGCCAGGGAATAGAGCGCGGTCCACGGATCGTCCGTGCGCGTGTACGCCATCGCCTCGACCGCGTTCGGCATGAACGCGTAGAAGTGCTCGAGCGACTCGAGCGTTCCCGCCGCCCACTCCCCCGCGGGATCCCAGCCGACGTCGCCGAACAGCTTCGTCCCCTGGGCCGCGGCCGCCCGCGCCCACGGCTCCACCACCGGCTCCACCCCGACGACGGCGGCGCGGCACGACGGCGGCGTCCCGATCAGCTCCGAGGCACGCAGTGGTGCGGGGTGCCCGTGCGTCACCATCGAACGGTCCTGGTGCACGGAGAGCGACACCGTCACCGGCGAGTGCCACTGCCCGAACACCCGCGACCTCGACAGGTCCACATGCTCCTGGTCCTGCAGCACGTCCCAGTTGAACTGGCCGTAGCCGTCGTCACCGAAGGCCGCAGCGAGCGTGGTGTGGAGCCCGAGCCTGCTCGCGGCGATGGCCTGGTTCGCGATGCCCCCGGGCCCGGATCCCATGCCGTCGGTCCAGACCTCCGTGCCCGGTGAGGGCAGCTGATCGAGCCCGGTGAAGATGATGTCGAAGAACACCTGTCCGGCGAGCAGGAGGTCGAACTCGGGACTGTCCGGCGCGCGCGTGGCCGCCAGCGGATCGAAGCGGTGCTGATGGGCCATGTACGGCAGAATACTTCCAAGGCGCCGGTCGCGGGGCGGCAGGTGTCATGGAGTACCGTGCACAGCACCGCCGCCGAGCACGCACGGCAGCGGACCATCCACCACGGAAGCGGGTCGAGCCTTGCCCAGTACGGACGGAACCGGTGCGCGCCTGGTCATCGTGGGCGGCGGCGGCTTCCGGGTGCCGCTCGTCTACCGCGCACTTCTCGACGGCCCGTTCGCCGGGCTCGTGACCGACGTCGTCCTGCTCGACGCGCTGCCGGAGCGCGCCCGCGCCGTCGCCCGGGTGCTCGGTGCGCTGCCGCGGCCCGCCGGCCGCCCGGCGCCGTCGGTGCGCGTCGAGTCCCGCCTCGAGGACGCGCTGCCAGGGGCGGACATCGTCTTCGCCGCGGTGCGCAGCGGCGGATCGGAGGGGCGCATCCTCGACGAGCGCGTGGCCCTGGCAGCCGGACTGCTGGGACAGGAGACCGTCGGTGCAGGCGGCATCTCCTACGCCCTGCGGTCCATCCCGGACATGATGCGCGTGGCGGCCCTGATGCGCGCCCATGCCCCCGACGCCTGGCTGATCAACTTCACGAATCCCGCGGGCATGGTCACCGAGGCGGTCTCGGCGGTCCTGGGCTCCCGGGTCGTCGGGATCTGCGACTCGGCGTCGGGCCTCGTAGCGCGGGCGGCACGGGCCGCGGGCGTAGACCTGCACGGCTCGCTCGCCGGTGTCGACTACGTCGGTCTGAACCATCTGGGCTGGCTCCGCGGCCTGACGGCGGACGGGACCGACCGCCTTCCCGCGCTCCTGGCCGATCCCGCGCGACTCGCCCGCTTCGAGGAGGGACGCCTGTTCGGCCCGGACCTCCTGCGGGCCCTCGGCGCCCTGCCCAACGAGTACCTGTTCTACTACTACTTCCACCGCGAGGCCCTGGGGTCCATCCGGGCTGCGGACAGGACGCGGGGGGAGATCCTCCGCGACCAGCAGCTGGAGCTCTACCCGCGCCTGCTCGCCGCGGCGGATCCGCTCGCCGTGTGGGAGGACGCCCGGCGGGAACGGGAGTCCGGCTACCTGGCCGAGGCGCGCGGCGAGGACGAGCAGCGGGACGAGGCGGACCTCGCCGGCGGCGGGTACGAGCGCGTGGCCCTCCAGGTCATGCGCGCCCTGCTCACGGGCCGCCGCGCGGAGCTCATCCTGAACGTCCGCAACGCGTCGACCTTCCCCGGGCTCCCCCCGGACGCCGTCGTGGAGGTTCCGTCCGTCGTCGACAGCTCGGGCGCCCGCCCGCTGGCCGCCGCGCCGCTGACGCTGCACCAGCTCGGCCTCATGGCGGACGTCAAGGCCGTCGAGCAGCACACCGTGCGGGCTGCGGTGCACGGGGACCGCGACTCTGCCCTTCGTGCGCTCGCGGGCCATCCGCTGGTCGACTCCTTCCATGCCGCCGCGCGGGTCCTCGCGGGCTACGAGGAGGCGTTCCCCGCGCTGAGGGCGTCCTGGTCCGGCTGATGCCGACCGTCGGCGTGCATGCGGCGCCGCACCTCGTCCGCCCCAAGGGGCAGCAGGCCGGTGTCCGTCGTCGCCGCGACCCAGGAGAAGCCTGCCGTGCCGAGGACCGCCGCGCGTTCCGGCGTCCCCGCGTAGGCACCAGCCAGGATCCCTGCGGCCCTGCAGGCGCCGACGATCCTTCTCAGCGGAGCGCGCTCCCCCGTCGACGCGAGGAGGTCGTCGACCTCCAGTCCGAGGGCGAGCGACAGGTCGAACGGACCGACGAAGACCATGTCCACTCCGGGGACCGCGGCGATCGCCTCCACCGCCTCCAGGGCACGGGCGGTCTCGATCATCACCGAGCACAGCGGGACCGTGTGCCGTCCGCCGTCGGAACCCGGCCGGTGCACCGGCCGGCTGCCCTGGAGCGGTCCCCAGCTCCTGGCCCCGAGGGGTGGGTAGTGGCTGGCGGCCACGGCCGCTTCGGCGTCGGCCACGCTGTCGACGAGGGGCACGACGACGCCGTCGGCTCCCGCGTCGAGCGCCCTGCCGATCAGCGCGGCATCGTTGGCGGCGACCCGCACGAGCATCGGGGCACCGTCCGCCGTCCGCGGACCGAGGGTGTTCCGCAGCGCACGATCGTCGAAGTGGCCGTGCTGGGCGTCGAGACCCACCCAGCCGAGACCGGCCGCCGCCAGTGCATTCGTCAGTCGGGGTTCGCCGAGGGTGGCCCACACGCCGAGCATCGGGTCCCGGCCAGGCATTCCGTCAGTCATCCCCCCATTGTCACCCTCGACCGGGCGCGACAGCACCGGGGTGGCATTCGGACGTGCGCCGGGGACCCGCCGGGGCGTACCGGCCGGCGGGCGCCCCGCGTCCGTCGGCCGGCCCGCTGACGGGCTCAGGCGTCCAGTGCCCGTGCCCAGAGGTTGATGTCGGATTCGACGGCGAACTCGTCGATGGCGTGCAGCTCGTCCGAGGTGAAGTCGAGGTTCTGAACGGCTGCCAGGCTGTCCTCCAGCTGGCGGACGCTGGAGGCGCCGATGAGCGCCGAGGTGATGGGTGAGCCCTTGACCTGCGGACGCAGGATCCAGGCGATGGCCATCTGGGCGAGGCTCTGTCCGCGGCCCTCGGCGATCGCGTTCAGCCCCCGCACCCGACGGAGGTTGTCCCCCGACAGGTGGTCCTCGGAGAGCGACTTGTGGGCGGCGGCGCGCGAGTCGGCGGGCACCCCGTCGAGGTAGCGGCTCGTCAGCAGACCCTGCGCCAGCGGGGAGAAGGCGATCGAGCCGGCGCCCGTGGCCTCGAGTGCCTCCGGAAGATTCGGGTCCCCGTTCTCCACCCACCGGTTCAGCATCGAGTACGAGGGCTGGTGGATCAGCAGCGGCGTGCCGAGATCCGCCAGGATGGCCGCGGCCTGCAGCGTCCGCTCGGGCGAGTAGGACGAGATCCCGGCGTAGAGCGCCCGCCCGGAGCGCACCGCGGTGTCCAGGGCACCCATCGTCTCCTCGAGCGGCGTCTCGGGGTCGGGGCGGTGGCTGTAGAAGATGTCCACGTAGTCCAGCCCCATGCGCTCGAGGGACTGGTCGAGGCTCGCCAGCAGGTACTTCCGGGAGCCGAAGTTGCCGTACGGACCCGGCCACATGTCGTACCCGGCCTTGCTGGAGATCACGAGTTCGTCGCGGAACGGCCGGAAGTCGTCCTTCAGGTGGCGGCCGAAATTCGTCTCCGCGCTGCCGTAGGGCGGGCCGTAGTTGTTGGCGAGGTCGAAGTGGGTGACGCCGAGGTCGAACGCCCGGCGGAGGATGGCCCGCTGCGTGTCGAAGGGCTTGTCGTCTCCGAAGTTGTGCCACAGGCCCAGGGAGACGGCGGGAAGGTGCAGACCGCTCCGTCCCACTCGGCGGTACGGCATCTTCTCATAACGGTCATCAGCGGGGTGGTAGGTCATCCCCTCATCCTAGGCGAGTGGGTGCTGCGTCCCCGGAGAGGCGCGGTCGGGTTCTACGGGACCCGGAGCGGCCCCGGGGGCGGCTCGGCCGATGATCCCGGACCCTTCCCCGCAGGGCGGATGGCGCGCACCGATTTGTTCCGTCCGCTGGCCTTCGCGGCGTACAGCGCCTGGTCGGCTGCGGCGATCGCTGCGTCGAGATCGTAGTCCGCCGCTTCGATGGCGGCGATACCGTAGCTCACGGTCGGCATCTCGAACCCGCCCGGCGTGGAGTGTCCCCGCAGGGCCCTGCTCACGTCCCGGGTGATGTCCTCGCTCCTGGACACCGAGGCTCCGGGCAGCAGGAAGATGAACTCCTCGCCCCCGTACCGGCCCACGAGATCGGTGGAGCGGACGGTCTCGGCGCAGGCGGCGGCGAAGGCCTTGAGGACGGTGTCTCCCGCCGCATGGCCGTGGGTGTCGTTGATGCTCTTGAAGAAGTCGAGGTCGGCGAGGATCAGCGTCCCGGGCCGGTCCGTCCGCGCGAGCCGGTCCGTCTGCACGGACGCGAGGTCGAAGAACCCCGAGCGGTTGAGCAGCCCCGTCAGCGCGTCCCGGTCGGCACGCGTGCGCAGGTCGGTGGCGATCTGCTCGGCACTCAGCGCCGCGGCGCTGAAGGACACGACGACGAGCAGCAGCATGGTGATCAGGGTGGTGATGCCCGAGCCGAAGTAGGTGGTGAAGACGTACCCGTCCTGGCCGCCGGCCACGAACGCGACGCACCGGCCCAGGTAGAGGAGCGCCAGGAAACCGGAGGCGACCGCCAGGGGTGCCTGCACCCTGCTGTAGCTGCTGGGCAGCCGCCACAGCTCCCACGAGGCGAGTCCGATGGTCAGCGACATCATGCCGAGGAACACCGGACCGCCGGACCACGTGTTGGTGGCGGGGTTGTCGACCGCCGAGGCGAGCAGCGTCAGGAGCGGTGCCGCCGACAACTGGAGCCAGGCCGGTTTGCTGGTCCGCAGTGTCCGGGCGCCCGCCCAGACACTGACCGCACCCAGGACCAGCAGCGTGTTGGACAGCGGGTTCGCCCAGACCTGGTGCCCCGTGCCGTCGAGCAGGTAGCCGGAGGACCCGATGAAGAAGAAGGCGATGGCGGCGCACCACCACGCGCTGTAGGCGGACCGGGTCTGGCGGAAGGCGACGGTGTAGAACAGCACGAAGAGGGTGATGGCGATGGCCCCGAAAGCCACCCGCAGTGTCGTGATGTCCAGGGTCATGGTGTTCCTGCCGCCTCGTGCCTTCCGGATCCCTGCACCCGGGTGGGCGGGATCCGCCTCCCCTCGGGGGAGGATCTCCCGCCCAGTATGCCGGAGTCCACCGACCCTTTGTCCCGCCGGGCGCCCCTCCTGTCGTAACCCTTGCAGAGTCCGCGGGCTACACTGCGGCGAGGCTGAGGACGAGCGCTGCGTGGGGTGGCAGCTGCACGGTGTCGGCCAGCAGCCCGACGCCGTCGACCGTGGACAGCAGGACCTCGGCGTCGGCCCCGCGCACGGGGACGGTCGCCATCGCGTCGGCCAGGTTCAGGACGACGGCGGTGCTGCCACGGTGCAGGACGATCCAGCGGCTGTCCTCGTCGAACTCCACCGAGATGCTGCCGAAGTCGGGATCGCGCAGTTCGGGGCGCGAGCGGCGCAGGCGGATGAGCTCTCGGTAGGTGGCGAGCAGCTCGGCGTGGTGCCCCTGCTCCGCCTCGGCCCACTGCAGCTTCGCGGAGGCGAACGTCGCGGGATCCTGGGGGTTGGGCACGTCCTCCGGGCGCCAGCCCATGCGCTCGAACTCCTTGAGCCGCCCCTCGGCCGTGGCCTTGCCGAGTTCCGGTTCCGGGTGGGACGTGAAGAACGGCCAGGGCGTGGACGCACCGTACTCCTCGCCCATGAAGAGCATCGGGGTGAAGGGACCGAGGATGTTCAGCACGGCGGCCTGCGCGAGCTGTGCCGGGTTCAGGGAGGCGCTGATGCGGTCTCCGGCCGCCCTGTTCCCGATCTGGTCGTGGTTCTGCGTCGCGACGACCAGCTGGAGCGGCGAGACGCGGGACGGGTCGATCTCGCGGCCGTGGTGGCGTTCGCGGAACGACGAGTAGGTCCCGTTGTGGAAGAATCCCTTCTCGAGGACCTTCGCGAGTGCCCCGACCGAGTTGAAGTCGAGGTAGTACCCCTCGGTCTCCCCCGTCAGGTTGACGTGCACCGCGTGGTGGAAGTCGTCGCTCCACTGGCCGGCCAGTCCGTACCCGCCGACGTCGCGGCCCTGGATGAGGCGCGGGTTGTTCAGGTCCGATTCCGCGATGAGGAACAGCGGCTTGCCGAGCTCCGCCGCGCACTCGTCGGTGCGCGTGCTGAACTCCTCGAGGATGTGCACGGCGCGCTCGTCGTGCAGGGCGTGCACGGCGTCGAGGCGGAGGCCGTCCACGTGGTAGTCCCGGAACCACATGAGCAGGTTCTCGACCACGTACTCGCGCACCTCGTCCGACTGCGGTCCGTCGAGGTTCAGCGCGTCGCCCCACGTGTTGGAGAGGCCCTCCGTGAGGTAGGGGCCGAAGAGCCCGAGGTAGTTCCCGCTCGGGCCGAGGTGGTTGTGGACGACGTCCTGGATGACGCCGAGGCCCTTCTGGTGCGCGGCGTCCACGAAGCGCTGGTAGGCGGCCGGACCGCCGTAGGTCTCCTGGACGGCGTACCAGAGGACGCCGTCGTAGCCCCAGTTGTGGGTCCCGTTGAAGGCGTTGACGGGCAGGAGCTCCACGTACTGGACGCCGAGGTCCACGAGGTGGTCCAGCTTGCCGATCGCGGCGTCGAGCGTCCCCTCGGGGGTGAACGTGCCGAGGTGCATCTCGTAGATGACGCCGCCGTTGAGGCCCGGCGACTGCCACGACTCGTCCTGCCAGTCGTGGGCGCCCGGGTCGAAGGTGCGGGAGAGCTGGTGCACGCCCTCGGGCTGGCGGCGCGAGCGCGGGTCCGGGACGGGGGTGTCGGAGCCGTCGACGAGGTACCCGTAGGAGACGTCCGACGACGACGGCGGCGCGTCCGACGGATGCCACCAGTCGCCCTCGCCCCGGGTCATCGGGTACTCGGTGCCGTCCGCCACGAGCGTGAGGGACTCGGCGCGGGGCGCCCAGACGTCGAACGGTGTACTCATGATGCGTCCTCCTGGACCAGTAGGGCTGCGGGGAAGGTGGTGAAGAGGTCGGCCGCGCGGACGGTGCCGCCCGGGACGGTGGCGCCGGTGAGCGCGCACGTGTAGGTGCCGGACGGGAGTTCCAGCGTGGTGTCCCCCCACCCGCCGCGCTGCTCGAGCCCGTAGGGCAGTCGCGTGATCAGGGTGATGGCACCCCCGCGGTCGAAGCCGAAGACGTGGTCCGCGGCGTCGCCGGAGGACCGGATGGCGGTGTAGCCGGTGAACAGTTCGGGACGGTCCCGGCGGAGCTTCAGGGCGCGGGTCACCACGAGCAGCTTCGCGGCGGCGTCGGCACCAACCTGGGGCAGGGCGCCGAAGGCGAGGTCGGTGAGCACCTGCCGGCGCGCGTCGTAGTCCACCTCCCGGCGGTTGTCGGGATCCACGAGCGAGGTGTCCCAGAACTCCGTGCCCTGGTAGACGTCGGGCACCCCCGGCATGGTCAGCTGGAGCAGCTTCAGGCCGATCGAGTTCGACCAGCCCGCCTGCTGGATCCGCGTGACGAGGCCCTCGATGACGGCGTTGACCGAGGCGTCGTCGAACGCGGCGTCGACGGCGGCGTGCATGCCCCGCTCGAACTCCTCGTTCGGCGCCGTCCAGTGCGTACTCAGGTCGGCTTCGCGCGAGGCTTTCTCGGCGTAGGCGTGGGCGCGCTCGCGGCTCAGCGGCCATGCCCCGATCAGGGACTGCCAGAGCAGCGGCGCGAACGTCGGGTCGCCGATGGGCGCGAGGTCCTCGAGCCCCGAGAGCACGTCGGTCCAGACCTCGGGCAGTTCGGACAGGACGGAGATCCGGGAGCGGGTGTCCTCGCTGCGCTTCGTGTCGTGCGTGCTGAGGGTGGTCATGGCCAGCGGGCTGTCCGTCTCCCGTTCGAGCAGCCGCCGGTGGAGTTCCAGCGGGTCGAGCGAGAAGATGGCCGGATCAGCGCCGACCTCGTTGAGGGAGACGAGCCGCGAGTACCGGTAGAACGCGGTGTCCTCGACGCCCTTCGCCATGACCATGCCGGAGGTCTGCTGGAAGCGGCGAGCCAGTTCCGTCAGTTCACCCGGACCGCCGTCGAGGAACGGGTCGAGCAGCGGATGCAGCGCTGTGATGGTGTCCGCCAAATCCGGCCGGCGTACCTGTGCGTCCCTCACCGCCTCGGCGAGGTATTCCGCGCCGGCGGGGAGGTAACTGCGGTAGACGGGGAAGCAGGTCAGCAGTTCGGCGATCGCGTCCGCCGCGACGTCCGGATCGAGGCCGGCGTCCGCCGGGACGAGCCGCGCGAGCCGCAGCACCTCGGAGCGGAGGATGCCGTCGGCGATACCGCGCTTCGTGCCATGGATCATCTCGTGGAACGGATCGACCGGCACGGACGCCGTGAGGGCGTGCTCGCCGGCCGGGTCCGTGAAGAGCCGGTCGATGTCGGCGAGGGCGTCGTAGCCGGTGGTTCCCTCGGTGGCCCAGTCCTCCGGCATCTTCTCCCCGGGCTCGAGGATCTTCTCCACGAGGACGTAGGCGCCGCCGGTCAGCGTCCGGAGGTCGTCGAGGTAGCCCTTGGGATCGGCGAGGCCGTCCGGGTGGTCGATGCGCAGGCCGTCCACGAGTCCCTCGTCGAACCACCGCTTCACCTCGCTGTGGCTCTCCTGGAACACCCACGGCACCTCGACGCGCAGGCCCGCGAGGGTGTTCACGCCGAAGAAGCGCCGGTAGTTCAGCTCGCTGTCGGCGCGACGCCAGTTCACGAGCTCGTAGTGCTGGCGCTCGTGGACCTCGGCTCCGGTGTCACCCGGATGCGCTGTCCCTTCGGCGATCGGGTACCGGTTGTCGTAGTAGTGCAGTTCGCCGTCGACGACGGTGAGCTGGTCCAGCTCACCGTCGCCGTCGCCCAGCACCGGTACGCGCAGCCGCCCGTCGTTGGCGTCCCAGTCGACGTCGAACGCCTCCGCCATGCGGGAGGAGCGTCCCTCCTTCAGCAGCTGCCACCACCAGGCGTTGTCGGCGGGCGTCTCGATGCCCATGTGGTTCGGGACGATGTCGACGAGCACGCCCATCCCCGCGGCCCTGGCGGCCTCGCTGAGTGCGGCGAGGCCGCCGGGACCGCCCCGGTCGGGGTCGACGGCGGTGGGATCGGTCACGTCGTAGCCGTGGCCCGATCCCTTCTCCGCCGTGAGGATCGGCGACAGGTACACCCAGTCCACTCCGAGGTCGTGCAGGTACGGCACCAGGGCCGCAGCCCGATGCAGGTCGAACTCGCTCCGGATCTGCAGCCGGTAGGTCGATTTCGGTGTCAACACGTGGAAGTCCTCCTGGGACGGGGTGGTGGGTGTACCTGTCGGGGTGGTGCTAGGGGGTGCCGGTCTTGGCGGTGACCTCGTTGGCGAGGATAGCCAGGGACGCCGCGACCGAGTGGTCCAGGTCCTCGACCTCCGTGTGCGCCCGCAGGACCACCATCGACTTCGCCTCGACCGAGATCGTGGTGTCGGCCGGGATGGCGTCGCTGTCCGCGTACTTGCCGGCGGTGTCGATCACTTCGTCCCAGGAGGCCCCGTACTCGTCGGAGGGGAATCGTGAAGTCCACGGCCTCGTCATGGGCGTTGAAGTACAGCAGGAAGTTGGCGTCGACGATCCGCTGTCCGCGTGCGTCACGGCCCTGGATGCCCTGACCGTTGAGGAAGACCCCGATCGAGCGGCCGAAGCCGCTGTTCCAGTCCTCGGGAGCCATCAGCTCACCGGACGTGTCGAGCCACACGATGTCCGGCAGCGCCTCGCCCTCGCCGCGGCGCACGGGGCGCCCGTCGAAGAACCGCCGACGGCGGAACGTGGGGTGCTCGGACCGCAGGCGGTTGACGGCCGCGGTGAATTCGAGCAGCGGCTGGTCCATCTTGTCCCAGTGCACCCAGCTGAGTTCGGAGTCCTGGCAGTAGGTGTTGTTGTTGCCCTCCTGCGTCCGGCCCAGTTCGTCGCCGTGGAGCAGCATCGGGACGCCCTGCGAGAGCAGGAGGGTCGCGATGAAGTTGCGCTGCTGCCGCACGCGGATGGCGAGCACCTCGGGATCGTCCGTCGGTCCCCTCGACGCCGCCGTTCCAGGAACGGTTGTGCGATTCGCCGTCGTTGTTGTCCTCGCCGTTGGCCTCGTTGTGCTTCTCGTTGTAGGACACGAGATCGCGCAGCGTGAAGCCGTCATGGGCCGTGACGAAGTTGATGGACGCGACGGGACGCCGCATGGAGTGCTCGTACAGGTCCGCGGAACCCGTGAGGCGCGAGGCGAACTCGCCGATGCTCGAGGGCTCTCCACGCCAGAAGTCGCGGACCGTGTCGCGGTACTTGCCGTTCCACTCCGTCCACTGCGGCGGGAAGTTGCCCACCTGGTAGCCGCCGGGACCGACGTCCCAGGGCTCGGCGATGAGCTTGACCTGCGAGACCACGGGGTCCTGCTGCACGAGTTCGAAGAAGGCCGACAGGCGGTCCACCTCGTAGAACTCGCGGGCGAGGGCCGAGGCGAGGTCGAAGCGGAAGCCGTCGACGTGCATCTCCGTGACCCAGTAGCGCAGCGAGTCCATCAGCAGCTGCAGGGAGTGCGGGTTGCCGACGTTGAGCGAGTTGCCCGTGCCGGTGGTGTCCATGTAGTACTGCTTGTCGTCCTCCACCAGGCGGTAGTAGGACGCGTTGTCGATGCCGCGCATGGAGATCGTGGGGCCCATGTGGTTTCCCTCGGCCGTGTGGTTGTAGACCACGTCGAGGATGACCTCGATACCGGCGAGGTGGAGTTCGCGCACCATGGCCTTGAACTCCTGGACCTGCTCGCCCTGGTCGCCCGTGGAGGTGTACTTGTTGTGCGGGGCGAAGAAGCCGATGGTGTTGTAGCCCCAGTAGTTCGAGAGGCCCTTCTCCTGGAGCGTGCTGTCGTTGACGAACTGGTGCACGGGCATCAGTTCGATCGCCGTGACCCCGAGCTTCTGCAGGTGCGCGATCACGGACGGGTGCGCGATGCCTGCGTAGGTGCCGCGCTGCTCCTCCGGGACATCCGGGTGCAGCTGCGTGAGTCCCTTGACGTGGGCCTCGTAGATGACGGACTGGTGGTACGGCGTGCGCGGCATGCGGTCGCCGTCCCAGTTGAAGAAGGGGTTCACGACGACGCCGAGCATCATGTGCGCAGCGGAGTCCTCGTTGTTGACGGAGTGCTCGTCACCGAAGTTGTAGCCGAACAGGGCCTGGTCCCAATCGAGGTCGCCGGCGATCGCCTTGGCGTAGGGGTCCAGGAGGAGCTTGTTCGGGTTGCAGCGGTGTCCCTCGGCCGGGTTGTTGGGGCCGTGCACCCGGTAGCCGTACTTCTGTCCGGGAGTCACGTGGGGGAGGTAGCCGTGCCAGACGTAGCCGTCCACCTCCTTGAGCTCGATGCA
Source organism: Arthrobacter sp. MN05-02 (assembly GCA_004001285.1). NCBI lineage: Bacteria > Bacillati > Actinomycetota > Actinomycetes > Micrococcales > Micrococcaceae > Arthrobacter > Arthrobacter sp. MN05-02. The sequence goes on from AP018697.1 coordinate 2,616,884, forward strand.
GGTCTCCGTGCCGTCGTCGTCGAAGAGACAGAGGACCACTAGGTCCGCCACCTCGCTGTACAGCGCGAAGTTCGTTCCCGTGCCGTCATAGGTCGCTCCGAGGGGATACGCGTCGCCGGGCCATAGTTCCATGAGTTCTCCTTGGTGTCTTCTGCCGTGGGCGCCTGGGGGCGGCCACCGCGATACTCGCAGTCGTCGGGGTCCTCGGACCCCGACCTCCTGCTTCATACATAGCGCATTCGTCTGTCGGACTGGTTAACCGTGTCGCTCACATCGCTAGGCGACGCTCCTCGAGGAGGTCCGCGACGACCGCTCCGATGTCGCGGGGAAGATCCGAGACCACCACCGGCCCACGGCGTGCCGCGCGCCGGCCGGCGCGGCCGTGGATCAGCGCCCCGGCCGCGGCGGCGGCGGCCCACAGGTCCACCGGGTCCACGCCGATGCGGTCCGCTGCGCCGTCGTCCTCGGCGAGCGTCGCGGCGAGTGCCCCGACGATCCCGGAGAGCGTGTCGCCGGAACCCGCCGTGGCGAGCCAGGGGTGGCGTCCGCCTGCACGAACAGCATGCCGGAGGGCGCCGCGACGATCGTCGTGAACCCCTTGAGTAGGACGGTGGCGCCCGTGGCCTCGGCGGCCCTCAGCGCGAAGTGCGCGGGTTCGGCCTCGATCGCGGATCGTTCCGCCTCGACGCCGCGCGCGGCGAGCACCTCGCGCAGCTCTCCCGCGTGGGGCGTCAGGATGACCTGGGGTCCCACGCGTTCCGGTACTTCGGCGAGGGCACCGGCGTCCACGACGACCGGCAGTCCCGAGGTGATGGCGTCGCGGGCGCGTGTGCGCTGGTCGTCGTCGTCGACGGCGCCGGGACCCACGAGCCAGGCCTGGGAGCGGGCCTCCGCGACGGAGCCGGTGGAGGCCACCGCTTCGGGGTTCCGCTGGTGGATCAGCGCTGCGACGGCGGCCGGTCCGAGATAGCGCACCATGCCGACGCCGGTGGCGAGTGCCGCGCCGACCGCGAGTGCGGCTGCTCCCGGGTAGCGGGTGGACCCGGCGGCGACGCCGAGGACGCCGCGCGAGTACTTGTGGTCACGGACTCCCGGCACCCGGAGCAGCGCGGCGGCGTCGGCGTCGAGCAGGGTGCGTGCCGCAGGCGGGAACGGGGCGAGGTCGAGGCCGATGTCGACGACGTTCAGTTCGCCGGCCGCCACCGCGCCGTTGCCGATGAGGAGACCGGGCTTCGCGGCCCCGAAGGTGACCGTCGCGTCGGCGGCGAGGACCGGTCCCTCGACGAGTCCCGTGTCCACCCCGATGCCGCTGGGCAGGTCGCAGGCGACGACGAGCGTGGAGCGGACCCCGCGGGGACCGGCTGCCGCGTCGAACGCCCGGACGAGGTCCGCGGCCGTTCCCCGGAGCCCTCCGCGCGCACCGGTACCGAGGATGCCGTCGATGACGACGTCCGCGGCGGCGGCATGCGCTGCGAGGTCGGAGACACCGGCGCCGTCGAGGCGGACGGTGGAACCGCCGGCCCGGACGAAGGCGTCGAGGGCGTCGCCGTGCACGCGCTCGGAGGTGAGGACCGCCGTCGCACCGACACCCCGGCGCAGGAGCCGCTCCCCCGCGTACAGGGCGTCCGCCCCGTTGTTGCCGCTGCCGGCCAGCACGACGGCGGTGGCCCCGTAGGTGCCGCGGCCGGCGTCGCGCAGCAGCCCCAGGACCACGCCGAACAGCCCGTGGGCAGCCCTCTGCATCAGGGTGTCCCCCTGGCCGGCGTCGATGAGGGGTGCCTCCGCAGCGCGGACGTCACCCCCGGAGAATGCGTGGAGCATATGATCGAGCTTAGCGGTAAGCCGACGGATAATCAGTACGGTTACTATTTCCCGGCCGCGGGGGCGCGGCCTTCCGCGACCACCATGGCCGTCGCGAGGCCGCCGTCATGGCTGATCGACAGGTGCCACGTCTCGACGCCCCGGGCACGTGCGGCGTCCGCGACCGTCGCCTCGACGACGACGGAGGGGGCGCCGGCGTCATCGACCGCGATGGTGCAGTGCTGCCAGTTCATGCCCACGGGTGCGCCGAGAGCCTTGGCGATGGCTTCCTTGGCGGCGAAGCGCGCAGCGAGGGAACGGGTGTTGAGCCCGCGCTCGGCCGGGACGAAGAGCCGTTCCACCAGGGCGGGGGTCCGCTCGAGCTGCTGCCGGAAGCGTTCGATGTCGACGACGTCGACCCCGATGCCGACGATCACGCCGCACGCCCTCCGGGTGCCGCCACGGGATCCCGTGGCGGCACCCGGACGGCACTACTCAACCGTGACCGACTTCGCCAGGTTGCGGGGCTGGTCGACGTCGTATCCCTTGGCGCTCGCGAGGGCGAGCGCGAAGATCTGCAGCGGGACCGTGGTGAGCAGCGGTGCGAGGAGCGTCGGCGACGCGGGCACGTAGAAGACGTGCTCGGAGTAGGCCTCGACGGAGGTGTCGCCCTCCTCCGCGATGACGATCGTCACGGCGCCGCGCGCGCGGATCTCCTGGACGTTGGAGACCACCTTGGCATGCAGCGAGTCGCGGGCGGTCGAGGACGGCATGACCACGACGACGGGCTGGCCCTCCTCGATCAGCGCGATCGGTCCGTGCTTGAGCTCGCCGGCGGCGAACCCCTCGGCGTGGATGTACGCCAGCTCCTTGAGCTTGAGCGCGCCCTCCATGGCCACGGGGAAGCCCACGTGGCGACCGAGGAACAGCACGGACTTCGCGTTGGACATCTCCGCGCCGAGCTGCTTGATCTTGTCGGCGTCGTCGAGGATGGACTGGATCTTGGCGGGGATGGCCGAGAGGTCCGTGAGGACGTCGGCGATCTCGTCGCGGTACTTGTTGCCGCGCAGCTGTGCGAGGTAGAGGCCGAGCAGGTACGCCGCGGTGATCTGTGCGAGGAAGGCCTTGGTGGAGGCGACGGCGATCTCCGGGCCGGCGTGCGTGTACAGCACGGCGTCCGATTCGCGCGGGATCGTGGAGCCGTTGGTGTTGCAGATCGCCACGACCTTGGCGCCCTGCTCGCGGGCGTACCGCACGGCCATGAGCGTGTCCATGGTCTCGCCGGACTGCGAGATGGCGACCACGAGGGTCTTCTCGTTCACGATCGGGTCGCGGTAGCGGAATTCGTGCGAGAGCTCGATCTCGGTCGGGATCCGGCACCAGTGCTCGATCGCGTACTTCGCGACCTGGCCGGCGTAGGCCGAGGTACCGCAGGCCAGCACCACGATCTTGTCGACGGAGCGCAGGATGGACTCGTCGATGCGCAGCTCGTCGAGCACGAGGTTGCCGGAGACGTCCGACCGGCCGAGGAGCGTCTGTCCGACGGCGTCGGGCTGGTCGTGGATCTCCTTCTCCATGAAGGACTCGAACCCGCCCTTCTCCGCGGCGGCGGCGTCCCAGCTGACGTGGAACTCGGTGCCCTCTGCAGGCGCGCCGAAGAAGTCGGTGATGACCACGTCGTCGGGCGTGATGGTGACGATCTGGTCCTGGCCGAGCTCGACGGCGCGGCGGGTGAAGTCGATGAAGCCCGAGACGTCGGAACCGAGGAAGTTCTCGCCGTCGCCGAGTCCGACGACGAGCGGGGAGTTGCGGCGGCCGGCGACGACGGTGCCGGGCTGATCCTGGTGGATGGCGAGCAGGGTGAAGGCACCCTCGAGGCGCTGGCAGGCCTGCTGCAGGGCCAGGGTGAGGAGGTCGCCCTGGGCGCCGCTGTCGACGAGCCCGCGGTACAGGAAGCCCACGAGCCCTGCAGCGACCTCGGTGTCCGTGTCGGAGAGGAAGGTCAGGCCCTCACCGGTCAGTTCCGCCTTCAGCTCGGCGTAGTTCTCGATGATGCCGTTGTGGATCAGGGCCAGCCGGCCGCCGTCGGCGAGGTGCGGGTGCGCGTTCTGGTCGGTGGGTCCGCCGTGGGTCGCCCACCGCGTGTGGCCGATGCCGGTCAGCGAGCGCGGCAGCGGGTCGGCGGCCAGTTCGTCGACGAGGTTGGTGAGCTTGCCGGCCTTCTTGCGCGATTCGATGCCGGTCGGGGTGATGACGGCGACGCCCGCGGAGTCGTACCCGCGGTACTCGAGCCGCCGCAGCCCCTCCATGACGACGTCGAGAGCGCCGTGCTGCGCTTCGGATGATTCCTGCTCGAACGCCGGGGCGACAGAGTCAAGCGCCGACGATCCCTGGCCGTGGTCCCGGCCTACGTACCCCACAATTCCACACATGGCTCCAATCGTACCGGTGGCAGGATTGGTTAATGCGCAGGCCACCGGGCAGAATCGTCGGGTGAGTGACAGAAGCACGGGGACGCAGCAGGCCACCAGTGCCGAATCCTTCACACCGTTCGTCGAGCTGGACCGGCCGATGTGGTCCCGTCTGTCCCACGAGATCGAGAGTCCGCTCAACATGGAGGACGTGCAGCGCCTGCGCGGGCTCGGGGACGCCCTGAACCTCGACGAGGTGCGCGAGGTGTACCTCCCGCTCTCCCGCCTGCTCAACCTCTACACCGCCGCGGCGGGCCGGCTCCATGCGGCCACGAACACGTTCCTCGGCGAGACGACCACCAGGACCCCGTTCGTGATCGGCGTCGCCGGTTCCGTGGCGGTGGGCAAGTCGACGACGGCGAGGGTGCTCCGCGAGCTCCTGCGGCGCTGGCCGGACACCCCGGACGTGGAGCTCGTCACCACGGACGGCTTCCTCTACCCCAACGCCGAACTCGAACGCCGCGGCCTGATGCAGCGCAAGGGCTTCCCCGAGTCCTACGACCGCCGCCGGCTGCTCCGCTTCGTCAGCGAGGTCAAGAGCGGCGCGGCGGAGGTCACCGCACCCTGGTACTCCCACCTCACCTACGACATCGTCCCGGGCCGCGAGGTGGTGGTGCGGCGGCCGGACGTCCTGATCGTGGAGGGCCTCAACGTCCTCGCCCCGGCACGGCCGCGACCCGACGGCATCACGGGCCTGGCGCTCAGCGACTTCTTCGACTTCTCGATCTACGTGGATGCGAAGACCGCCCATATCGAGCAGTGGTACATCGACCGCTTCCAGTCCCTGCGGTCCGGCGCGTTCGCCGACCCCGAGTCCTACTTCCACCGGTACGCGAACCTCACGGACGAGGAGGCCCGGCAGACCGCCAAGGGCATCTGGGAGCGGATCAACGAGCCCAACCTGCTGGCCAACGTGCTGCCGACACGCGGACGGGCGCAGCTCGTCCTCACGAAGGACGCCGACCATTCCATCCGCCGCATGCTCCTGCGGAAGACCTGACCGTGCGCCTCGTGCCGGGCGCGGCGATGGTGTTCCTGCTGGCACTCTCCGCATGCTCGGCCTCCTCGCCGGACCCCGATCCGGCGGCCGTGATCCCCACGGCGATACCCACGGCGATACCCACGGCGCCGTCGGACACTGCCGCCGGGGTTCCGTCCCCCGGGGGCCTTCCGGCACCGGCCCAGCGCGAACCTGCGCCCGCGACCCCGGCGGCCGCGGACCGGCACGCCGATCCCGGCGCCGTCGACCTGGTGGTGAACAAGCGGCGCCCCCTGGTGCCGCTGGACTACGTCCCCGCCGACCTGCGCCTACCCGAGGTGGCGACCGCCACCGACAGGGCGCTCCTGCGTCCGGACACGGCCACGGCGGTGGAGGCGATGTTCGCGGCAGCGGCGGCGGACGGCGTCGGGCTGGTCCTGGTCAGCGGCTACCGCTCGTTCGCCGACCAGGAATCGACGTACGCGTACTGGGTGGGTGAGTACGGCGATCCTGCAGCGGCGGACACGGTGTCGGCCCGCCCCGGGTATTCGGAGCACCAGACGGGCCTCGCGTTCGACATCGGCTCGGCGGACGGGGCGTGCACGCTCGTGCTGTGCTTCCGCGACACGCCGGCCGCGCAGTGGGCTGCGGCGCATGCCGCGGACTTCGGGCTGATCCTCCGCTATCCGCTGGGGTTCCACGGGACCACCGGCTTCTCGGCGGAGTCCTGGCACTTCCGCTACGTCGGCAGGGACGTGGCCCTGGCGATGAAGGCCGCCGGGACGCAGACCCTCGAGGAGCACTTCGGCCTGCCGGCGGCGCCGTCCTACTGACGTCCCTCCGCCCGGCAGGACCTGATCCCGCTCAGGGTGGAACCGGGAACTGCACGCCGGTCTCCGCTGCCAGCGCCGCCATCGGACGGTCCCGGAAGGCCGTGTCGTGGACGGCCTCGTGCGGCCGCCGCTGCTGGCGGTGGAACCAGTAGCCGCCGCTCGTGAGTGCGTCGGGGTGGTCGCTCGTCGCGAGTTAGACCCGAACCTGGTGGCCGAGCTCGAGATCGTCCGGCGCGTCGGGGCCGACCCTCGAGCAGCGCGGTGAGGAGGTACGGCGCGATGGTTCCACCGACCCGGACACCGTTCCAGGCGATCCCGCGATGCGCGCTGTCACGGCGCCCCCGGTCGTGCAAGGCGGAAGTGCGGGCTGACAGCGCCCGGCCGGTTTCCTAGGCTGGGAGGAAGCGCTCCGGGAACCGGCCGGAGGAGGAGGCACATGACGGACAGGATCCCCGAGGAGGACCAGCCCGCGCTCGCCCTCGATGCCATCCGGAGGGCGGGCCTGTCGATCGGGGAGGTCTGGGTCCACTACATGAGCATGGGTGGCTGGGTGGACGAGTACGAGGTCACCGCCTATCTTCACGGCCTGATGCAGCTCGACGACCTCGACCGGGACATGATCGCCCAGTCCGTCAACGAGTTGTACGACGACATCTGCCGGACGCCGCGGGCGCCCTTCGCCGCCGATCTCCGCTGAGCGTACGCGCGGGAGTACCCGACACCGACAGAGGGTACGTGTTCTCTACCCGTCGTCTTCCCCGCGCGGTCGGGTCGATGCTAGCTTTCGTGGATGCCATCGAGCCGGTCGGGCTGTCGCCGAGGACGGTCGACCGCGATGAAAGGGTGTTCTGTGAAGTCGTTCGCATGCGGCGATGTGGTTCCCGGCTGTGATGCCCGGTGGGTCTGCGCCTCCGATGACGATGTCCTCGCCTCCGTCCGTGACCATGCCGCGACGGCGCACGGGCTGACGGACCTCCCCCCGGGCGTGGTGGAGGCGGTCCGCGCCCACACGGTGAACGTCTGAGCCCGACGGCGACCGGACCGGGGAACCAGGGCGGGGTGCCGGATGCCTGCCGTCCTGCCTCCTGAACCGTCGGATGTCCGCTGGGACGAGGACCTCCGTGCGGCCTGCCGGGGCGAGGGCATCGTCTCGATGTACCAGCCCATCGTGGACACCTCGCGGGGCACCGTCGTCGGGTTCGAGGCCCTGCTCCGCTTTCCCGCCTTCACGGAGCAGGACCCCGAGGTCTGGTTCGGCCAGGCCCGGCGGATGGGCTGCGCCCCGGAACTGGAGGCGGCCGCGCTGCGCGTGGCACTGTCCTCCCGGTCGGGGTTGCCGCGCAACTGCTTCCTGACCGTGAACGTCTCCCCCGATCTGCTGTCCTCCCCCGCCATCCGCAGCGTCTGGGCCGAGGCCGGTGATCTCGGCGGAGTGGTCATCGAGCTGACCGAGCAGGCGGAGATCGAGTCCTACGTGGAGCTGGAACCGGACCTGAACAGGCTGAAGTCCCTGGGCGCGCTGCTCGCGGTCGATGACGCAGGGTCCGGGTACGCGGGACTGCAGCACCTGCTGGCCCTGCGGCCGTCCTTCGTCAAGGTGGATCGCGACTTCATCAGGAACATCCATCACGACGAGGCCAAACGAGCCCTGGTCGACATGCTGGGCGCCTTCGCGGGAAGGCTCGATGCCTGGATCATCGCCGAGGGGGTCGAGCGGCTCGAGGAACTCGACGTCCTCGCCACGCTCGGAGTCCCCCTCGTCCAGGGCTACCTCCTGGGCCGGCCGGGTACGCCCTGGGTCGAGCTCGATCCGGAGATCGCCCACCGCCTCGCCCGGCGCGTACCGGCCGATCGTGCCCTCATCGTCCGGTCGGTGCTGGAAGCCGCCGTCACCGTGGCGAGCATCGACGACGCGCGGAGCGCTTTCGCCGACGATCCCGCGCTGGCCGAGGTGGTCCTGCTGTCCGGGCGGCGTCCGGTCGCGGTCCTGACGCACGAGGCGTCGCTGCTGGGCATCGTCAGCCAGGGAATGTGCATGAACACGCACACGGCCATCCCGCAGGCCCTGGAACGCTGCATCACGAGGGAGCAGTCGACGCGGTTCAGTCCCGTGCTGGTGACGGACGACGCGGGCTACTTCACCGGCCTCGTCCGCGTGGAGAGGCTCATCACGGCCCTCACCGGCGCGGCGAGTCCCGCGCCCGCCGTCGCCGTCGACGAGGGATCCCGCCAGGGGCGGGTTCTCACATCCCCACCGGGGCATGGAGAGGTGAACGTCACGGAGCGTTTACGCGGCACGCCAGGACCGGAAACGCGCGCTCGCTAGCGTCGGGGGAAAGCAGGAACACCAGCCCCTGGAGGACCCCGTGAGCATCGACGACGCACCAACGCCCACCCTGACCGCACCTCTCCCCGCACGCGCGGCGCAGCTGCACCACCGCCCCGGCCGCTGGATCGACAACTGGGACGCCGAGGACACCGCCCAGTGGAACGGTGTCGGCAAGTCCATCGCCAGGCGCAACCTGCAGTGGTCCATCGCCTGTGAGTTCCTCGGCTTCGTGGTCTGGCAGCTGTGGTCCATCGTCGTCGTCTACCTCCCCGCCGCGGGCTTCACGTTCACGACGTCGCAGATCTTCTGGCTGATCTCCATGCCGTCCCTCGTTGGTGCGACGCTCCGCATCCCCTACACCTTCATGGTGCCGAGGTTCGGCGGGAGGAACTGGACGATCATCTCGGCCCTGCTCCTGCTGATCCCGAGCATCGGACTGGCACTCTGCGTCTCGAACCCGGAGACCCCGTTCGGCGTGATGCTGGCCGTCGCGGCGCTCGCCGGCTTCGGCGGTGGCAACTTCGCCAGCTCCATGGCGAACATCACCTTCTTCTACCCGGCGCGCGAGAAGGGCTGGGCGCTCGGCCTGAACGCCGCGGGCGGCAACCTCGGTGCCGCCGTCGCGCAGCTCGTGGTGCCCATCGCCGTCGTGCTCGGTGCCGCCGCGACCCTGAACCTGCCGCTCGCCGGCTGGCTCTGGGTGCCCCTGATCCTGGTCGCCGCCTTCGGCGCCTGGAAGTACATGGACAACCTCTCGAGCGCCAAGAGCGACTTCGCGGGTTCCCTGGCAGCGGTCCGCGAACCGCACCTGTGGATCATGGCCCTGCTGTACATCGGCACCTTCGGGTCCTTCATCGGCTTCGCAGGTGTCTTCCCGAAGCTGATCGCCGACACCTTCCCCACCTTCTCCACGATCGCCATGGGCCCGGTCACGCTGGGCCTGGCCTTCCTCGGCCCCCTGGTCGGTTCCCTCGCCCGGCCCTTCGGCGGGCGCCTGGCCGACCGGTTCGGCGGGGCCCTCATCACGGTGTGCGCCTTCGCCGTCCTGGCCATGATCGCCCTCACCGTCGTCTGGACCCTGCCCCTGGCCAACTTCTGGCTCTTCCTCGGACTGTTCCTCGTCCTGTTCGCCGCTGCCGGAGCCGGGAACGGCGCCACCTACCGGATGATCCCCGTGATCTTCGCCCGGCGGGGAGCCGCAGCCGGGTCGGCAGAGTTGCGGGAATCCGTGAGCACGGCCCGGAAGTCGGCTGCGGCCCTGGGCCTCATCTCGGCCGTCGACGCCTACGGCGGTTTCCTCATCCCCCAGGTCCTCAACGCCTCGAAGGGAGCCTCCGGCAGCTACGACGGCGCGTTCTACGGTTTCGTCGGCGGGTACGTCCTGATGCTCGCGGTCACCTGGTTCTGCTACCTCCGCCGCTCCTCGCCCCTCGGCACGGTCTGACCGATGCTGCAGCAGGCCGACGCCGGGCACGCCACGCACTGCCCCTACTGCGCCCTCCAGTGCGCCATGACCGTCACCACCGCGTCGGAGGACGACGGCGTGACGGTCACCGGCCGCGCCTTCCCCACTAACCGCGGCGGTCTGTGCCGGAAGGGCTGGTCCGCCGCGGACCTGCTCCGGCACCCGGACCGCATCACCGCACCCCTGGTCCGGAACGGGGACGGCCACCTGCAGGAAGCGGCGTGGGACGACGTCCTGGAGCTGATCAGCGATCGGGTCCGCAGCATCCAGGCGCAGCACGGCCGGGACGCCGTGGCGGTGTTCGGGGGCGGCGGACTCACCAACGAGAAGGCCTACACGCTCGGCAAGTTCGCCCGGCTCGCGCTGGGCACCTCCCGCATCGACTACAACGGCCGCTTCTGCATGTCCTCCGCGGCAGCAGCCGGGAACCGGGCCTTCGGCGTCGACCGCGGCCTGCCGTTCCCGCTCGCGGACCTCGACGACGCCTCCGTGGTCCTGCTCCTCGGCTCGAACGCGGCCGACACCATGCCTCCGTTCGTCCAGCACCTGCGGGGCGCGCAGTCCGCGGGCGGGCTGATCGTCGTCGATCCCCGCCGCTCGGCGACGGCGCGGCTGACGGACCAGGGCAAGGGCATCCACCTGCAGCCCACACCGGGCACGGACCTCGTGCTCCTGCTCGGTCTCGCGCATGTCGTGGTCGCGGAGGGCCTCGAGGACCGCCGCTACCTCGAGGCCCGCACGAGCGGACACGACGACGTCGCACGCGGCCGCGCGCTGGTGGCCGGAGCGTGTCCAGGGCATCACGGGTGTCCCCGCGGCAACACTGCGCGACGGCGAGGCGGCTCGCGGCGGGAGCCCGCAGCGGAGCGGCCGGGGGTCCCGGCGCCTACGTCCTCACCGGGCGCGGCATCGAGCAGCACGCGGACGGCACCGACACCACCACCGCCGCCATCAACCTCGCCCTCCTCCTCGGCCTCCCCGGGACCGCGCACAGCGGGTACGGGACGCTCACCGGGCAGGGCAACGGGCAGGGCGGGCGGGAGCACGGGCAGAAGGCGGACCAGCTGCCCGGCTACCGCAAGATCACCGATCCCGCGGCGCGCGCACACGTCGCCGCCGTGTGGGGGGTGCCCGAGGCGGTCATCCCCGGCCCCGGGCTCCCCGCCGTCGAACTCCTCGCCTCCCTCGGTGCCCCGGGCGGCACCCGGGGCCTGTTCGTCCATGGTGCGAACATCGCGGTCTCCGCCCCGGACGCGTCGACGGTGATCGCGGGACTCCGCTCGCTCGACCTCCTGGTCGTCTCCGATTTCTTCCTGTCGGAGACCGCGGCGATGGCCGACATCGTGCTGCCGGTGCTTCAGTGGGCCGAGGAGGAGGGCACCGTCACCAACCTGGAGGGCCGGGTACTGCGCCGGCGTGCCGCCGTCCCGCCGCCCGCCGGGGCGCGGAGCGAACTGTGGATCCTGCAGGAGCTCGCGCGGCTGCTGGCGGCTCCGTCCCTGTTCAGCGAGGACCCGGAGACCATGTTCGACGAACTCGCCCGCGCGAGCGCCGGCGGGATCGCGGACTACTCCGGGCTCGACTACTCCGTGCTCGACGGCGAGGACCCGGCCTACTGGCCCTACCCCGCCGGCAGCACCGGCACTCCCCGCCTGTTCCTCGACGCCTTCGCCCACCCGGCCGGACGGGCCCTGCTGGTCCCCGTCGCGCCGCGCCCCCATGCAGCCGGTGCGCGTGCTCCTGCCCCGTTGCTCCTGGCCACGGGCCGCCTCCTGGAGCACTACCAGTCAGGCACCCAGACCCGGCGCGTCCCCTCGCTGCTCGCGGCGCAGCCGGCGGCGCGCCTCCAGCTCCACCCAGCCACGGCGCGGGATCTCGGGATCGCCCAGGATGATCCCGTCGTCGTCACGAGCGCCTCCGGCGAGGCCCGTGCGCTGGCGGACCTCACGCCGGACATCCGCCAGGACACGGTCTTCCTCGCCTTCCACTATCCGGAGGCGGGCAGCGCGAACCTGCTCACGGGCAGCACCACGGATCCGGTCTCGGGGATGCCCGAGTTCAAGACGACGCCCGTGCGCGTCTCGCCCGTGTCCTCACCCGCCGCAGGAGCCGAGCGATTGGAGGCCGTCGCATGAGCACCGACGCGAACACGCCGGAGCGGATCGTCGTGGTGGGCTTCGGGCCCGTCGCGGCACGGCTCGTCGAGCACCTCGAACCACTCGTCACCGCCGGTCGCGCAACCCTGACGGTGGTCGGGCAGGAGGACGACGCCGCCTACAACCGGGTGCTCGTCGCGGACGTGGCCGTCGGCCGCACCCGGGAAGCCGCGATCCGCCTCGCCGACGCAGCCGCGCTGTCCGCCGGAGGTGTCGACGTACGGCTCGGAACGCGCGCGGTCCGGGTGGACAGGGCGTACCGGCGGGTCCTGCTCGCCGACGGTCAGGCCCTCGGCTACGACCGCCTCGTGCTCGCCACCGGTTCCCACCCCGTCCTCCCGCGGCTCGACGGGCTCGACGACGCCCGTCGGCTCCCGCCGGGCGTCGGCTTCCTCCGCGACCTCGACGACGCCCGCGCGGTCTCCGCCGCCCTGGCCGCACAGCAGCGCGTCGTGGTGCTCGGCGGCGGCATCCTCGGCATCGAGGCGGCCCTCGCCGCCGCGGAGGAGGGCGGCCGGGTCACCCTCGTGCACTCCGGGCGCTCGCCCATGGAACGGCTCCTCGGGAAGGGCTCCCGGGTGCTCGGGACGGCACTGACGAGGGCCGGCATCTCCGTGGTCGCCGGGACCTGCACAGGCATCTCCCTGACCGACGGGCGCTTCTCCGGACTCATCCTCGACGGCGGCGACCGGGTGGAGGGGGGTGCCCTCGTGCTCGCCTGCGGAGTGCGTCCGCGCACGGAGCTCGCCGACGGGTGCGACCTGGCGACCGCGGACGGCATCCTCGTGGACCACGAGCTGCGGGCCCTCGGCACCGGCGGTGTCTGGGCTATCGGTGACTGCGCCGAGGTCTGCTGCGGGGTCAGCACCTGCGCGGCCTGCACCGGGACCACCGCTCCCCCGGGCCTCCTCGGTCCGGGCTGGCAGCAGGCGGACCAGCTCGGGCAAGCCTTCGCAGCGGAGCTCGCGGGTCTGCCTGCCGCGGCCGCCGTACCTCCCGAGCGGCGCGACGCCGTCCTGGTCCTCAAGGCACGCGGCGTGGACGCCGTCACCGCGGGCGAGACCGACGCCGATCCGTGGACGATCGAGCCCGGTCTCGCCGTCGCCGTCTGGGCGGATCCCGGGCACGGCCGCTACGCGAAGATGGTCACGCGCGACGGCGTCCTGACCGGCCTCGTGTGCGTGGGCATGCCGCGGACCGGCGCCGAACTGGTGCTGCTCTTCGAACGCCGGAGCGAACTGCCCGCCGACCGGTCGAGCCTGCTCAGGCTCGACAGTGCCGAAGGGGTGCTCGCGGCGCTGCCTCCCGGACCGGACGCGACCCTGTGCCGGTGTGCGGGGATCACCCGCGGCGCCGTGCAGGAGTCCGTCGCCGGCGGGTGCTCCTCGGTCCCGGAGGTGTCCGCTGGTACACGGGCCGGAACGGGCTGCGGCGGATGCCACGACGACATCCGCGCCGTGATCGAGCACCATTTCGCTGTCGCGGTGGCATCGTGAGCCGAGGCGGCGGACCCCGCCCGGGTCCGGGACGGTCCTACACGTGCAGGCGGTACCCGCGCTTGACCACGGTCTCCACCAGACCGGGGTCGGGCAGGGACTTGCGGAGCCTGTTCACGTTCATGTCGAGCGCATGGCCGGCTCCGGTGTGGGCCAGCAGCCCGGTCAGGGCGTCGCGGCTGAGGACGGCACCGCGTGCGGACAGCAGCGCCTTGAACAGCACGAGCTGCGCGGGGGCGAGATCCACCCGGACCTCGTCCACCCGGACGGACCGGCCCCGCACCTCGACATAGCCGGAACGCGTCCTGAGCTGCTCCACGTGGTGTTCGGCGAGATGGTCGCAGACCAGCCGGATCAGCGCGCCCATCCGGAAGCGCTCGGGCACGATCGGCTCGATGCCGGCGTCGATCAGGGGCTGCGCGGTCACCGGCCCCACGGCGGCGGCCAGGACGCTGCGCCGGAACCGCTGGATCAGTTCCTCCTCGAGGCCCTGCTCGGCGGCGGTGCTGAACAGTGCGTCGACGGCGGGCGCACTCGTGAAGGTGACGCAGTCCAGCTGCCCGGCGCAGACGGCGTCGATGAGCCGGGGCAGCCGCTCGGAACCCTCCGGCTTGATCCACCGGTAGGGCGTGACGGTGAGGAGCGTCGCACCGGATGCCCGGAGCCGTTCCAGCTGACGGGCGTCGGCGTAGGCGTGCAGCTGGACGCCGATGGTCAGCCCTGACAGGTCCTGCTGCAGCAGCTCGTCCACGAGCGTGGCCGTGGTCTCGTCGGAACTGATGCCGACGTCGTCGAGTCCCGCCGCCCGGACCGCGCCCCTGGCCTTCGGGCCCCGGACGTAGATCCGCCCCGCCCCGAGCACGTCGAGGAGGTCGTCGCCCAGCCCTGCGGCGTCCGCGGCCTCGAACCACCGGCGCATCCCGTACGCGGTGGTGATGAGGAACAGGTCCGGGCGTGCGGACACCATGGCCGCCGTGTCCGCGAGCAGTTCCACGTCCTTGGCGATGGGCGCGATCTTCAGCGCCGGTGCGTGGAACACCGAGGCGCCGCGCCGCTCGAGCGCGTCGATCAGGTCGCCGGAGCGGCGGTCCGAGGTCACGCCGATCCGGAAGCCCGCGAGCTGTCCGCCGGCGCCGTCCGGCCGGCTCGCCTCTGTCATGACGCCAGCGATTCGGTCAGCCGGGCGAGGTGCGCAGCGCCGCCCTGCAGGTCCAGCCCCACCCGCACCACCTCGCCGATCACGAGGACCGCGGGCGACTGGCACCGTGCGGCGCCGGCCGCCGTGACGATCGTCGAGAGGGTTCCCGCCGTCGTCCGCTGGGACGCGCTGTACCCGCGCTCGACGACGGCGACCGGCATGTCCGGCCGCATCCCGGCCCGGCTGAGGCCGGAGACGAGCTGCGGCAGCGTCGAGACGCCCATCAGGACCACGATCGTCCCACCGAGCCCTGCCAGGTGCAGGTGCTCCTCGTCGGTCAGCGGTGCATGGCCGGAGACGACGGTGAACAGGTGGCTCACGCCGCGGTGCGTGACGGGGATACCGGCGGCGGCCGGCACGGAGATCGCCGAGCTGACACCGGGAATCACGCGGCACGGTACCTGCGCCTCGAGGCACGCGGCGAGTTCCTCGCTGCCACGGCCGAACACGAAGGGATCGCCGCCCTTGAGCCGGACCACCGAGTGTCCGGCGAGCGCATGGCGCACCAGGAGGTCGTTGATGCCGGACTGTGGGACCCGGTGGTGGCCGGGGAGCTTGCCGACATCCACCAGTTCCGCCGCGGGGGCGAGCTCCGCGAGCCCGTCCGTCGGGGCGAGCCGGTCGTAGAGCACCACGTCCGCCTCCCGGAGTGCTGCGGCCGCGTCGAGGGTCAGGAGCCCCAGCGCACCGGGACCACCGCCCACCAGGGTCACCGAGCCGGATCCCCTGGCCGCCGGTTCGGTGCCGAGGAGCGTGCCGGCGCGACGGCACGCGGTGCGGACGGCGTCGGCCACGGACCCCGGGAGCCCGTCCACGACGACGACGAGCGCGGCGCCGTGCAGCACGGCGTCGTCGAAGGCTTCCGGTGCGGACGCTGTGCAGGCGACGACGTCGGCTCCTGCCACCCGGTACCGTGCCACCACCCGGCGGGAGGCCCGTTCGCCGCCGACCACCACGACGCGCCTGCCTGCCAGATCGGGGTCCAGGTGCACGGTTCAGCCCTCCAGGGTTCCGGTTGCGGTGCGAACGGGGATCGCCGTACCGAGGCCCACGCGGCCGGCCCCGGCCTCGATCTCCGCGGGGGTGGCGGGGCGCTGCTGGCCGCGTTCCTCCACGAGGACGATCGACTGGTCCGCGGCGTCGGGGGCGTTGACGAAGGACCGGAAGCGGCGGAGCCGGTCGGGGTCCTTCAGCGTCGCCGCCCATTCGTCCTCGTAGTGTTCGACGTGCCGGGCCATCGCGGCTTCGAGGTCCGCGGCGATCCCGAGGGAATCGTGCACGACCACATCGCGCACGTGGTCGAGGCCCCCCTCGAGGTCGTCCATCCAGCGGGCCGTCCGCTGCATGCGGTCCGCGGTGCGGATGTAGTACATGAGGTACCGGTCGATGTAGCGGATGAGGGTTCCGCCGTCGAGGTCCTGCGCGAGCAGCTGCGCGTGGGCGGGCTGGAAGCCGCCGTTGCCGCCGACGTACAGGTTCCAGCCCTGATCGGTGGCGATCACGCCGACGTCCTGGCTCCGGGCCTCGGCGCACTCCCGGGCGCAGCCCGAGACACCCATCTTGAACTTGTGGGGTGCGCGGAGCCCGCGGTAGCGCAGCTCCAGGTCGATCGCCATGGCGACCGAGTCCTGCACGCCGAACCGGCACCAGGTGGACCCGACGCAGGACTTCACGTTCCGCAGGGCCTTGCCGTACGCCTGCCCGGACTCGAACCCGGCCTCCACCAGGATCTTCCAGATCTCGGGCAGCTGCTCCAGGCGGGCTCCGAAGAGGTCGATCCGCAGCGCACCGGTCAGCTTGACGTACAGGCCGAACTGCTCGGCGACCTGCGCGATCACGGCGAGCTTCTGGGGCGTGATCTCCCCGCCGGGGATACGCGGCACCACGGAGTAGGTGCCGTTGCGCTGCATGTTCGCAAGGGCGCGGTCGTTGGTGTCCTGCAGCATGCCGCGGCCGCCGTCGAGCACGTACTCCCCGCGCTGCGTGGCGAGGATCGAGCCGATGGCCGGCTTGCAGATGTCGCAGCCGTGGCCGGCCCTGGCCTCGTCCGACGCGCCGAAGCGGCCCAGGATGTCCTGGAAGGAGCCGAGGTCGAGGGCCTGGACGGCCTCGAACAGCTCGGGCCGCGACATCGCGAAGTGCTCGCAGATACCCTTCGGCACGGTGCGGCCCGCCTTCGCGAGCTCGGTGTCGAGTAGCTTCTTGAGCATCGGCACGCAGGATCCGCACGCGGTCCCGGCCCGCGAGCAGGCCTTGAGGGCGGGCAGGTCGAGGACCGGTGCCGCCCCGCCGTCCTCCCCTACCCCGTGCACGGCCGAGCGGCAGGCGCCCGCGGTGACGTTGTTGCAGGAGCAGAGGATGACGTCGTCGGGCAGTTCCGACGGCGGTGCCTCGCCGCCACCGGCGGAGGACAGGTACGCACCCGGTTCCGCGGGAAGCTCCAGGCCCAGCAGGGGCCGGAGGGCGGAGAAGGGTGCGGCGTCGCCGACGAAGATGCCGCCGAGCAGCGTCCTCGCGTCGTCGCTGACCACGAGCTTCTGGTACAGCCCGCGCGCCGGGTCCGCGTAGACGATCTCCAGACTGCCCTCGGTATCCGCGAGCGCGTCCCCGAAGCTCGCGACCTCGACGCCGGAGAGCTTGAGCTTGGTGGCGGTGTCGAAGCCGGGGAACGTGGACACGCCGCCGAGGATCCCGTCGGCGCAGACCTCCGCCATGGCGTTCGCGGGTGCCACGAGGCCCATGCTGACGCCCTCGTAGCTGGCCACCTCGCCGATCGCCCAGACCCCGGGCATCGCGGTCTCGCACGCCGCGCTGATGACCACGCCGCCGCGGGGTGCCACCTCGAGCCCCGCGTCCCGCGCGAGCTCGTCGCGCGGCCGGATGCCGACGGCGAACACCACGAGGTCCGCGGGGAGGACGGTCCCGTCACTCAGTGCCACACCGGTGACCCGACCGTCGTCGTCCGTGTCGATGGACGTCGGCGACCCGCCGCAGTGGATGCCCAGCCCCTTGCCCGTGATGAGGCGTCCCAGTGCCTGCCCGCCGCCCTGGTCGAGCTGGGCGTTCATGAGCCACCCGGCGCGGTTGACCACGGTCGACGCGGCGCCGAGCTGCTGCAGTCCGCCGGCCGCCTCGAGGCCGAGGAGACCGCCGCCGATGACGACGGCGCGCGGCGGGGTCCTGCCGAGGTCCGCGGCCAGGCGCGCGGTCTCCGAGCGGAGCCACCGGACGTCGTCGAGCGTCCTGTACACCGCGGCGTGCTCCCCGCCCGGCAGGGGCAGCCGCACGGCGTCGGACCCGGTGGCGAGCACGACGTCGTCGTACGCGTACTTCTCGCCCGACGCGCCGACGACGCATCGTGCGGCGAGGTCCAGCCGGACGACACGCTCTCCCGTGACGAGCCGGATGGCCGGTTCGCGCCACATGAGCGGCTCGCCGAGTCCGAGGTCGACGTCGTGGAGGAGGGCACTGCTCAGCGCGACGCGGTCGTAGGGCGCGTGCGGCTCCTCGGTGAGCACGGTGACGGAGATGCCGTCGGTGCCGCGCCGCCACAGGGCCTCGACGAGCCGGTGGGCTGCCGGCCCGCCCCCGACGACGACGATGCGCCGGTCGGGTGCCTGGACGGCGCCGGCGGGCAGGGCTGCTCGGTTCTCGCTCATGGTGTGCCTTCCGTCCGGGGCCGGGGCGGTCCCGCGTCCGGTTCCACCGTACGAAGGGGCAATTACTCCTGTGTGTCGCGGATGTATCGCAAAGTTAACTTCGGGCTCACGGGCGGTCGGCCGGCCGGTGAGGTGCACGTTACCCGGCCGCAACAGCGCCGGGACGCAGGCGACATGTCCGCTGCCTAGCGTTGGTCCCACCGCACACCACCGAGAGGAATGCCATGACCGAACTCGTACTGCAGCGTCCTGCCGCGTCCGGCACCGGCTGGGTGGCTGTCTGCCGCCTCGACGACCTCGAGGAATGCTGGGGGGAGGCGGCCCTCGTCGGCCAGGACCAGGTCGCGCTGTTCCGGCTGCCGGGGAACCTGCTCCACGCCGTCGGCAACATCGACCCCCGGACGAGGGCCGCCGTCATGGCGCGCGGCATCGTGGGATCGCGCGGCTCGACGCCGACGATCGCCTCGCCCCTGCACAAGGAGGTCTACGACCTGGTGACCGGCGCGTGCCTCGCCGGCGGGCCAGGCCTGCGCGCGTATCCCGTCCGGTGCGTGGACGGGGTCGTCGAGGTCGACGTTGCCGCCTGAGCCGCCGCGGGTGCTTCAATGGCTGCCATGACCGCCTTCCCGTCCGGCTCCCGGGCGCCCGTCCTGATCGCCTGCTCGCACGGCACCGACAACGTCCGGGGGCGCCTCGAGATCGACGCCGTGCGGTCCGGCATCGCGGCCCTGCGTCCGGGGCTCGAGGTCCTCGAGGCGTACGTCGATGTGCAGGAGCCCGATCTCGTGGAGGTCGTCGCGGCACTCCCGCCCGGACGTGCCGCGGTCATCGTGCCCCTGCTGCTCTCCGTCGGATACCACGTGAAGGTGGACATCGCCCGTGCGGCTGCGAGCAGGCCGGGCACGGTGGCCGCTCTGCCGCTGGGGCCGGATCCGCGCCTGGCCTCCGTCGTTCAGCAGCGGCTGCTCGAGTCGGGCGTATCGGGCCACGACCCCGTGGTCCTCGCTGCCGCCGGATCCTCCGATGCCTGCGCCGCAGAGGATGTCGCCGAGGTGCTGGCCGTCCTCGCCGAAGGCCGTACGGGTCCCGTCCGCGCGGGGTTCGGCTCGAAGGCCTCGCCGTCCGTGCCCGACGCCGTCGCCTCGTACCGCTCGGACGGGCCGGGGCCCGTGGCCCTGGCCTCCTACCTGCTCGCTCCCGGGTACTTCCACGACCAGTTGGCGAAGGCGGGTGCCGACGTCGTCAGCGCGCCGCTGCTGCCGGACCCGGCGATCGCGGAGATCGCCCTCGACCGGTACGACGACGCCGTGACGCGCCTGCTCTCGGGTGTCCCGCAGCCGGGATCCGCCTGTCCGCGGCCGTGCCGGGCCCTGGTTCCGAGCTGTGTGCGGAGTGCGGCGATCCAGCCGGTCTGACGCGCCGCTGCTACGCGACGGGCTCGAGGGAGAGGCGTTCCTGCACCGTGGCGGCCAGGTCCTCGGCGATGCGCTGGGCCGTGCCGGTGTCGCCCGCCTCCACCATGACGCGCACCACGGGCTCCGTGCCGGAGGGGCGCAGCAGCACGCGTCCGGTCTCGCCCAGGATCGCCTCGGCCTCGCGGACGGCCTCCTGCACACCCTCGTCCGAGGTGGCCGCCGTGCGGTCCACTCCCTTGACGTTGATGAGCACCTGCGGGAGTTTCGTCATCACGGCCGCGAGTTCCTTGAGGCTCTTGCCGGTCGCGGCCATGCGTGCCGCGAGCTGGAGGCCCGTGAGGACGCCGTCGCCGGTGGTCGCGTACTCAGCGAAGATGACGTGGCCGGACTGCTCGCCGCCGAGGCTGTAATCGCCGTCGCGCATGCCCTCGAGGACGTAGCGGTCACCGACGCCGGTCTCCTTGATGGAGATGCCCGCCTCGCGCAGCGCGATCTTCAGGCCGAGATTGCTCATGACGGTAGCCACGAGCGTGTCCTCCCGGAGCTTCCCGGCATCCCTCATGGCCAGTGCCATGACAGCCATGATCTGGTCGCCGTCCACGACCGTGCCCTCGTGGTCCACCGCCAGGCACCGGTCGGCGTCGCCGTCGTGGGCGATACCCAGATCGGCGCCGTGCTCGAGGACGGCGGCCTGCAGCTTCTCGAGGTGGGTGGAGCCGTAGCCGTCGTTGATGTTGACGCCGTCCGGGTCGGCACCGATCACGACGATGTCCGCGCCGGCATGCCGGAACACCTCCGGCGAACAGCCGCTCGCCGCGCCATGCGCGCAGTCGAGGACCACCTTGAGTCCCTCGAGGCGGTGCGGGAGGGTCTGCAGCAGGTGGACCACGTAGCGGTCCTCCGCGTCGGCGAAGCGCTGGATCCGGCCCACATCGCCGGCCACCGGGCGGTGCCGGGCGTTGGCCATCTCGTCCTCGATGGCGTCCTCGAGCGCGTCGCTGAGCTTCTTGCCGCCACGGGCGAGGAACTTGATGCCGTTGTCCGGGGCCGGATTGTGCGAGGCGGAGATCATGACGCCGAAGTCCGCGTCGAGGTCGGCCACGAGGAATGCCGCGGCAGGCGTGGGGAGGACTCCCGCATCGTAGACGTCGACGCCGGAGCTCGCGAGGCCTGCCTCGACGGCCGCGGCGATGAACTCGCCGCTGATGCGCGGGTCGCGGGCGATCACCGCGGTGGGCCGGCGGTCACCGGCGACGGCGTTGTGCCCGAGCACGACGGCGGCCGCCTGGGCCAGCTGAAGGGAGAGTTCCGCCGTGATCAGGCCGTTGGCCAGACCGCGCACGCCATCGGTGCCGAATAACTTGCTCATCGTTGATCATCCTAGGTGAAGAACATGAGACCGCTGAGGTGGGTCCCAACAAGGTTAAAGCACGATGCCCGCCCGGAAGTCCGGACGGGCATCTGCGCGTGTCCCCAGGCTTTAGCGCTTGGAGTACTGAGGAGCCTTGCGTGCCTTCTTGAGACCGGCCTTCTTGCGCTCGATGACGCGGGCGTCACGAGTCAGGAAGCCTGCCTTCTTGAGGGCGGGGCGGTTGTTCTCGCGGTCGATCTCGTTGAGCGTCCGTGCGACACCGAGACGGAGGGCGCCGGCCTGGCCGGAGGGTCCACCACCGTGGATTCGCGCGATGACGTCGTAGGCGCCGTCGAGCTCGAGGAGCTTGAACGGGTCGTTGACTTCCTGCTGGTGCAGCTTGTTCGGGAAGTAGTCGGCGAGCTCGCGCCCGTTGACGATCCACTTGCCGGTGCCGGGGACGAGGCGCACGCGGGCGACTGCTTCCTTGCGGCGTCCGACCGCTCCGCCGCCGACGGTCAGCGCAGGGCGCTCCTTCGTGGTGGCCTCGCTGGCGTCGGTGGACTCTGAGGTGTAGCTCGTGAGCTCCTCAGTGGGTTCATTCAGCTCTTCAGTGTTCTGAGCCACGGTTCTCCTTGAAGTGATTTCTTAGTGTTGGTGGCCAGGACTACTGGGCGACCTGGGTGATTTCGAACGTCTTGGGCTGCTGTGCGGCGTGGGGGTGCTCGGCGCCGCGGTAGACCTTCAGCTTGCCGATCTGCTGTGCTGCCAGCGAGTTCTTGGGGAGCATGCCACGGATGGCCTTCTCGACTGCGCGCTCCGGGTTCTTGTCCAGGAGTTCGACGTAGCTGGTCGACTTCAGGCCGCCCGGGTATCCGGAGTGGCGGTAGGCGCGCTTCTGCTCCAGCTTGGAGCCGGTGAGAGCTACCTTCTCGGCGTTGATGATGATGACGAAATCGCCCATGTCGATATGGGGGGCAAAGGTCGGCTTGTGCTTTCCGCGCAGCAGTGTTGCGGTCTGGCTGGCAAGACGGCCTAGGACTACGTCAGTGGCGTCGATGACGTGCCACTGGCGGGAGATGTCGCCTGGCTTCGGGGTGTACGTACGCACGGTGTTGGCCTTCGTTTCTATTTCGGTGTCGCCCGCATCCACGGAGATCTCCGTGCCCGCGGGCTCAGCTTATTCATGCGCTACCGGAACTTCAGGTGAGGGCTGAAATACGACCAGTTATCCCGTAAATCTCGGCTCCGCCCCCGGGCCAGGTGGTTCTGCAACTGAACCGCTCCGTAGGGCGCAGACGTATCGAGCTGGGATACGCACAACGACTACCAAGGTTATCCTGCCGCCGTACCCTAGGTCAAAATGGGTCGGCCCTTGCCCGTCCGCGGCTCGCCGGCCGGCGAGGCTGCCTGGGGGTCGACCGGACGCGAGGTTTCGCGCTTACGGCGTTGCGCCGGCGTGAACCTGCAGGAACGGGACAGGAACCGTATACGGGCAGGACGAGCGCAGGTTCTGCGCATGCCGGGTACAGGATTGCGCCGGTTCTCTCAGGATCGGATCAACTACCGATTCTGGAGCAATTCAGTTGCTAGCTTTCTGGCAGTGCTGGCGCTGGGTCAGCCGTAGTTCCGTCCCCTCAGGAGTTCATCATGATCGCTCACCTCGCAGCTAGCCTGCACACCCTCGGTTTCACCCTTCAGACCCGCCTCCGCCGTGAAGAGACCGGCGCAACCGCCGTCGAGTACGGGATCATGGTCGCCCTCATCGCGGTCGTCCTCGTCGGCGGCGTAACCCTCTTCGGCGGAGCGCTCAATACGTTCTTCACCGGCCTGTTCGCGCGGCTGACGATCTAGCGCAACCTCTAGATCAAGCCGAGTGACTCGTTGGGCGGCGGCGCGAAGGCTGCCGCCCAACGCTATTAGGGAGCAACCATGGCGTTGAAGACGAACGAGCGCGGGGCAGTCGCGGTCGAACTCGCCCTGGTTCTCCCGATCCTGATCCTGCTCATGTTCGGCATCATCGAAGTGGGCCGCGCATACAACGCCCAGGTGACCCTTACAAGTGCCGCGCGTGAAGCCGTCCGGGTTGTCGCGATCGGGAAGAATGACGCAGCAGCGATCAACAAGGCAATTACTGTTGCCGAGGTTCTCAATCCAGATCTCGCCTCTGGGAATTTCACCATCTCACGGTCTCCGGGCGGCGCCGCGAACACCTGTCCGGCCAACAGCACCGTCACAGTGACGATCAGCTACACCATGACCACTCTCACCGGAATCGCTACACCGTTCTCCCTGCGCGGCAAAGGAGTCATGCTGTGCGGTGGCTGATAAGATTCTTCAAGCGCTCGCGTCGAGATGAGCGTGGCGCGATCAGCGTCATCGTCGCCCTGGTCATGGTCGTTCTACTCGCCTTCGCAGCCTTGGCCATCGACGTCGGTATGGTTTATGCCGAACGGGCACAGTTGCAAAACGGAGCCGACGCCGCTGCCTTGGCGATGGCACAGAAATGTTCTCTCGACACGGCCGCCGCCAGCTGTACTGGAGCTCCTGATCTCGCGCGAAGTCTCGCCAACAGAAATGCCCTCGATGACAGAAGCAATATCAAGAGCATCGCAGTCGACAATTCCTCGCGGAAAGTTACGGTGATTACCGGAGCCTCGGAAAGCGGACAGTCCGCCAACCGTGTCTCCCTCATCTTCGCGAAAGCACTCGGACTCGCCTCGACGGAAGTGACAGCATCTTCGACCGCGACATGGGGTAGCCCGACAGCCGGACCGGCCCCGTTTCCCATTACGTTCTCCGAGTGCGAGCTAAGGGACGGTCCCGGCTGGCAGGTCGTGGAGTTCCGCAAGAAATCGGACGGCACGCCGGCCTGCGCCGGAGGTCCCCCTGGCGGGTTCGGCAGTCTCGATCAGATGCCCGGCAAGTGCGAAGCCATGGTCGACATCACCAAGAGCGCCTCGGGAAGCAACACGGGCAACAACGGAACGCCCTCGAATTGCAGGAGCCTACTCGACGAATGGCGGGCCAAGATAGAAGCAGGAGAGCCGCCGACAGGGCTCTTTCCAATCTACGACAACGTCACCGACAGCGGTAACAACGGGGTCTACCACCTCATTGGCTTCGCTGCATTCGAAGTGCACGGTTGGAAATTCAAGCAAGAGGGCAATTCGGTCTACCCAGACTCGTTCCGCGACAACTATTACCCGGGCTACAAATGCGACACGGTGAAGTGCATCGGCATCATCGGTAAATTCATCAAGATGGTGTCTCTCGACGACGCCTACACGTTCGGCCCCTACAACCCCACGATGGGCACAGCCGTCATCCGGCCGACGCTATGAGTATGAGAAAGGGCAGCACATGAAATCCCGCCTCCTGGCCGGCGTCGCTGCCGTCGTCCTCGCGCTCATCGGCGCCATGATGCTGTTCGGCTATGCCCAAAACGCCGAGGCTCGGGCCGTTGAGGGCCTCGAGCCCGTCGATGTGCTCGTCGTGGCTGCCGCCGTTCCGGCCGGCACACCATCGGAAGACCTTATGCCGTTCCTCACCACTCAGAGCCTGCCCGCAACCGCGGTGAACGGCTCCGCGCTCAAGAACCTTGATTCCTCTGCGGGTAAGGTCACCGCAGTCGATCTGGTTCCCGGTGAGCAGCTACTGACCGAGCGCCTCGTCGAACCAGGGAATATCGATCTCACGGGCAGACCCCCCGTGCCCGAGGGCCTCCAGGAGGTGTCTTTCGCTCTGGAGCCGCACCGCGCCGTGGGTGGAAGCATCGAAGCGGGGGATACCGTCGGTATCTTCATCTCGATGGAACCGGGAGTCCGACCGGCTGGTTCTGAGCTGGAGTCGACGCAGTTGGTTCTCCACAAAGTGCTGGTCACGGCCGTACAGCGTGCCGCCGTTGAAGCCGAAATCGATCCCGCAGCGGCGCCGGAAGAACAGGCCCGGGCACAAGCTGAGGCGCTTCCGTCCGGCTCGCTGCTCCTGACCGTTGCAGTCACGGAGGACCAGGCAACCCGGCTCGTCTTCGGCAATGAGTTCGGTTTGGTCTGGCTCAGCAAGGAGCCGACCACTGCAACGGAAAGCCCTGAACCCATCACTATCGGAAACAAGGACCTGTACCGATGAGCAGATTCGTCCTGATCACGCCGAGTTCGGAGTTCGAGCAGAAAGTCCGCCTCGCGATTGCCGGTGGCCTGCAGGGCCACCTGAAGAGCCTGCCGGCCAGTTTCCTCGCCGGCGACACCGACACGATCCTCGATCAGCTGACGCTCGAACGGCCCGAAGTCCTGGTCTTCGGACCGGGTATCGGGATGGATGACGCCTTGCGGCTCGCGATCATCGTGGACGTGAAGTTCCCCGAGATCAGCGTGGTGCTGGTTCACGACGACCACCCCGAGATCGCCCTGCAGGCGATGCGGGCGGGCGTTCGGGACATCCTCTCTCCATTGGCAGACGTGGCAAGCATCAGGGCTCAGCTCGAGCGCGCCTGCCAGGCCTTCGCGACCCGGCAGCGCACCAACGCGCAGCCGCCCCGCGAGCAGCAAAGCGGGCTGGTCATCGGAGTGTTCTCCCCCAAGGGCGGCGTCGGCAAGACGACCATCGCCACGAACCTGGCCGTCGGCCTCGGGAGAATCGCCCCGATGAGCGTGGTCATCGTGGACCTCGACCTGCAGTTCGGCGACGTCGGGACGGGTCTCTACCTGAACCCCGAGTATTCGGTGCTCGACGCCGTCTCGGGTGCCGCGACACAGGACTCGATGGTGCTCAAGGCCTTCCTCACAGCGCACCCCTCGGGCATCTACGCCCTGTGCGGCCCGCGCAACCCAGCCGACGCCGACCGCATCTCCTCCGAGCAGATCACGCGACTCATCCAGCAGCTCGCGCTCGAGTTCCGGTACGTCGTCGTCGATACCGGCCCCGGCCTCACAGAACCCAGTCTCGCCGCGCTGGAACAGTGCACCGACGCCGTATGGGTCACCGGTATGGATGTTCCCAGCGTCCGAGGCCTACGAACGGGGCTCGACGTACTGAGTCAACTCAACCTGATGCCCGAAACCCGCCACGTCGTCCTCAACTTCGCGGATGCCAAGACCGGGCTCTCCGTGCAGGACATCGAGACGACCCTCGCCGCGCCCGTCGACGTGTCCATCCCCCGCTCGCGCGCCATCACCCTTGCGACGAACCGGGGCGTCCCCCTGCTGCAGGACAAGGTCCGCGATCCCGCGACGAAGAGCCTGACCGACTTGGTGCAGCGGTTCGACCACGACTGGCGCGCGAAGTCGCAGCGCAAGCTCCACCGTCGCGTGGTGGTCCGATGAAGCTCTCTGCCCGCATCCAGGCCGCGGGAATTTCCCCCGCCCCTGCCGCCGCGTCCATCGAATCGACGGCTGCTGGAGCAACGCCCGAGGAATCCCGATCGCCAATGCACGCTCCGGTGATCCTCCTCGACCCCTCGGAGAAGTCCGCCACGGCGAAGGTCGATGTCTTCGCCGGGCTGAAACAGCGCGCCGCGTCCGCCCTCTTCGAGCGCATGGGTACCCGCGCGAGTGACACCACCATCAGCGAAGACGATTTGAAGGTCGTGGCTCGCGAGGAGCTCAGCCAGATCATCGACGCCGAGCAGGTGCCGCTCAGCCCCGACGAACGGCGACGTCTCATCCAGGACGTCGCCGACGACGTCCTGGGGTTCGGTCCGCTCCAGCGGCTCCTCGATGACACCTCCGTCACCGAGATCATGGTCAACCGGATGGACCAGATCTACGTGGAGCAACAAGGCAAGCTGACCCTCAGCGACTCACGGTTCAACTCGGAGGAGCACCTGCGCCGCGTGATCGAGCGGATCGTCTCGAAAGTCGGCCGCCGCATCGACGAATCCTCACCGTTCGTCGATGCCCGCCTCGAGGACGGGTCCCGCGTCAACGCCGTCATCCCGCCGCTCGCCGTCAACGGGTCCTCGCTCACCATCCGCAAGTTCAGCAAGGTCCCGCTGACGGTCCAGAACCTCATCGACTTCGGGACCCTGACGCCGGAGATGGCCGAGCTGCTCGACGCCTGCGTGAAGGCGAAGCTGAACATCATCGTCTCGGGTGGCACCGGTACGGGGAAGACGACCCTGCTGAACGTCCTGTCCTCGTTCCTGCCCGAGGGTGACCGCATCGTCACGATCGAGGACGCAGTGGAGCTGCAGATCCAGCAGCAGCACGTGGTCCGCCTCGAGAGCCGGCCGCCGAACACCGAGGGCAAGGGCGCGGTCACCATCCGCGATCTCGTCCGCAACTCCCTCCGGATGCGCCCCGACCGCATCGTGATCGGCGAGGTCCGCGGCGGCGAGTCGCTGGATATGTTGCAGGCCATGAACACCGGCCATGACGGATCGCTGTCCACGGTCCACGCCAATTCGCCAAGGGACGCCGTCGCGCGCCTCGAGACGCTCGTCCTCATGGCGGGCATGGACCTCCCGCTGCGTGCTATCCGCGAGCAGCTGGCGTCCGCTGTCAACCTGGTGGTGCAGATCTCGCGCCTGCGCGACGGCAGCCGGCGCATCACGCACGTCACCGAAGTGCAGGGCATGGAGGGCGACGTCGTCACGCTGCAGGACGCCTTCGTCTTCGACTACTCCGCCGGCGTGGACAACAAGGGGCGCTTCCTCGGCAGGCCGGTGCCCACCGGCATCCGACCCCGGTTCATGGAGCGCTTCGAGGACATGGGGATCACCGTCTCGCCCGCCGTCTTCGGGTCCGCCCCGGTCCGCGGGCGGTAGGCGCATGACACTCCTCCTCGTCGGCGGGGCTGCCCTCGTGATCGGGGCCATCGTCCTGCTCCTGGTGGCGCTCCGGCCCGCCCAGTCCCCGGTTCCCCTGGACCGGCGCCGGCCGCCCCTGCAGCAGCAGGACTCCCAGCTCTCGCGTTTCGCCGGGGCCGCCGGCCGCGCGATGGACGGGTACCTGCGCCGCCACCCCAAGCGTTTCCTCGACCGGAACGTCCTCGAGACGGCGGGCATCAAGATCAGCCAGGCCGAGGTCTACCTGCTGGTCGTGCTCGCCGGCATCACCGGCTTCCTGCTCGGCTGGGCCCTGCTCGCTCCCGTGGTCGGCGTCCTGCTGATGCTGCTCTCCCAAGGGGTGGCGCATTTCATAGTGTCCTTCCGGGCGGGGCGGCGACGCCATCGTTTCGACGCCCAACTCGGAGATACGCTCCAACTCCTCACCGGTGGCCTGCGAGCTGGGCACAGTATCCTACGCGCCATCGATGCCGCTGCCACGGAAGCCGACAGTCCGACGTCCGAGGAGATGCGCCGCATCATCGCCGAGACGAGTCTCGGGAAGGACCTGCTGGCCTCTCTCGTCGACACCTCGCACCGCATGCGGAGCGAGGATTTCGAGTGGATCGCCCAAGCCATCCAAATCAATCGTGAGGTGGGCGGGGACCTCGCCGAAGTGCTCGACGAGGTGGGACACACCATCCGCGAGCGGACCGAAATCAAGGGGCAAATTAAGGCCCTCGCGGCAGAAGGCAAGTTCTCCGCCTACATACTGGCAGCTCTACCCTTCGGGATCGCACTCGTCTTGACGGTAGTGAGCCCGGGATACATAGATGTGCTCTTCATCAAGCCACTGGGCTGGGTCATGCTCGGCGTCGCCGCTGTCATGATGACAATCGGCGGACTCTGGTTACGCAAAATCATCGACTTGAAGTTTTGAGGAAAGCACCGTGGACCTGATCCTGCTCACCTCACTGCTGATGGTCTCGGTGCCCATCGGCTACTTCACGTGGTCTTTGCTCACCTCGGATGCGAGAACGCGGCGCGCAGTTCAGCACAACCTGAACCAGGGTATGGGTTTGACATCCGCCTCTGTCGAAAGGCCGAACCCTCTGCTTCAGATCGGGCGTCGGGCGACACCACAGGCATACGCGGCGAAGCTCGATTACCTCCTGGCCCTCGCGGGACGACCAGCGTCTCTCCCCCTGGCGAAGGTCCTTGCGGCCAAGCCGCTTCTCGGATTTGCGGGGGGCATCGCCGGTTTGTTGCTACTGCAGTCCAATGCCAGTGGCACGTTCGTTTTTCTGGCCATCTTCATCACGATCCTGGGCTACTTCGTCCCGGATCTCCTCCTGTACAGCAGGGGCCAGGAGCGGCAGAAGGCCATGGCCCTCGAGCTCGCCAACACTCTGGACCAGATGCTGATTTCCGTGGAGGCCGGCTTGGGCTTCGAGAGTGCGATGCAGCGGGCCGGCGAGACCGGCAAGGGGCCTCTCGCAGACGAGCTCGTGCGGACGTTGCAGGATATGCAGGTGGGTCGTAGCCGGCGCGAGGCCTATCTCGCCATGGCAGACCGCAGTACCATCCCGGAACTCCGCAGCTTCGTCAAGGCCATCGTGCAGGCCGATGCTTACGGTATCGCGCTCTCCGGGGTGCTCCGCACCCAGGCGAAGGTCATGCGCGTGAAGCGGCGCCAGCGCGCCGAAGAGAAAGCTATGAAACTACCCGTATCGGTGCTCTTCCCACTGCTGCTGTTCATCTTCCCTGTCCTGTTCATCGTGATCCTGGGCCCTGCGGCACTCAACGTCATCGATACCTTCGCAGGCCAATAGGGGCTTTCCCTCAAGAGTGCCGGGACCACTCACCGAATCAGGAGAACAGGAAAGCAATTGCGCAGTTATCCCTCAGCATCAGCCGATTCCCGCTCTACCGTCAGCTTCCGGCCGTAGCCTGACATGGTGCTTCCGAACGCTACCCCGAAGGTCCTGCCACTGGTGGACCTCACCGTGCTGTCCCAGCTCGAGCGACAGCTGAACGACCCCCGACCCGCTCGGGCCTTCGCTCGCGACTACATCACGGGCTTCGAGGATCGCTACCTCCGCCTCTCCAACTCCGTGGGGAACCGGGACCTCCCCCGCCGCCATCGACGCCGCCCTCAGCCTGCGCAACTCGTCCACGATGGTCGGCGCAGCGAGGCTCTCCGCGATGGCCGCGAGCTTCGAGACCGCTGTCACCTCGGCGGATCTGGACACGGCCCGCAGGGCACTTCCAGCGATCGAGCGCTGCGGCATGGACACCATCGACGAACTCGAGTCCCGCTACCTCGCGTCGTTCTGAGACGTCGTCCTGAGACGTCGTTCTGGGATGCCGGACCCGCAACGTCAGGACGGCAGCGCCGCCATCGGCGGTACGACGACGCTCAGGGACGGGCGGGCGTGAGCCGGTAGCCCACACCGCGCACGGTCTGCAGCCACCGCGGGTTCTTCGGGTCCTCGTCCAGCTTCCGCCGGAGGTTCCCGATGTGCACCTCGATGGCCCGCTCGTCGGAATCGCTGATGTAGGTGTCCTCGCCGTAGTAGTCCCCACGGACCACCCTCACCAGGTCCGCCTTGGTCCTCACGGCCCCGCTGCTCCGCAGCATCTCGGCCAGCAGGTCGAACTCGCTGCGGGTCAGGGGCAGGTCCCGCCCGTCCACGACGACGGTGCGGGCGGCGGCGTTCAGCGCCAGTCCGTTGTGTTCGAGGACCGGGGACGGCTCCGGGGCCGGCGCTGGAGCAGCGGGAGCGGCCGGAGCAGCAGCCGCGGGAACCGACATCGCCGCCGGGGAGACCGCCACCGGTTCGGGGACCGCACGGGGACGTCGGAGCATGGCGGCGATCCGGGCGCGGAGCTCCCGCGGGCGGAAAGGCTTCGTCAGGTAGTCGTCGGCCCCGGACTGCAGGGCGGTGAGCGTGTCCAGCTCGTCCCCGCGTGACGTCAGCATCACCACGTAGCAGTTGCTGGAACTCCGGATGCGCCGCAGGACCTCGTACCCGTCGATGTCGGGCAGACCCACGTCGACCGTCACCACCGTCGCGTCGTGCGTGCGGACCAGGTCAACACCGGCCCGTCCGTTGGGTGCCACATGCACGGTGAACCCCGACTGCTTCAGGACCGCAGCCACGAGATTCCGCACGTCGGCGTCGTCCTCGATGACCACTGCAACTCCCGGGTCGCTCATTCGACTCCCGCCCCCATGTGCCCTGCTCCGAAGCCCGTTCGACTCTTCATGAATTCCATTGTGCCTGCCCCCACGGCGGATTTGCGCCGGGTTCCGGTCAAAACGCGGATTGGGCTACATAATGGTAAGCAGTACGTAGGTCTCAGCGTCGGGAAGTTGTTCAGCATGCGGGGTTTCACCTTTCCTTGGATAGTGCGTGCCTAGGGATGTCAGTGCAGCGTGGCTGCGCGCTACGGCATCGAGGATCACCATCAGTCGTTCATTCGTGCTGTGCCAGATCCCCCTCACACTGATCGTCGTGATCCTCGGCGTCACGGCGCCCCTCCTCCGGCCCGGGCTGATGTCCAACCGGACGTTCGAGCTGGGTTTCTCGATGGTCCTGGTGCTGCTGGCCCTCTGCGTCGTCGTCCCCTGGCGTGAGCTGCCGCCCGGCAGCCTGCTCATCGTCCCGGTGCTCGACTTCGTCGCGATCGCCCTGATCCGGGCCGGCGCTTCGGAGACCCAGCCGGCTCTCGGCGTCCTTGCCATCTTTCCCGTCCTCTGGCTCATGCGCTCCTCGCTGCCCACGTGGGCGTCCCTGTCCCTCACCGTGCTCGGTTCCCTGCTCATCACGGCCTGGCCGTTGTGGGGCACCTTCGACCCCGCGCTCATGCGCTCGTACCTGGGTATCCTGCTGCTGCCGATCGTCATGCTCTGCATCGGCATCACCGTCCGGGTGATGAGCCTCAACGCGCAGGCACGCGAGATCGAGATCGAACGCAAGGACCGCGAACTCAACGACCTCCTGCGGGCCGCGATGGACCGCGAACGCGTCCTGACCGCGATCCTCAACACGGTCGACGTCGGACTCACCGCCGTGGACGCCCACGGCAACACCACGCTCACCAATCGGCAGCAGGAACTCTTCAACAGGCTGGCCGCCGGGCACGACGACGACGACGAGGAGCACGGCAACCTGATCTTCGGGCCGGATCGGACCACCCCGCTGACCGTGGACAGGCAGCCGATCTACCGTGCACTGACGGGCGAGACCTTCGCCGACCAGCTGATCTGGGTGGGCGACGGGGACGCGCAACGCGCACTCTCGACCGCCGCCCGCCCCATCAAGGACGCCGACGGCCACCTCACCGGAGCGCTGATCGCCTGCAGTGACGTGACCGAGCTGGTGGAGGCGGTCACCGCGAAGGACGCCTTTATCTCGAACATCTCCCACGAGTTCCATGCCCCCCTCACCTCCGTGCTCGGCTACCTCGAACTGGTGCTGGAGGACGAGCACCCCCTGCCCTCCCACCTCAGGGGCTACGTCGACGTAGCGGGACGCAACGCCGAGCGGGTCCTGCACCTCGTCGCCGACCTGCTCTCCACCGCGGGAGACCGCGTGCGGGTCCATCCGCGCCCCGTGGACCTTGCAGCCCTGATCGAGATGAGCGTCAGGTCGAACCGGCTGCGGGCGCAGAAGAACAACGTCAAACTCAAGTCCGACGTGCAGAGCCCCCTCTGGACCCTGATCGATCCCCTCCGGATCTCCCAGGTGCTGGACAACCTGCTCTCCAACGCCATCAAGTACTCCCCCGACGGCGGCGTGGTGAACGTCCGCGCGGAGGAGACGGAGTCGACGATCGACCTCCACGTCGAGGACAGGGGTATGGGGATGACGGAGCAGGAGGCCCGGCAGGTCTTCTCCCGCTTCTATCGGACGCCGGGCGCCCGGCGGGCAGACATCGAAGGCGCCGGGCTCGGGCTGGCCATCACGAAGTCGATCGTGGAGAGCCACGGCGGCTCGATCGACTGCGTCAGTGCGCCCGGCAAGGGCAGCCGTTTCACGGTGACTCTGCCGGCCAACGGCGAAGTGAGCCGCATGCATCATGATTCCCTCGAGGAGTCCATCTAAGGTGATCCTCGCCCTGACGGCCGCCGTCGTTGCCGTCGTCGCCGCAACGCTGGGCTATGCGTTGTTCCCCCTCGCCGGCAGGGATGCCCGGATCGACCTGCCCGGGTCCCTCCGCCTGCCCGTGGCACTCCTGACGGGAGCGCTGGCGGGAGGAGGCGCCGTGCTCGTCGGTCCGTCCTGGGATCTCCCGCTCGTGGCGGTCCTCGCGGCGTTCGGCGTCCTGCTCGGGGCGATCGACGCGCGCTCGAAACTCCTGCCCAACGCGGTCCTGCTGCGGTTCACGGCCGCGACCGTCCCCCTGGTGCTCCTTGCCGCGATCGGCAGCGGCCGTTGGGGCGGCCTGCTGGGCGCCGTGGCGGGCGGCGCGGGACTCTTCACGGTCTACTTCGTCCTCGCACTCATCTCCCCGGCCGGCATGGGCATGGGCGACGTCAAGCTTTCCGCCGTCCTCGGTCTCTACGGCGGCTGGGCGGGCGCCGCCGCCTGGATGGGCACCCTCCTCGGCGGGTTCCTCCTGGGCGGGCTGGCGGGCGTGGCCGTGCTGCTGCTGCGCCGCGGGTCACGCGGCTCCACCTTCCCCTTCGGCCCGGGGATGCTGCTCGCCGCCTTCGGGAGTCTCGTGCTGCTGGGGTAGTGCGTGCCACCGGCTCGTCCGAAATGCCCGGACGGTGCTCGACCCTCCCCCGGATCATCGGGCAGGAGGTCTCAGTCGTCGGCGTTCGGACCTGGTGACGCCGGAAGGTGCGCGGCCGTGCGTCGGGACCGGGTCAGCGCTGCGCGTTCGCCCAGCTGATCGTCGCCGGGATAGGCGATCTCCTCGAGCACGAGCGGGTGCGGAGCGGCCAGGATGGACCGGGCGTCCTTGACCCGCGCCGCGAGCCGTTCGGCCAGCCAGCTCGGCGGCATCTCCCCCGACCCCACGCGCAGCGTCGACCCGACGAGCGCACGCACCATGTTGTGGCAGAAGGCGTCCGCCTGCACGGTCGCCGTGATGACGCCGTCGTGCCCCCGGACGAACTCGTAGCGCTGCAGCTCGCGGATGGTGGTGGCACCCTCGCGGGGCTTGCAGAACGCCGCGAAGTCCTGCATCCCGAGCAGATACTCTGCTCCCTCATTGAGCAGCGGGACGTCGAGGGGCGCCGGATACCAGAGGGTCGTGTGCCGGCGCAGGGGATCCTGCCCCGACGTGGTGTCCGCGATCGCGTAGCTGTAGCGGCGCCAGAGCGCGGAGAAGCGTGCGTCGAACCCTGCCGGTGCAGGCCTGGCGGACCGCACGACGACGGCTGGTACGGAGTTCCGCACGGACCGGCCACGGCCGGTCGTGCCGTCGGTCAGCACGCGGTTGATCGTGCCCGTCAGGCGGCGCAGGAAGGCATCGGCCGGATCGACCCTACGGCCACGCGCCATGCCCTCCCATTCGGTCGCCGTGAGGTCCACGTGGGCCACCTGGCCGCGGGCATGGACGCCGGCGTCGGTCCGGCCGCCCACCGTGAGTCGGGCAGGGCGGCGCAGGAGCGTGAAGAGTGCATCCTCGAGAATGCCCTGCACGGTGGTGAACCCGGGCTGGAGGGCCCATCCCGAGAACGGTCTGCCGTCGTAGGAGATGTCGAGGCGGACACGCAGGAGCCCGCCGTCCCCTGGCAGGACGGCGGGCTCTGGCGTGGTCATGGTGTGCGTCAGGAGTGAAGAACTACTTCTTCTCGTCCTCGGCGGAACCTTCGACGACGACGACCTCGTCAGCGGCGCCGGCTTCGGCGTCGACCGTGGTCTCCTCGGCGGCGACCTCTTCGGCGGAAGCTGCCGACTCGGCCGACTCGGCCGAATCTACGGAGTCTGCCGACTCGGGCGAGTCCACGGACTCGGCGACGGGTGCGGCTGCAGCGGCGGGAGCCGTGGCCTGCTCGGCCTCGGCGACGACGGACTGCTTCGCGGACATGGGCTCCAGCACCAGCTCGATGACGGCCATGGGGGCGTTGTCGCCCTTGCGGTTGCCGATCTTGGTGATGCGGGTGTAACCACCCTCGCGGTTGGCGACAGCGGGTGCGATGTCCGTGAACAGCTCGTGGACGATGCTCTTGCTGCTGATGACGCCGAGGACGCGGCGACGCGATGCGAGGTCACCCTTCTTCGCGAACGTGATGAGACGCTCGGCGTAGGGGCGAAGGCGCTTGGCCTTGGTCACCGTGGTGGTGATGCGCTTGTGCTCGAACAGTGAGGCGGCCAGGTTGGCGAGCATCAGGCGTTCGTGCGCCGGACCGCCTCCGAGACGTGGGCCCTTGGTGGGTGTGGGCATGATTGTTTCTCCTCATTAGGTGTCCGTCCCGCCGCTTCCCAGCGGCAGGCGGACAGATAGCGTTTTAGAGCTCTTCGTCGCCGTAGGCGGCGTCGTCCTCTTCGATGGCAGCAGCGCGGGCGGCAAGGTCGAACCCGGGAGGGGAATCCTTCAGGGAGAGACCGAGCTCGACGAGCTTCGCCTTGACCTCGTCGATGGACTTGGCACCGAAGTTGCGGATGTCCATGAGGTCCGCCTCGGAGCGTGCAACGAGTTCACCCACGGAGTGGATGCCCTCACGCTTGAGGCAGTTGTACGAGCGGACCGTCAGTTCGAGGTCCTCGATCGGCAGTGCCATGTCGGCAGCGAGCGCTGCGTCCGTCGGCGACGGACCGATCTCGATGCCCTCGGCGGCGGTGTTCAGCTCGCGGGCGAGACCGAACAGCTCCACCAGGGTGGTGCCGGCCGAGGCGACGGCGTCGCGCGGGGGCGATGGCGTCCTTCGTCTCGACGTCGACGATCAGCTTGTCGAAGTCGGTGCGCTGCTCCACACGGGTCGCTTCCACGCGGAAGGTGACCTTCAGGACCGGCGAGTAGATCGAGTCGACCGGGATGCGGCCGATCTCGGAGTCGCCGGACTTGTTTTGCGAGGCGGACACGTAGCCGCGGCCACGCTCGATGGTCAGTTCGAGCTCGAACTTGCCCTTCGAGTTGAGGGTCGCGATGTGGAGGTCCGGGTTGTGGAACTCGACACCAGCGGGGGGCGCGATGTCCGCAGCGGTGACGACGCCGGGGCCCTGCTTGCGCAGGTAGGCAACGACGGGCTCGTCGTGCTCCGAGGAGACGGCGAGGTTCTTGATGTTCAGGATGATCTCGGTGACATCCTCCTTCACCCCGGGAACCGTGGTGAATTCGTGCAGCACGCCGTCGATGCGGATGCTGGTGACTGCTGCACCGGGGATCGAGGAGAGCAGCGTGCGGCGGAGCGAGTTGCCGAGGGTGTAGCCGAAGCCGGGCTCGAGGGGTTCGATGACGAACCGTGAGCGGTTGTCGGCGACTACTTCTTCAGTCAGGGTGGGGCGCTGTGCAATGAGCACTTACATTTCCTTTCAGGAAGCATCCGCTATATGACGCTTCTGTATGGGCGGGACTGCTGGTGAGCCGGCTCAAAAGCTGCTCGGAACGGCACCGAACCGCGCCCTGCGGGAACCGGTGGTTCCTGCAAGGCGGTGCGGTGGCCGAAGAGCGGACTAGACGCGGCGGCGCTTGGGCGGGCGGCAGCCATTGTGCGCGCTCGGGGTGACGTCGGAGATGGATCCGACCTCGAGGCCGGTGGCCTGCAGCGAGCGGATAGCGGTCTCGCGTCCCGATCCCGGACCCTTGACGAAGACGTCGACCTTCTTGACGCCGTGCTCCTGGGCGCGCTTGGCAGCGGCCTCTGCAGCCATCTGCGCAGCGAACGGGGTCGACTTGCGTGAGCCCTTGAAGCCGACCTCACCGGCGGAGGCCCAGGAGATGACCGCTCCGCTGGGGTCCGTGATGGACACGATGGTGTTGTTGAAGGTGCTCTTGATGTGCGCCTGACCGAGCGCGATGTTCTTCTTGTCCTTGCGACGCGGCTTACGAACCGCTCCACGAGTCTTGGGGGGCATTACTTCTCCTACGAAGGTATTGGGTAAAGCATTGATCGGCTGATCGGACGAAATCCGAGCCGGTGGAGGTCCTACGAACAGGGGCCTCCACTGGCGAGGGTCCCCTGGCGTGACGAGCGCTAGCGAGTCACGTTAGGGAGCCAGTGGGGATTTAGCGTCCGACCTTCTTCTTGCCTGCGACCGTACGCTTCGGACCCTTGCGGGTACGTGCGTTTGTCTTCGTACGCTGTCCACGTACGGGAAGGCCGCGGCGGTGCCGAATGCCTTCGTAGCTGCCGATCTCCACCTTGCGGCGGATGTCGGCCGCGACCTCGCGGCGGAGGTCA
The DNA here is from genome assembly GCA_004001285.1 of Arthrobacter sp. MN05-02. Lineage (NCBI taxonomy): Bacteria > Bacillati > Actinomycetota > Actinomycetes > Micrococcales > Micrococcaceae > Arthrobacter > Arthrobacter sp. MN05-02. The sequence goes on from AP018697.1 coordinate 2,654,163, forward strand.
CCCTCGACCTTGAAGTTGCCTTCGATGTAGTCGCGGAGCTGGACCAGCTCGGCGTCGGTGAGGTCCTTGACGCGCGTGTTCGGGGAGATCCCCGTGTCGACGATCGTCTTCTCTGCACGGGTCTTGCCCACGCCGTAGATATAGGTAAGCGCGATGACTACCCGCTTTTCGCGGGGGATGTCTACGCCAGCGAGACGTGCCATGGTGGCGGTGCTCCTTTGGTGATACCGGAGGTCTGAAGCAGGACGTCCGCGGAACAGGTGTTCCGGTCCCCGGCCTCCGAGCCGGGGGTGTACATCCCGTCAGGGATGCTGTTCTGCCGTGAAATGTACTTCTACGCGCGGGAAGAGCCTCTAGGAGAGGTTCTCAGCCCTGGCGCTGCTTGTGGCGCGGGTTCTCGCAGATGACGAGAACGTTGCCTTTGCGGCGAACCACCTGGCACTTCTCGCAGATCCGCTTCACGCTCGGGTTGACCTTCATGGTTTTCCTTCGAGTTGATTCTTATTTGTAGCGGTAGACAATACGGCCCCGGGTGAGGTCGTACGGGCTGAGTTCCACTACGACCCGGTCCTCAGGAAGGATTCGAATGTAGTGCTGGCGCATCTTTCCCGAGATGTGGGCGAGAACAATGTGACCGTTGGCCAACTCAACGCGGAACATCGCGTTGGGCAGCGCCTCGTTCACAGTGCCTTCAATCTCAATGACACCGTCTTTCTTGGCCATATCCTCCGCTAACGTCTATGCCCGCCACTTGCGTGACGGACGGGTTTGGGGTTTTGATTGTCAGGCCCGCGGAGAGCCGGAGCTCCTCGCGCGGGGACGTCTCCAGAGCCCAATTGGGCACGAAAAGCAGAGACAACCAACACACAACTCTACGCTACTGTCCCCTGATAGTTAAATCGGTCCGGGAGCCGGCCGCGCGGCTGTGCCATGTACCGATGACGAAGGTCCCGCACTCTTGTGCGGGACCTTCGTCATTCGTGGCGTTGCGTGTGCCGGGTTCCGACGTCAGGCGCTCAGGGGAACCGGGGTGACTCCGAGGGGCTCCAGCCGGGAGGCTCCCCCGTCGGGTGCGGACAGGACCCAGATACCGCCGTCGTGCACCGCGACGCTGTGTTCCCACTGCGACGCACGCTGGCCGTCGGTGGTCACGACCGTCCAGTCGTCGTCGAGGACTGCTGTCTCCAGGTTCCCCTGCACGAGCATCGGCTCGATGGCGAGGCACAGTCCCGGGCGGACCTTCGGGCCCCGGTTCGAGCTGCGGTAGTTGAGGACGTCGGGCGCCTGGTGCATCTGCGTCCCGATGCCGTGACCGACGTAGTCCTCCAGGATCCCGAGCGCCGGGCCGGGCACCGACGAGACGTAGTCGTCGATGGCCGCTCCGATGTCACCCACGAACCGGGCCGATGCGAGCGCCGCGATGCCGCGCCACATGGCTTCCTCGGTGACGTCCGACAGGCGCACGTCTTCCGGCCGCGCTGATCCGACGATCACGGTGCGCGCGGAATCGGAGTGCCATCCACGGACCACCGCGCCACCGTCGATCGAGATGATGTCGCCGTCCTGCAGCGTGTAGCCACCCGGGATGCCGTGCACCACCTCGTGGTTCACGGACGTGCAGATGCTGGCCGGGAACCCGTGGTAGCCGCGGAAGTTCGACGTCGCGCCCTTCTCCCGCAGCACGCCTTCGAACACGTCGTTGAGCTGCGCGGTCGTGACGCCGACCGCCGCGGCCGCGACCGTCCGGTCCAGCGCCTCGGAGAGCACCAGACCGGCCTCGCGCATCACGAGCATCTGGCTGGGGGTCTTGTACTCGACCTTGGGCTGGCGGAACATGCGGGGGTCCTAGCTCGCGACTTTGAGGGCGGCCATGACGCGCTCGGTGACGTCGTCGATGCTGCCGATGCCGTCGACCTTCGTGACGATGCCGCGCTCGTCGTACCGCGACACCACCACCTCGGTCTGGTCGTGGTAGAGCCCGAGGCGGTGGCGGATGACCTGCTCGTTGTCGTCCGAGCGCCCGTCGAGCTTCGCACGGCCGAGGAGGCGCTTGACGAGCTCCTCGTCGTCCGCGGTCAGCTGCAGCACGACGTCGAGCTCGAGGTCGTTCTCGCGGAGGATGTCGTCGAGCTCCACCACCTGCGAGGCCGTGCGGGGGTAGCCGTCGAGGAGGAAGCCCTCGCGCACGTCGTCGGCCGCGAGGCGGTCACGCACCATGCTGTTGGTGACGCTGTCCGGAACGAAGTCGCCCGCGTCCATGAACTTCTTCGCCTCGACGCCGAGCGGGGTCTCCCGCTTCACGTTGTCGCGGAAGATGTCGCCGGTCGAGATCGCGACGACGCCGAGGCGCTCGGAGATCCGTGCGGCCTGGGTGCCCTTGCCCGATCCGGGGGGACCGATGATCAGCATTCTCGTCAACGCAACAACCCTTCGTAGTGACGCTGCTGGAGCTGTGCGTCGATCTGCTTTACGGTCTCGAGGCCGACGCCCACCATGATCAGGATCGAGGTGCCACCGAACGGGAAGTTCTGGTTCGCACCGATGGCCACCAGGGCGATCAGCGGGATCAGGGCGACGAGGCCCAGGTAGATGGCGCCGGGCAGCGTGATGCGCGACAGCACGTACTGGAGGTACTCGGCGGTGGGACGGCCCGCACGGATGCCGGGGATGAATCCGCCGTACTTCTTCATGTTCTCGGACACCTCGTCCGGATTGAACGTGATCGCTACGTAGAAGTAGGTGAAGAACACGATCAGCAGGAAGTACATCGCCATGTACAGCGGGTGGTCGCCACTGGTCAGGTACGTGGTGATCCAGTTGACCCACCCGGCCGGCGCGGTACCGTCCTGGGGGGTGTTGAACTGTGCGATCAGGCTGGGCAGGTAGAGCATCGAGGACGCGAAGATCACGGGGATGACACCGGCCATGTTGACCTTGATCGGGATGTAGGTGCTGCTGCCGCCCAGGGTACGGCGGCCCACCATGCGCTTGGCGTACTGCACCGGGATGCGTCGCTGCGACTGCTCCACGAAGATGACCAGCGCGACGACGACGACGCCCATCGCGAGGACGAAGGAGAACACCGTGGCGCCCTGGGTGCGGAGGATCTCACCGAGCGAGGTCGGGAAGCCGGCGGCGATGGCGGTGAAGATGAGCAGCGACATGCCGTTGCCCACGCCCTTCTCGGTGATGAGCTCGCCCATCCACATGATGAGGCCGGTGCCGGCGGTCAGCGTGATGATCAGGAGGATGATCGTGATGATGGAGTCGTCCGGGATCAGGGGCACGGGGCAGTTGCCGAGCAGTGCGCCGGAGCGGGCGAGCGACACGAGGGTGGTCGCGTTGAGCAGGCCGAGCGCGATCGTCAGGTAGCGCGTGTACTGGGTGAGCCGGGACTGGCCCTGCGCGCCTTCCTGGTGCAGCTCCTGGAAACGGGGGATGACCACCCGGAGCAGCTGCGTGATGATGCTCGCCGTGATGTAGGGCATGATGCCCAGCGCGAAGATGGAGACCTGCAGGAGGGCTCCGCCGCTGAAGAGGTTGACGAACTGGTAGAGGCCGCCCTCGGTGTTGCCGAGTTCGAGGCACTGCTGCACGTTGCCGTAGTCGACCCCGGGAGCGGGGATGAAGGCCCCGAGACGGAAGATGGTGATGATTCCCAGCGTGAACAACAGCTTGCGCCGCAAGTCTGGCGTCCGGAATGCCCGGCCAATAGCGCTAAGCAAGCGTCCTCCTGAAGGTCTGTTGGTCCTGACGCGGACCGTACACAACAACCGAGTCTAACGGTTGGTCACCGGTGTGAGAGAACCGGCGTGGAGCAGGGGTGGCCTCAGCCGAAAAAAGACCCTTGGCGGGCAGGTCGAGCCTGCCCACCAAGAGTCTAGTTCCTCAGTGCCGTGGATCACAGCCGCCTTCCCCCGGTCCCCCGGGGAAGGGCCGGCCAGGAGCCTACAGCTCGGTGACGGTCCCGCCTGCAGCGACGATCTTCTCCGCAGCGGATGCGGAGAAGGCGTCGACCGCGACGTTGACTGCCACGGTGAGCTCGCCGGTGCCGAGCACCTTGACGGGCTGGTTCTTGCGGACGGCGCCGTTCGCCACCAGGCTCTCCACCGTGACGTCGCCGCCATCGGGGTACAGCTCGGAGAGCTTGTCCAGGTTCACGACCTGGAACTCGACGCGGAACGGGTTCTTGAAGCCGCGCAGCTTGGGAAGGCGCATGTGCAGCGGCAGCTGGCCGCCGGCGAATCCTGCCTTCACCTGGTAGCGGGCTGCAGTTCCCTTGGTTCCACGGCCGGCGGTCTTACCCTTCGAACCCTCACCACGGCCGACACGGGTCTTCGCCGTCTTGGCTCCGGGTGCGGGACGCAGGTGGTGGACCTTCAGTGCGTGGACGCGCTCTGCTTTTTCCTCGCCTGCGACCGGAGCCGCAGTGTTGTTCTCTGCCATTACTTGGCCTCCTCAACCTTCAAGAGGTGCGGAACCGTGTTGATCATGCCGACAGTGACGGCATCGGCTTCACGGACCACGGTGTGGCCGATCCGCTTGAGACCGAGCGACCGCAGCGTGTCGCGCTGGTTCTGCTTGCCGCCGATGGCGGACTTGATCTGGGTGATCTCGAGCTTCGCCGAGCTCACGAGCACGTTCTTCGGAGTGATCGCGGTCATCACGCACCTGCCTTCTGAGCTGCGATCGCGCGCAGCATCTGGTGGGATGCGACCTCGTCGAGGGGCAGGCCGCGGCGGGCCGCGACTGCCTGGGGCTCTTCGAGGCGCTTCAGCGCGTCAACGGTCGCGTGAACGATGTTGATGGCGTTCGCGGAACCGAGCGACTTCGAGAGGACGTCGTGGATGCCGACGCACTCCAGTACCGCACGCACCGGACCACCGGCGATGACGCCGGTACCCGGGGAGGCGGGACGGAGCAGGACGACGCCGGCTGCTGCCTCGCCCTGCACCAGGTGCGGGACGGTGCCACCGATGCGCGGAACGCGGAACATCGTCTTCTTGGCTTCCTCGACGGCCTTCTGGATGGCGGAGGGGACTTCCTTCGCCTTTCCGTAGCCGACGCCGACCATGCCGTTGCCGTCGCCTACCACCACGAGGGCGGTGAAGCTGAAGCGGCGGCCGCCCTTGACGACCTTCGCAACACGGTTGATGGTGACGACGCGTTCGATGAACTTGTCCTTGTCGTCGTTGCGGCCGCCGTCGCGCCCGTCACGGCCACCACGGCCGCCACGCTCGCCACCGCGGGAGTTGCCGCCACGCTCGCCACCGCGGGTGTTGCCGCGGCCACGGTTCGCGTCAGCCGACGCGTTCTCAGTTGCGCCTGCAGCCGGAGCTTCGGCTGCGGGCTGCTCTGTAGCCGTATTCAATGGGGCTTCCTTTGCCTTGTTCTCCTCGGTCACAGTGCCAGCCCACCTTCACGTGCGCCGTCTGCGATTGCTGCAACGCGACCGTGGTACTTGTTACCGCCGCGGTCGAAGACGACTGCTTCGACGCCGACGGCCTTGGCACGCTCTGCAACGAGTTCGCCAACGCGCTTGGCCTTGGCGGTCTTGTCACCGTCGAATGCACGGAGGTCCGCTTCGAGGGTGGAGGCTGATGCCACGGTCACGCCCTTGGTGTCGTCGACGACCTGCACGAATACGTGGCGGGCCGAACGGTTGACGACCAGGCGGGGACGGACGGCCGTGCCCGAGACGCGCTTGCGTACCCGGAGGTGGCGGCGTCCACGCGAGGCGGACTTGCTCTTCGAGCTGCGCTTCTTGTTGATGCTCAGACCCATGGTTACTTACCAGCCTTTCCGACCTTGCGGCGGATGATCTCGCCTGCGTAGCGGATGCCCTTGCCCTTGTAGGGGTCGGGCCTGCGCAGCTTGCGGATGGTTGCAGCGACCTCGCCGACCTGCTGCTTGTTGATGCCGGCGACCGAGAGCTTGGTGGGGCTGTCGACTGTCAGCGTGATGCCCTCGGGAGCCTTGACGGCGACCGGGTGGCTGTAGCCCAGGGCGAACTCGAGGTCGCTGCCCTTGGCCTGCACACGGTAACCCGTGCCCACGATCTCGAGGTTCTTCTTGTAGCCCTCGGTGACTCCGACGATCATGTTGGAGATCAGCGTGCGGGTGAGGCCGTGGAGCGACCGCGACTCGCGCTCGTCGTTCGGGCGGCTGACGGTGAGGATGCCTTCGTCGAGGGAGATCTCGATGGGGTTGGGAACCGTGTGGCTCAGCTCGCCCTTCGAACCCTTGATGGAGACCTCGTTGCCGTTGACATTGACCTCGACACCGGCGGGAACGGTGATGGGGAGACGTCCAATACGTGACATTTTTCTTTCCCTTTCCCGTTACCAGACGTAGGCGAGGACTTCCCCACCTACACCCTTCTTGGATGCCTGGCGGTCCGTGAGCAGACCGGAGGACGTGGACAGGATGGCGATGCCGAGGCCGCCGAGCACGTGGGGCAGGTTCGTGGACTTGGCGTACACGCGCAGGCCGGGCTTGGAGATACGGCGGATGCCGGCGATGGAACGCTGGCGGTCCGGTCCGAACTTGAGGTCGATGGTCAGCTTCTTGCCGACCTCCGCTTCCTCTTCCTTCCAGCCGGCGATGTAGCCTTCGGCCTTCAGGATGTCCGCGACGCGGGCCTTGAGCTTGCTGTACGGCATGGACACGGAGTCGTGGTAAGCCGAGTTTGCGTTGCGCAGACGCGTGAGCATGTCTGCGACAGGATCTGTCATTGTCATGTGGGCTCTTGCCCTTCCTCGAAACGGTTTCCGGATTCCGGTCGGCACTCGGGGTGCCGGCTGGAGCGGACCTGCAACGTAGTTAGATTAATCTTCGGATTTGAAGGGGAAGCCGAGCGCCTTGAGGAGCGCACGGCCCTCGGCGTCGGTCTTGGCGGTCGTGACGACGGTGATGTCCATGCCACGCACGCGGTCGATCCGGTCCTGGTCGATCTCGTGGAACATCGACTGCTCGGTGAGACCGAACGTGTAGTTGCCGTTGCCGTCGAACTGCTTGCCGTTGAGGCCGCGGAAGTCGCGGATACGGGGCAGCGCGAGGGAGATCAGGCGGTCCGTGAATTCCCACATGCGGTCGCCACGCAGGGTGGCGTGTGCGCCGATGGGCATTCCTTCGCGGAGCTTGAACTGCGCGATGGACTTGCGTGCCTTCGTGACCTGCGGCTTCTGACCGGTGATCGCGGTGAGGTCCTTTACGGCCCCGTCGATCAGCTTGGAGTCCTTGGCGGCGTCACCGACACCCATGTTCACGACGACCTTCACCAGGCGCGGGACCTGGTTCACGTTGGCGTAGTTGAACTCTTCCTGCAGGGTGGCCTTGATCTCGGACGCGTAGCGTGCCTTGAGGCGGGGAAGAACCTTGGTCCCTGTGGTTTCGACAGTCATTACAGATCCTTCCCTGATGACTTGGCCACGCGGATGCGGACCACACGCTCGCGGCCGTCGCGCTCGACGGTCTCGGTGCGGTACCCGACGCGGGTCGGCTTCTTGGTCTCGGGGTCGACGACCGCGACGTTGCTGATGTGCACGGGTGCCTCGACGACCTCGATGCCACCGGTCTTGGTGCCGCGCTGCGACTGCCCGACCTTGGTGTGCTTCGTGATCCGGTTGATGCCTTCCACGAGGACGCGGTTGGTCTCGGGGAACACCTTCAGTACCTTGCCCTGCTTGCCGCGGTCTCCGCCGCGTTCCTGCTTGGCTCCGGTGATGACCTGCACGAGGTCACCCTTCTTGATCTTGAGCTTTGTCTTCTGTGCCATGGACTACAGCACCTCCGGCGCCAGCGAGATGATCTTCATGAAACGCTTGTCGCGGAGCTCGCGACCGACAGGGCCGAAGATACGGGTACCGCGGGGGTCGCCGTCGTTCTTCAGGATCACTGCTGCGTTCTCGTCGAACTTGATGTAGGAACCGTCCGCGCGGCGGCGTTCCTTCTTGGTGCGGACGATGACCGCCTTGACGACGTCGCCCTTCTTGACGTTGCCGCCGGGGATCGCGTCCTTCACGGTGGCGACGATGACGTCACCGATGCCTGCGTAGCGGCGCCCGGATCCTCCGAGAACGCGGATGGTCAAGATTTCCTTGGCCCCCGTGTTGTCGGCGACCTTTAGCCGCGACTCCTGCTGAATCACTTATTACTCCTGTCGTCGCGCCGGTTCTCTCGTCGAGCCTTGCGGAACGGATATGGGTGGGCCCCGTAATACTGGTACTCAGCACGTGCACGCCTGGGCGCGCGGCTGCGCGTCGATCTTCTGCACAGTGGATGTCGTGATGAACAAGATTATCGGGCTTTTGCCTATTTGCCCGGTGTGAAGGAAACCCGTGAGGGACGCCCCGCAAGCCGAGGTCCTGGCAGGAGTTCCTGCGGAGATACCTCGTGAGGGCATGCGCCAGCCCACCAGACAGACAAGGTACTAATCGTATCGCGAAGATGCCCCGGACGCGAAATCGCGTCCGGGGCATCGTCGGGTGGAGCCGGCGGCCGGCTCCGGGTCCTGCTGTGCTGCTACTTGGCCTTCTCGATGACCTCGACCAGGCGCCACCGCTTGGTGGCGGACAGGGGCCGGGTCTCGCTGATCAGGACCATGTCCCCGATACCGGCGACGTTCTGCTCGTCGTGCGCCTTGACCTTGGAACTGCGGCGAAGCACCTTGCCGTACAGGCCGTGCTTCACGCGGTCCTCGACCTCGACCACGATGGTCTTCTCCATCTTGTCCGAGACGACGTATCCACGGCGTACCTTGCGGTAGCCGCGCGAGTCGGCGCCGTGGACGGCCTTCTCGGTTCCTACGGTCGTCTCGCTCTGCTGCTCACTCATTTGGCGTCCTCCTCAGAAGCCTCGGTGTCCACGGAAGGTTCGTCCTTCGTGGAGGCCTTCTTGGCTTTCTTGGGCTTGTCCGCCTTCGCGGGCTTCGCTTCCTCGACGGGAGCGACGACCTCGGGGCGGATACCCAGTTCGCGCTCACGCAGCACCGTGTAGATGCGTGCGATGTCGCGCTTGACCGAGCGAAGGCGCCCGTGGCTTTCGAGCTGGCCGGTGGCCGACTGGAAACGGAGGTTGAACAGCTCCTCCTTGGCCTTGCGCAGTTCTTCCACCAGGCGGTCCTTGTCGAAGCCGTCCAGCTGGTCTGTTGCCAGTTCCTTTGAACCCAGAGCCATAACTATTCACCACCCTCACGACGCACGATGCGTGCCTTCAACGGCAGCTTGTGAATCGCGAGGCGCAGGGCTTCGCGGGCTACCTCTTCGGAAACACCGGACAGTTCGAACAGAACCCGTCCCGGCTTGACGTTGGCCACCCACCACTCGCGGGCGAACCCTTACCGGAACCCATGCGGGTCTCGGCAGGCTTCTTGGTCAACGGGCGGTCCGGATAGATGTTGATCCAGACCTTGCCGCCACGCTTGATGTGGCGGGTCATGGCGATACGGGCGGACTCGATCTGGCGGTTGGTGACGTATGCCGGGCTCAGAGCCTGGATACCCCATTCGCCAAAGCTTACCTCGGTACCGCCGGTAGCAGCGCCGGAACGACCCGGGTGGTGCTGCTTACGGAACTTGACTCGACGTGGGATAAGCATTTAAGCCTGTCCTCCTTCAGTCGCAGCGGGAGCTGCGGCGGTCTCGGCGGGTGCCGCAGCACCCTGGCCCTCGGAGCGCTCGGGGGCGCGGCGACGGCGGTCGCCTCCGCGGTCGGCGCCGGCGGGGCCACGGCCCGGACGGTCTCCACCGCGGCCACGGGACGGAGCTGCTGCAGCCTGGGCTGCGAGTTCCTTCGCCGTGACGTCACCCTTGTAGATCCAGACCTTCACGCCGATGCGGCCGAAGGTGGTCTTCGCTTCGAAGAAGCCGTAGTCGATGTTGGCGCGGAGCGTGTGCAGGGGAACGCGTCCCCTCGCGGTAGAACTCCGAGCGGCTCATTTCGGCGCCACCCAGGCGACCTGAACACTGGACACGGATGCCCTTGGCGCCGGCACGCTGTGCGGACTGCATGGCCTTCTTCATCGCGCGGCGGAACGCCACGCGGGAGGAAAGCTGCTCGGCGATGCCCTGGGCGACGAGCTGTGCCTCGATCTCGGGGTTCTTGACCTCGAGGATGTTCAGCTGCACCTGCTTGCCGGTGAGCTTCTCGAGCTCGCCGCGGATGCGGTCCGCCTCTGCTCCACGGCGGCCGATGACGATACCCGGACGTGCCGTGTGGATGTCCACGCGGACGCGGTCGCGGGTGCGCTCGATCTCGACCTTGGCGATGCCGGCACGGTCCATGCCGGTCGACATGAGCTGGCGGATCTTGATGTCCTCGCGGACGAAGTCGCGGTAGCGCTGGCCCGGCTTGTTGCTGTCGGCGAACCAGTGTGACCGGTGGTCGGTGGTGATGCCGAGTCGGAACCCGTGCGGGTTTACTTTCTGTCCCACTTAGCGGACCTCCACTTTCTCAGGGGTAGCGACGACAACCGTGATGTGGCTGGTCCGCTTGTTGATGCGGAACGCGCGGCCCTGGGCTCGCGGACGGAACCGCTTCATCGTGGGGCCTTCGTCAACGAACGCTTCGCTGATGATGAGGTTGTCCTCGTCGAAGGCGACGCCGTCACGGTCCGCGAGGACTCGTGCGTTGGCCATCGCCGACTGGACCACCTTGAAAACCGGCTCCGAAGCAACCTGTGGGGCAAACTTCAGAATAGCCAGAGCCTCATTCGCCTGCTTACCACGAACAAGGTTGACGACGCGCCGGGCCTTCATAGGCGTTACGCGGATATGACGCGCAATAGCCTTGGCTTCCATTGCTTTCCTTCTCTCGTCTTAGCCGTAAGAGCAGCGCCTAGCGGCGCTTGCCCTTGCGGTCGTCCTTAACATGGCCGCGGAAAGTCCGCGTGGGAGCGAATTCGCCGAGCTTGTGCCCGACCATCGACTCGGTGACGAACACCGGGATGTGCTTGCGTCCGTCGTGCACCGCGATCGTGTGCCCGAGCATGTCGGGGACGATCATGGAGCGGCGGGACCACGTCTTGATGACGTTCTTCGTGCCCGATTCGTTCTCGCGAGCGACCTTTACGTAAAGGTGCTGATCGACGAAGGGGCCTTTCTTCAGGCTGCGTGGCATGTCTCCAGGCTCCTATCGCTTGTTCTTGCCGGAACGACGGCGACGCACGATGAGTGAATCGCTCTCTTTGTTGGGGCGACGGGTACGGCCTTCGGCCTTACCGTTCGGGTTGACCGGGTGGCGTCCACCGGAGGTCTGGCCCTCGCCACCACCGTGCGGGTGGTCGACCGGGTTCATGGCGACACCGCGGACGGTCGGGCGGATGCCCTTCCAGCGGTTACGGCCGGCCTTGCCCCAGTTGATGTTCGACTGCTCGGCGTTGCCGACCTCGCCGATCGTCGCGCGGCAGCGGACGTCGACGTTGCGGATTTCGCCGGAGGGCAGTCGCAGCTGGGCGAAGCGGCCTTCCTTGGCGACGAGCTGGACCGATGCACCGGCGGAACGCGCCATCTTCGCGCCGCCGCCCGGGCGGAGCTCGACGGCGTGGATGACGGTACCCACGGGGATGTTGCGCAGCGGCAGGTTGTTGCCGGGCTTGATGTCGGCCCCGGCCCCGGCCTCGACGAAGTCGCCCTGCTTGAGCTTGTTCGGCGCGATGATGTAGCGCTTGGTGCCGTCGACGTAGTGCAGGAGGGCGATGCGCGCGGTGCGGTTGGGATCGTACTCGATCTCGGCAACGCGGGCGTCGACGCCGTCCTTGTCGTGGCGGCGGAAGTCGATCAGGCGGTACTGACGCTTGTGTCCACCGCCCTTGTGGCGGGTCGTGATCTTACCGGTGTTGTTGCGTCCACCCTTCTTGGGAAGGGGACGCACCAGCGACTTCTCCGGCGTCGATCGGGTGATTTCAGCGAAGTCGGCAACGCTCGAGCCACGACGGCCCGGGGTTGTCGGCTTGTATTTACGGATTCCCATAACTCAATTCCTCGTTAAAGTGGTCTCCGCTCTAGGAGAGCGGACCGCCGAAGATGTCGATCGAGCCCTCTTTGAGGGACACGATGGCACGCTTGGTGCCCTTGCGCTGGCCCCAGCCGAACTTGGTGCGCTTGCGCTTGCCAACCCGGTTGATGGTGTTGATGGAGTCGACCTTCACGGAGAAGATCTTCTCGACCGCCAGTTTGATTTCTTCCTTGTTCGAGCGGGGGTCGACCAGGAAGGTGTACTTGCCTTCGTCGATCAGGCCGTAGCTCTTCTCCGAGACGACGGGTGCGATGACCACGTCGCGCGGATCCTTTGCGATGGTGCCGCTCACTTGGCATCCTCCTCGGTGATGACAGCAGGCGTGCCGACGAACTGGTCGTAGGCGGCCTTGGTGAAGATCACGTCGTCGGACACCAGCACGTCGTACGTGTTGAGCTGGTCTACGTAGAGGACGTGTACCTCGGGGACGTTGCGCACCGACAGTGCGGCGACGTCGTTGGCACGCTCGATCACGACGAGCAGGCGGGGCCGCTCGGAGATCGCGCGCAGGGTCTCGATGGCACCCTTGGTCGACGGCTTGCCGCCGGTGACGAGGGACTCGAGGACGTGGATACGGCCGTTGCGTGCCCGGTCCGAGAGCGCTCCGCGCAGGGCGGCGGCGATCATCTTCTTGGGGGTGCGCTGGCTGTAGTCGCGGGGGGTGGGTCCGTGAACGATACCGCCGCCGGTCATGTGGGGGGCGCGGATCGAACCCTGGCGGGCACGACCGGTTCCCTTCTGCTTGAACGGCTTGCGGCCTGCGCCACTGACCTCGGCGCGGGTCTTCGTCTTGTGCGTACCCTGGCGGGCGGCGGCAAGCTGAGCCACGACGACCTGGTGCAGCAGCGGCACGTTGGTCTGTGCGTCGAAGATCTCCGCGGGGAGATCGACCTTTACGGTGTTGGCAGCCATTTGGCTATGCTCCCTTCACGGCGGTGCGTACGAGGACGACCTGGCCGCGGGCGCCGGGGACGGCACCCTTGATCAGCAGCAGCGACTTCTCGGCGTCGACGGCGTGGACCCGGAGGTTCAGCGTGGTCTGACGAACGGCGCCCATGCGGCCTGCCATTTTCATTCCACGGAAGACGCGGCTGGGGGTGGATGCTCCACCGATGGAACCGGGCTTGCGGTGGTTCTTGTGTGCACCGTGCGAGGCTCCAACACCGTGGAACCCGTGGCGCTTCATGACACCGGCGAAGCCCTTGCCCTTGGTGGTGCCGATGACGTCGACGGTTTGGCCGGCCTCGAACATCTCGACGGAGAGTTCCTGGCCGAGCGAGTAGGTGTCGGCGTCGGACGTGCGCAGCTCGACCACATGACGGCGGGGCGTGACGCCTGCCTTGTCGAAGTGGCCGGCGAGCGGCTTGGTGACCTTGCGGGGATCGATCTGGCCGAAGCCGATCTGGACGGCCGTGTAGCCGTCCTTGTCCTCGCTGAGGAGCTGGGTGATGACGTTCGAGTCTGCCTGGACGACGGTGACCGGGATGAGGACGTTGTTCTCGTCCCAGACCTGGGTCATGCCGAGCTTGATGCCCAGCAGGCCCTTGACCTGGCGCGTAAGTGAAGTAGACATAGGTATCCGCTCTCCCTTACAGCTTGATTTCGATGTTCACGTCCGCAGGCAGGTCGAGACGCATCAGCGAATCGACGGCCTTGGGCGTGGGATCAATGATGTCGATCAGACGCTTGTGAGTACGCATTTCGAAGTGCTCACGGCTGTCCTTGTACTTGTGCGGGGACCGGATGACAACGAAAACGTTCTTCTCCGTGGGCAGGGGCACGGGGCCCACTACCGTTGCGCCTGCGCGCGTCACCGTCTCAACGATCTTCCGTGCTGAAACATCGATGACCTCGTGGTCATATGACTTCAGCCGGATGCGGATTTTTTGTCCCGCCATGGCGTCTCGACTCTCTCTCTACATAACTGCCTGAGCAGTTCCGGTACGTACGTACATTTCCTGCGTCCGTTGTGCGACGCTTCCTGAGCAGACTGAATCCGGAGAGATCCGGGTTCCTCACCCTGCCAGGGCTCCGACCCCCGCGCTCGGGCGTGTCGCACTTCCTGACACACACGGTCCGCTGATTTTCGGACGAGCCGAACGGGGTGGTTTCTATTTGGGCCCTGCGCCTCGGCGGACCCGCTCCCTGCATCAGGCATTATCCTGACCGGGAAGAAGTCTCGAACCGCGCGCGCCGGCGCTTGAACAACTTATCCAGTGTGGCAGATTACCGCGATGATTGCGAACCGGGACCTATGGGGGTATGGGTGATCTGCGCTACTGGGACTCCCCTGCCTCACCCCGGCGACGAGAAGACCCCCGTCGTGGATACGACGGGGTCTTCTCGTCGCCTACCGGTCGGAGCCCGGCGGCTGGGTGATGCTGTGGACTACTTCAGGATCTTGGTGACGCGTCCCGAACCGACGGTGCGGCCGCCTTCGCGGATCGCGAAGCCGAGGCCCTCTTCCATGGCGATGGGCTGGATGAGCTCGACGGTCATCTCAGTGTTGTCGCCGGGCATGACCATCTCGGTGCCCTCGGGAAGGGTGATGACGCCGGTCACGTCCGTGGTGCGGAAGTAGAACTGCGGGCGGTAGTTGGAGTAGAACGGGTTGTGACGCCCGCCCTCGTCCTTCGCCAGGATGTAGACGTTGGCCTCGAAGTCGGTGTGCGGGGTGATGGAACCCGGCTTCACGATGACCTGGCCGCGCTCTACGTCCTCGCGCTTGATGCCGCGGAGGAGCAGACCACAGTTCTCGCCGGCCCAGGCCTCGTCGAGCTGCTTGTGGAACATCTCGATACCGGTGACCGTGGTCTTCTGGACCGGACGGATCCCGACGATCTCGACCTCGGAGTTGATGGCGAGGGTTCCGCGCTCGGCGCGGCCGGTGACGACGGTTCCACGACCGGTGATCGTGAAGACGTCCTCGACGGGCATGAGGAAGGGCTTGTCCTTGTCGCGCACGGGGTCCGGCACGTTGTCGTCGACAGCTTCCATCAGTTCCTCGACGGACTTGACCCACTCGGGGTCACCTTCGAGGGCCTTCAGGCCGGAGACGCGGACGACGGGAGCGTCGTCACCGTCGAAGCCCTGCGAGCTGAGCAGCTCACGGACTTCCATCTCCACGAGGTCGAGCAGCTCTTCGTCGTCGACCATGTCGGACTTGTTCAGCGCGACCAGCAGGTAGGGGACACCGACCTGGCGGGCGAGCAGGACGTGCTCACGGGTCTGGGCCATGGGACCGTCCGTGGCGGCGACAACGAGGATGGCGCCGTCCATCTGGGCCGCACCGGTGATCATGTTCTTGATGTAGTCAGCGTGACCGGGGGCGTCTACGTGTGCGTAGTGACGCTTCTCGGTCTGGTACTCGACGTGCGAGATGTTGATCGTGATGCCGCGCTGCTTCTCCTCCTCGGGAGCCGAGTCGATCGACGCGAAGTCACGCTGCTCGTTGAGGGTGGGGTACTTGTCGTACAGCACCTTGGAAATGGCAGCCGTCAACGTGGTCTTTCCATGGTCGACGTGACCGATGGTGCCGATGTTAACGTGCGGCTTAGTCCGCTCGAACTTTGCCTTCGCCACGGGTTCCTCCTAGAACGTTTGAGAAGATCTGCTTCCCAGCCGCGCTTTTCGCAGCTGAAACTCATGCAAGTCTACTGGGGGCTTTTGGTTTTGATGAAATTGCTCTGCACTGCCGGTCCGACTGGTCCTGCAGCTGGGGAGGAGGGCCGGCCTGCCCTGGGGCAGGCCGGCTCCCCTCCCCGTGGTCCCGTTTCCGGGAGGGGTACTTACTCGCCGCGCGTCTTCTGGATGATCTCGTCGGCTACTGCCTTGGGGACCTCCGAGTAGCTGTCGAACTGCATCGAGTACACGGCACGACCCTGGGTCTTCGACCGCAGGTCGCCGATGTAGCCGAACATGCCCGAGAGGGGCACGTGGGCGCGGATGACCTTCACGCCGCTTGCATCCTCCATGGACTGCATCTGGCCACGGCGGGAGTTCAGGTCACCGATGACCTCACCCATGTATTCCTCAGGGGTGCGGACCTCGACGTCCATGAGGGGCTCGAGCAGGACGGGCTGAGCCATCCGTGCAGCTTCCTTGAACGCCATGCGACCGGCGATCTTGAAGGCCATCTCGGAGGAGGAGTCGACGTCGTGGTACGCGCCGTCGAGCAGCGTCGCCTTGATGCCGACCACAGGGTAACCGGCGAGGACGCCGTCGTTGAGCGCGTCCTGGATGCCTGCATCGACACTCGGGATGTACTCGCGGGGAACGCGTCCACCGGTGACCTTGTTGTCGAACGAGTAGAGCTCGCCCTCGGCGGTGTCCAGCGGTTCGATCGCGATCTGGATCTTCGCGAACTGGCCCGAACCACCGGTCTGCTTCTTGTGCGTGTAGTCGTGCTTGGCGACGGCGCGCTTGATCGTCTCGCGGTAGGCCACCTGCGGCTTGCCGACGTTCGCCTCGACCTTGAACTCGCGGCGCATGCGGTCCACGAGGATGTCGAGGTGGAGCTCGCCCATGCCGGCGATGATCGTCTGTCCGGTGTCCTCGTTCAGGGACACCTGGAAGGTGGGATCCTCGGCCGAGAGCTTCTGGATGGCGGTGGAGAGCTTCTCCTGGTCACCCTTGGTCTTCGGCTCGATGGCCACCGAGATCACGGGCTCCGGGAAGCTCATGGACTCGAGGACGATCTGATTCGCCGAATCGGACAGGGTGTCACCGGTGGTGGTGTCCTTCAGGCCGATCGCGGCGTAGATGTGGCCGGCAAGGGCTTCCTCGACGGGAATCTCCTTGTTGGCGTGCATCTGGAAGAGCTTGCCGATGCGCTCCTTCTTCGTCTTCGTGGAGTTCGTCACCTGCGTACCGGCCGAGATCTGGCCGGAGTACACGCGGATGAAGGTCAGCTGCCCGAAGAAGGGGTGCGTGGCGACCTTGAACGCGAGGGCGGAGAAGGGCTCCTCCGTGCTGGGCTTGCGCGTCAGCTCGACCTCTTCGTTCCGGGGATCGTGGCCGATCATCGGGGGGACGTCGAGGGGCGAGGGCAGGTAGTCGATGACGGCGTCGAGCATCGGCTGCACACCGCGGTTCTTGAACGCGGAGCCGCAGAGGATCGGGTAGAGCTCGGAGTTGATCGTCATCTTGCGGATGCCGGCCTTCAGCTCCTCGATGGTGATCTCCTCACCCTCGAGGTACTTGTTCATGAGCTCGTCGGAGGACTCGGCGACGGTCTCGACGAGCGTCGCGCGGTACTCCTCGGCCTTCGCCTGGAGGTCGGCCGGGATCTCCTGGATCTCGTACTTCGCACCCATGGTCACGTCGCCCTTGGCGTCGCCGGGCCACACGAGGGCACGCATGTAGAGCAGGTCGACGACGCCGATGAAGTCGTTCTCGGCACCGATCGGGAGCTGCAGCACGAGGGGCTTGGCGCCCAGGCGGCTGATGATGGTGTCGACGGTGAAGTAGAAGTCGGCGCCCAGCTTGTCCATCTTGTTGACGAAGCAGATGCGCGGCACTTCGTACTTGTCGGCCTGGCGCCAGACGGTCTCCGACTGGGGCTCGACGCCCTCCTTGCCGTCGAACACGGCGACGGCGCCGTCGAGGACGCGCAGCGAGCGCTCGACCTCGACGGTGAAGTCGACGTGCCCGGGGGTGTCGATGATGTTGATCTGGTTGTTCTCCCAGAAGCAGGTGACGGCGGCAGACGTGATCGTGATGCCGCGCTCCTTCTCCTGTTCCATCCAGTCGGTGGTGGAGGCGCCGTCGTGCGTCTCGCCGATCTTGTGGTTGACACCCGTGTAGAACAGGATGCGCTCGGTAGTAGTGGTCTTGCCGGCATCGATGTGGGCCATGATGCCGATGTTGCGGACCTTGTTGAGGTCGGTAAGCACGTCCTGTGCCACGGTGTCTCCCTTATGACGAGAATGGAGTTCTGCTGGACCGCCGGCCGGGCCGGCCCTGGTGGGGTGATGGTCCGGCCGGCAGATCTGCTACCAGCGGTAGTGTGCGAAGGCCTTGTTCGACTCGGCCATCTTGTGCGTGTCCTCGCGGCGCTTGACCGCGGCACCGAGACCGTTGGAAGCGTCGAGGATCTCGTTCTGCAGGCGCTCCGTCATCGTCTTCTCTCGCGGCGGGCCTTGGAGTAGCCGACGAGCCAGCGGAGGGCCAGGGCGGTCGAACGACCGGGCTTGACCTCGACGGGGACCTGGTAGGTGGCTCCACCGACGCGGCGTGAACGGACCTCGAGGGTCGGCTTCACGTTGTCCATGGCCTTCTTGAGCGCTGCGACGGGGTCGCCGCCGGACTTGGCGCGAGCACCTTCGAGGGCACCGTAGACGATGCGCTCTGCGGTGGACTTCTTGCCGTCGACGAGCACCTTGTTGATCAGCTGCGTGACCAGGGGCGAACCGTAGACGGGATCTACAACGAGCGGCCGCTTCGGGGCCGGGCCCTTACGTGGCATATTACTTCTTCTCCATCTTTGCGCCGTAGCGGCTGCGAGCCTGCTTGCGGTTCTTCACGCCCTGGGTATCCAGCGCGCCACGGACGATCTTGTAGCGGACACCGGGGAGGTCCTTCACACGACCGCCGCGCACGAGCACGATGGAGTGTTCCTGAAGGTTGTGACCTACGCCGGGGATGTAGGCGGTGACTTCGATGCCACCGTTGAGGCGCACGCGGGCGACCTTGCGGAGAGCCGAGTTCGGCTTCTTCGGGGTGGTGGTGTAGACGCGGGTGCAGACGCCGCGCTTCATGGGGCTGCCCTTCAGTGCGGGCGCCTTGGTCTTGGCGACCTTAGGTGTCCGGCCCTTTACGGACCAGCTGGTTGATCGTAGGCACTTTCGTGTTCTCCGTAATGTCTGAAGTGTTCTCTGTCGCCCTACTCCGTGGTTGCGGCGGCTTTCCAGGGCCGCACCATCCGGAGATCGGGATCATCAGTCGTTTGGCGCTTCGCCTACCAACGAGCTGCCGCGGAACGACTGTAGGCGTGCGAAAATGTGGCATTCGCTGTACAACTTACGTACAACACGGAGATACGTTTCGCAACGCCGATCCACTGCCACACAAACAATTGGTGTCAAGTCTACCAGAGATACGGCATGCCCCTTCGCGCGCCCGGCTCCCCCTCGTGGTACGGCGGCGACGGGGCGAACGGGAAAGGCCCCGGACCGAGGAGTCCGGGGCCTTTCCGTCCGACGGTCGGGTTCAGCGGAAGTCGCTGTTGCCCATGTCGTAGTCGTCCAGCGGGATGGCGTGGAACTCGGGGCTCAGGCCGCCCTCGACACCTGCGTAGTCGAAGTCGCTGAACGCGCTCGGACCGGTGAAGAGGTTCGCCTTCGCTTCCTCGGTGGGCTCGACCGTGACCTTCGTGTAGCGGTCCAGGCCGGTACCGGCCGGGATGAGCTTACCGATGATGACGTTCTCCTTGAGGCCCAGCAGCGGGTCGCTCTTGCCTTCCATGGCGGCCTGCGTGAGGACACGCGTGGTCTCCTGGAAGGAAGCGGCCGACAGCCACGACTCGGTGGCGAGGGACGCCTTGGTGATGCCCATGAGCTCGGGCCGGCCTGACGCCGGCTTCTTGCCCTCGGACACCACGCGGCGGTTCTCGTCCTCGAAGCGACGACGCTCGGCCAGCTCACCGGGGAGCAGGTCCGACTCGCCGGACTCGATCACGGTGACGCGACGCAGCATCTGGCGGACGATGACCTCGACGTGCTTGTCGTGGATGCCCACGCCCTGGCTGCGGTACACGCGCTGCACCTCGTCGACCAGGAACTCCTGGGCCTTGCGGGGGCCGAGGATACGCAGGATCTGCTTCGGGTCGACCGCACCGAAGACGAGCTGCTGCCCGACCTCGACGTGGTCGCCGTCCGACACCAGGAGGCGTGCACGGCGCAGGACCGGGTACGCGATCTCCTCGGAGCCGTCGTCGGGGGTGACCACCAGGCGAAGCTGCTTCTCGGCATCCTCCACGGTGACGCGCCCTGCGACCTCGGAGATCGGGGCGACACCCTTGGGGGTACGCGCCTCGAAGAGCTCCTGGATACGGGGCAGACCCTGGGTGATGTCCTCCGCCGATGCGACACCACCGGTGTGGAAGGTACGCATGGTCAGCTGGGTACCCGGCTCACCGATCGACTGCGCGGCGATGATGCCGACGGCCTCTCCGATGTCCACGGTCTTGCCGGTCGCCAGCGAGCGGCCGTAGCAGAGGGCACAGGTGCCGACGCTGGACTCGCAGGTGAGGACGGAGCGGACCTTGATCTCGGCGATGCCGGCCTCGAACAGTTCCCCGATGAGCACGTCTCCGACGTCGGAGCCCGCGGCAGCGAGCACCTCGCCCTTGGAGTCGACGACGTCGGTGGCGAGCGTACGGGCGTACGCCGAGTTCTCGACCTCCTCGTGCAGCACCAGCTCGCCGTCGGCGTTCGGTACGGCGATCGTGACCTTCAGGCCGCGCTCGGTGCCGCAGTCGTCCTCGCGGACGATGACGTCCTGCGAGACGTCGACCAGGCGTCGGGTCAGGTAACCCGAGTTGGCCGTACGCAGGGCGGTGTCGGCGAGGCCCTTACGGGCACCGTGCGTCGCGATGAAGTACTCCAGGACCGACAGGCCCTCGCGGTACGAGGACTTGATCGGACGAGGGATGATCTCGCCCTTCGGGTTGGCCACGAGGCCACGGATACCGGCGATCTGGCGGACCTGCAGCCAGTTACCACGGGCCCCGGAGGACACCATGCGGTTGATGGTGTTGTCCTTCGGCATCGCGGCGCGCATGGACGCGGCGACCTCGTTGGTCGCCTTGTTCCAGATGTCGATGAGCTCCTGGCGGCGCTCCTCGTCGGCGATCAGGCCCTTGTCGAACTGCGACTGGACCTTGGCGGCCTGCGTCTCGTAGCCCTCCATGATGCCGGCCTTGTTGATCGGCGCGGAGATGTCCGAGATGGCGACGGTGACGCCCGAGCGGGTGGCCCAGTAGAAACCGGCGTCCTTCAGGTTGTCCAGCGTCGCCGCCGTGACGACCTTCGGGTAGCGCTCCGCGAGATCGTTGACGATCGTCGAGAGCTGGCCCTTGTCGGCGACCTTCTCCACCCAGGGGTAGTCCTCGGGGAGGGTGTCGTTGAACAGGACCTGTCCGAGGGAGGTCTCGATCAGCGCAGGGTTCCCGGGCTCCCAGCCCTCGGGCGCAGCGATGTCGGCGCTGGGCACGAAGTTGGGGACGCGGATCCGAACGACCGAGTTCAGGTGCAGCTCACCGGAGTCGTGGGCCATGATGGCCTCGGACGGGCTGGTGAAGACGCGCCCTTCGCCGGCACTGCCCTCACGCTTGGTGGTGAGGTGGTGCAGACCGATGATCATGTCCTGCGAGGGCAGGGTGACCGGGCGGCCGTCGGACGGCTTCAGGATGTTGTTCGAGGAGAGCATCAGGATGCGCGCCTCGGCCTGGGCCTCGGGGCTCAGCGGCAGGTGCACTGCCATCTGGTCGCCGTCGAAGTCCGCGTTGAACGCACCACACACCAGCGGGTGCAACTGGAGTGCCTTGCCTTCGACCAGCTGCGGCTCGAACGCCTGGATGCCGAGACGGTGCAGGGTGGGTGCACGGTTCAGCAGCACGGGGTGCTCGGTGATGATCTCTTCGAGGACGTCCCACACCTGGGGGCGGTAACGCTCGACCATGCGCTTGGCGCTCTTGATGTTCTGCGCGTGGTTGAGGTCCACCAGGCGCTTCATCACGAACGGCTTGAAGAGCTCCAGCGCCATCTGCTTGGGCAGACCGCACTGGTGCAGCTTCAGCTGCGGGCCGACGACGATGACCGAACGGCCCGAGTAGTCGACGCGCTTGCCGAGGAGGTTCTGGCGGAAACGACCCTGCTTGCCCTTGAGCATGTCCGAGAGGGACTTCAGGGGACGGTTGCCCGGTCCGGTGACGGGGCGGCCACGGCGGCCGTTGTCGAACAGGGAGTCGACCGCTTCCTGCAGCATGCGCTTCTCGTTGTTCACGATGATCTCGGGAGCCCCGAGGTCGAGCAGGCGCTTCAGGCGGTTGTTGCGGTTGATCACGCGGCGGTAGAGGTCGTTGAGGTCGGACGTCGCGAACCGGCCGCCGTCGAGCTGGACCATGGGGCGCAGTTCCGGCGGGATCACCGGCACGGCGTCGAGGACCATGCCCAGCGGGCTGTTCGTCGTCGTCAGGAACGCGTTGACCACCTTGAGGCGCTTCAGGGCACGCGTCTTGCGCTGGCCCTTGCCGTTCTGGATGATGTCGCGCAGCAGCTCGGCCTCGGCCTGCATGTCGAAGTTCTCGAGGCGCTTCTTGATGGCCTCGGCACCCATGGAGCCCTCGAAGTACAGTCCGTAGCGGTCGCGCAGCTCGCGGTACAGCCCTTCGTCGCCCTCGAGGTCGGCGACCTTGAGGCTCTTGAAGCGGTCCCACACCTGCACCAGGCGCTCGATGTCGGCGTCGGCGCGCTTGCGGACGTTCGCCATCTGGCGGTCGGCCGAGTCGCGGGCCTTCTTCTTGTCGGCAGCCTTGGCGCCTTCACCCTCGAGACGGGCGAGCTCGTCCTCGAGGTCTTTGGCGATCGCGGCGATGTCGGCGTCGCGCTGGTCCGTCATCTGCTTCTTCTCGAGGTCGTGCTCGGCCTGGAGGTTCGGCAGTTCGGCGTGGCGGTTCTCCTCGTCGACCGAGGTGATCATGTAGGCGGCGAAGTAGATGACCTTCTCGAGGTCCTTCGGTGCCAGGTCGAGGAGGTAGCCGAGGCGCGAGGGAACGCCCTTGAAGTACCAGATGTGCGTGACGGGAGCGGCGAGCTCGATGTGGCCCATGCGCTCGCGGCGCACCTTGGCGCGGGTGACCTCGACGCCGCAGCGCTCGCAGATGATGCCCTTGAAGCGCACGCGCTTGTACTTGCCGCAGTAGCACTCCCAGTCACGGGAAGGGCCGAAGATCTTCTCGCAGAAGAGGCCGTCCTTCTCGGGCTTGAGGGTGCGGTAGTTGATGGTTTCCGGCTTCTTGACCTCGCCGTAAGACCAGCCACGGATTTCGTCCGCGGTGGCAAGGCCGATTCGCATGAGGCCGAAGGAGGATTCGCTGGACATAGGGTCCCTGTTCTCTCTTTGTTCTCTAAATTCTTGAAGTCTTATGGGTGCGGCGGGGAGTGGAGTCCCCCACCGGTCCAGGGAGGTGTCCGGAGGAAGGCGGCTTCAATATTTCAAGGCCGCCCAGCGGCCGCCAGAAATTTCGTTGCCGCCGTTCCGGGTGCCGGACTGGACCGGTCGGGTGATACCTAGACTTCCTCGACAGAACTCGGCTCGGCCCGTGAGAGGTCGATGCCCAGTTCCTCCGCGGCCCGGAAGACTTCTTCATCCGAGTCACGCATCTCGATCGTGGTGCCGTCGGTGGAGAGGACTTCCACGTTCAGGCAGAGCGACTGCATTTCCTTGATGAGGACCTTGAAGGACTCGGGAACGCCCGGCTCGGGGATGTTCTCGCCCTTGACGATGGCCTCGTACACCTTGACGCGTCCGTGGATGTCGTCCGACTTGATGGTCAGGAGTTCCTGCAGCGTGTAGGCCGCACCGTAGGCCTCGAGGGCCCACACTTCCATCTCACCGAAGCGCTGTCCGCCGAACTGCGCCTTACCACCCAGCGGCTGCTGCGTGATCATCGAGTACGGGCCGGTGGACCGCGCGTGGATCTTGTCGTCCACCAGGTGGTGGAGCTTCAGGATGTACATGTAGCCGACGGAGATCGGGTCCGGGAACGGTTCGCCGGAGCGACCGTCGAACAGGCGCGCCTTGCCGGACTCGCCGATGAGGCGCTCTCCGTCGCGGGTGACGTTCGTGGAACCGAGCAGGCCGACGATCTCGTCCTCGGTGGCGCCGTCGAACACGGGAGTCGCGACGGTGGTCGAGGAGATCTCCCGAGGGAGGTTCGGGAGGTTCTTGAGCCACTCGGGCTCGCCCTCGATCTTCCAGCCCTGCTTGGCGGCCCAGCCGAGGTGGATCTCGAGCACCTGGCCGACGTTCATGCGTCCGGGAACACCGAGCGGGTTCAGGACGATGTCGACGGGGGTGCCGTCTTCGAGGAACGGCATGTCCTCGATCGGGAGGATCTTGGAGATGACGCCCTTGTTGCCGTGGCGGCCCGCGAGCTTGTCACCGTCCGTGATCTTGCGCTTCTGTGCCACGTAGACGCGGACCAGCTGGTTGACGCCCGGGGGCAGCTCGTCGTCGTTGTCGCGGTCGAAGATGCGCACGCCGATGACCGTGCCGGACTCGCCGTGGGGGACCTTCAGCGAGGTGTCGCGGACTTCGCGGCTCTTCTCGCCGAAGATGGCACGCAGCAGGCGCTCCTCGGGGGTCAGTTCGGTCTCACCTTTGGGGGTGACACGGCCGACGAGGATGTCGCCGGCTTCGACCTCGGCACCGATGTGGATGATGCCGCGCTCGTCGAGGGCGCCGAGGACCTCTTCGGAGACGTTCGGGATGTCACGCGTGATCTCCTCGGCACCGAGCTTGGTGTCGCGGGCATCGACTTCGTGCTCCTCGATGTGGATCGACGTCAGGACGTCGTCGGAGACGATGCGCTGCGACAGGATGATCGCGTCCTCGAAGTTGTGACCCTCCCAGGACATGAACGCGACGAGCATGTTCTTGCCGAGCGCGAGCTCGCCCTGGTCCGTGGAGGGACCGTCGGCGATGATCGTGTTGTACTCGACGCGGTCGCCCTCGGAGACCAGGACGCGCTGGTTGTACGCGTTGCCCTGGTTCGAGCGGGCGAACTTCATGATCGGGTAGTTCGTCTCCGTGCCGTCGTCGTTGAGGACTCCGACCAGGTCGGCGGACACCTCCTTGACCACGCCTGCCTTCGTCGCGGTGACGGCGTCACCGGCGTCGACGGCGGCGTTCTTCTCCATGCCGGTGCCCACGAGGGGACGCTCGGAACGGAGCAGGGGCACGGCCTGACGCTGCATGTTCGCACCCATGAGGGCGCGGTTGGCGTCGTCGTGCTCCAGGAACGGGATCATCGCGGTCGCGACGGACACCATCTGGCGCGGGGAGACGTCCATGTACTCGACCTCGGCGGGCTCGACGAGCACGGGCTCACCGGAACCACCACGCGTCCGCACGAGGACCATGTCCTCGGTGAACGTGTTGTTCGCGTCGAGGGGCGCGTTCGCCTGGGCGATGAGGCGCTCCACCTCGTCGTCGGCAGTCAGGTAGTCGATCTGGTCGGTCACGACGCCGTCGACGACCTTGCGGTACGGGGTCTCGATGAAGCCGAACGCGTTGATGCGGCCGTAGGACGCGAGCGAACCGATGAGGCCGATGTTCGGGCCTTCAGGGGTCTCGATGGGGCACATGCGGCCGTAGTGCGAGGGGTGGACGTCTCGGACCTCCATGCCTGCGCGGTCGCGGGACAGGCCACCCGGGCCCAGCGCGGACAGGCGACGCTTGTGCGTCAGACCGGCGAGCGGGTTGTTCTGGTCCATGAACTGCGACAGCTGGGAGGTCCCGAAGAACTCCTTGATCGCGGCGACGACGGGGCGGATGTTGATCAGGGTCTGCGGCGTGATCGCCTCGACGTCCTGCGTGGTCATCCGCTCGCGGACGACGCGCTCCATGCGGGACAGTCCGGTCCGGACCTGGTTCTCGATGAGCTCGCCCACGGCGCGGATGCGGCGGTTGCCGAAGTGGTCGATGTCGTCCACCTCGACGCGGAGCTCCACGTCCTCGCCGTCGCGCTTGCCGCCGAGGGTCTTGTCACCGGCGTGCAGGGCGACGAGGAACTTGATCATCGCGACGATGTCGTCGATGTTCAGCACTGAGGCGTCGGCGTCCGTGAGGTCCTTGTCGATGCCGAGCTTGCGGTTGATCTTGTACCGGCCGACCTTGGCGAGGTCGTAGCGCTTCGGGTTGAAGTACAGGTTGTCCAGGAGGGTCTGGGCAGCCTCGACCGTGGGGGGCTCGCCCGGACGGAGCTTGCGGTAGATGTCGAGGAGGGCGTCCTCGCGGGTCTCGGTCGCGTCCTTCTCCATGGTGGCGCGGATGGAGTCGTACTGGCCGAACTCCTCGAGGATCTGGCCCTCGGTCCAACCGAGCGCCTTGAGGAGCACGGTGACGGACTGCTTGCGCTTGCGGTCGAGGCGGACGCCGACCTGGTCGCGCTTGTCGATCTCGAGCTCGAACCAGGCACCGCGCGACGGAATGATCTTCGCGCTGAAGATGTCCTTGTCGCTGGTCTTGTCGGCGGTGCGCTCGAAGTAGGCACCCGGCGAACGGACGAGCTGCGACACGACGACACGCTCGGTGCCGTTGATGACGAAGGTGCCCTTGTCGGTCATGAGGGGGAAGTCACCCATGAACACGGTCTGCTGCTTGATCTCGCCCGTGTTGTTGTTCATGAACTCGGCCTTGACGTACAGCGGGGCGGAGTAGGTCGCGTCGCGATCCTTGCACTCGGCCATCGTGTACTTGGGGTCGGCGAACTCCGGCTCGGAGAAGCTCAGGGACATGGTGCCCTGGAAGTCCTCGATCGGGGAGATCTCTTCGAAGATGTCGGCCAGCCCGGAGGTGGTGGCCAGACCCTGCAGTCCCTTCTCCAGCGCTTCCTCAACGCGGGCCTTCCAGCGCTCGTTGCCGACGAGCCAGTCGAAGCTGTCCGTCTGGAGGGCGAGAAGATTGGGAACGTCAAGCGGTTCGTGAATCTTTGCGAATGAGAGAGCCGGGGTGCGGCGCCGTCGGCGTCGACCTGGCTGGTAGCGGTTGCATTATTAGAGGTGCTCGAGGCGACCAAGAGGGATCCTTCCACAGACCGTCAGGCTTGTCAGCGCTTTCGCCTCCGCACCGCCACCGCAGTATGCTGCGGGGATCTCAGTGCTCACCAGAGTCCGCCCGCGTGAACCCCACCGTGTGGCCAGGTTAGACGACGAGAGCAGAGCAAAGCCCACCGCTATATGAAGGCTGAGGTTTAGAGGGAAGACGCAAAGAACTACGCTACGGCATGCGCAGCGAAAAGTCCAATACCCCTCTGCCCCTTCATGCGTCAAGCCCGCCACGCCTGGTGGGGAGGAAGACCGGCCGGTAGCATCCGACCGGCAGGAGCCGGTCCTAGCCGGCGGCAGGCTCCGGCAGCGGGCCGGTACTGGTGTCACCCCGCAGCCGCTTGACGATGAGCTCCGCGCTGATGAGGCACATGGGGATCCCGATCCCGGGGACGGTCGAGCTTCCCGCGTAGAATAGGTTCCCCACCCTGGCGCTGCGGTTCGAGCCGCGGAAGAACGCGCTCTGCTTCAGGATGTGCGCCGGCCCGAGGGAGGTGCCGCGCCACGCGTTGAGGTCGTCGGCGAAGTCCTGGGGGGCCGTAGCTGCGCCGGACCACGATGCGCTCGGCGAGGTCCGGGATGCCGGCCCACTCGGCGATCTGACCGATGACGGTGTCCGCGAGCTCCTCGACCCTCGCGTCTCCCCCGCGCGCCACGCCGCCCCTGCCGATCGTGACGTCGGCCGGAATGGGCACGAGGACGAAGACGTTCTCGTGTCCGTCGGGGGCCACGGAGCCGTCGGTTGCGCTGGGGCGGCAGACGTAGAGCGACGCCGGCGAGGGCACCGAGGTCTCCTTGCCGAAGATGCGTCCGAAGTTGTCGCGCCAGTCCGTGGTGAACAGCAGCGTGTGGTGTTCGAGCTGCGGCAGCCCGCCCCGCACCCCCAGGTACAGCAGCAGTGCGCTGGGCCCGGGCACGCGCTTGTCCCAGTACTTCTCCGGGTAGGTCTGCAGGTCCGCCGGCAGCAGCGTGGTCTCGGTGTGGTGGAGGTCCGCGGCGGACACGACGATGTCCGCGCCGATCGACGTCGTCGTCCCGTCCGCGCGGTACGTGACCCCGCGGACGGTCGCCATCCGCCGGTCGATCGGGGACCGTCCGGGCGCGCGGGCCTCGGTGTCGATCGAGACGACGTCGGCGCCCGTGCGGATCTCGACGCCGGCGGATGTCGCGACGCGGTGCATGGCGTCGATGAGCGTGGTGAACCCGCCCATCGGGTACAGCACGCCGTCGTCGAGGTCGAGGTGGCTCATGAGGTGGTACATGCTCGGCGCGTCGAAGGGCGAACTGCCGAGGAAGACCGCGGGCTAGCCGAGGATCTGCTGGATGCGGGGGTCCTTGAAGCGCTTCTCCACAAAGGACTGCAGGGGCTGCAGGAGGAGCGAGCCGATCCTCGGGAGCCGGCGGAGGACGTCCGGCCGGAGGAACGGCAGGAAGGACTGGAAGGTCGAGTAGAGGAAGCGCCGCTTGGCGATCTCGTACGCGTCCTCTGCGGAGTCGAGGTACCTCGACAGCTGCTCGCCGGCGCCTGCCTCCAGGGACTCGAAGAGCTTCGTCACGGCCTCGCGCTCCGCCGGGACGTCGACGGTGTCGAATCCGTCCTCGAAGACCACGCGATAGCCGGGATCGAGCTTCACGAGCTCCAGCTGCTCGGCGGCGCTCGTGCCCATCAGTTTGAAGAAGTGGTCGATCACCTCCGGCATCAGGTACCAGGAGGGGGCCCGTGTCGAAGCGGAAGCCGTCCTGTTCCCAGGACCCTGCGCGGCCACCAACCTCCCCGCGCTTCTCGAGGAGGGTGACGTTGTGGCCCTCCCGCGCCAGCAGGGCCGACGTCGCCAGTCCGCCGATCCCGCCGCCGATCACGACGACGTCCTTGGCGCCCACGCGTGTACCGCTGTCCTGAGGTGTCATGCCGTCCTCTCCTGCGCGGCAGGTGCCGGTACCGCGCGACCGGTGAAAGCTCGGGCCAGAATGCGGACCTTGACCGGGTTGGGTACCCGGATCCGCGCCCGGAGGAGGTCCTCCGCCGGGGTGTGGCGCAGCCTGGCCGCGAGCTCGGCGAACAGGCCCTGCGCCAGTGACACGGCCCGTCGGGGCGTCGGGGGCAACCCGGGGAGCGCCGCGGCCGAGATGCGCAGGTCCTCGTCGATGTCGTCGAGGAGCCGGATCTTGTCCGCCTCCGAGAAGCTCCCGGGGCGGACCCCCGGGAAGTAGCTGCGACCGAGGGTCGAGAAGTCCTCGGCGAGGTCCCTCAGGAAGTTGATCTTCTGGAACGCGGCGCCGAGGTGCCTGGCCCCCCTCGACGAGCACGGCGTCCTCCGCCTCCGTCACCGGGCGGTCGACCAGGAAGGCCCGCAGGCACATCAGCCCGACCACCTCGGCGGACCCGTAGACGTACAGGGCGAAGGATTCCGGGGTGTGCTCGCGCTGGGTGATGTCGGCCCGCATGGAGGCGAAGAAGGGCCTGGTGAGGTCCACGCCGATGCCCGTCGCGCGGGCGGTGATGGCGAAGGCGTGCACCACGAGGTTGGCGCTGTAGCCGGTGCCCATGGCCTTCTCGGTCTCGCGTTCCAGGTCGTCGAGGAGCTTCTCGACGTCGGCCGCCGCCAGCCCGGCGCCGGCGGCGGCCCCGTCGACGATCTCGTCGGCGACCCGGACGAGCGCGTACACCGCCTCGATGGCGCTGCGGGTCGGCCGATCCAGGATGCGCGAGGCCATGCCGAAGGACGTCGAGTAGCAGCGGATCACCTCGGCGGAGGTCTTCAGCGCGGCCGCGTCGTAGCGTGCGAGCGAGTCGTCGACGCCCACTCAGTGCACCCGGTCCACGACGGCCGTCACCACGGGGCGCAGGGCGGACCGCAGGGTGGCGGGCACGGCGTCGGACTCGAGGTGGGCACGGGCCCGGGCGGCGTACTGTGCGGCGAGGTCCACGGAGTAGTCCCGCGCCCCGCTGTCCACGAGGACACGCCGCACGTGGTCGGCGTCCGACGCGGACATCCGCGGATTCCCGACCAGCGACGAGATGCTCTCCCACTCGGGACGGGCCGCGACGTACGACATCAGGGCGGTCCGCTTGCCCTCGCGCAGGTCGCCCCAGTTCGTCTTCCCGGTGCGCGTCTCGTTGCCGAACACACCGAGCAGGTCGTCGGCGATCTGGTAGGCGATCCCGGCGTCGCGCCCGAAGTCGCCGAGACGGCCGATGACCTCCTCGTCCGCGCCCGCGAGGACGGCGCCGGCCTGCAGCGGCCCCTCGAAGGAGTAGACGGAGGTCTTCAGGCGCGCCATCTGCACGATGTCCTCGAGCGGCGGCATCGCGCTGGTCAGGGAGGTCTCGATGTCGAGGAACTCCCCCGCCGCGGATGCGAACACCGCTTCGTCGAGGATCTCGCCGAGGCGGCGCCTCGTGGCGGACGGCGCCTCGGCCCGCTCGAGCAGGCGGTACGCGTTGGACAGCGCCAGATCACCGGCGATGACTCCCGCGGAGAAGCCGATGTGGCGCGCGCCGTCGGGCGACAGACCCGCGTCCTCCGCGATTCTCCGATACCGGCCGGAGACGTTCGGGATACCGCGGCGGATGAAGTCCCGGTCGATCACGTCGTCGTGCACGATCAGCGCGGTGTGCAGCATCTCGAAGGCCGCGCCGACCTCGGCCGCGTTGTCGAGGTCGGTACCGCCGAGCATCTGGTAGGCGGACATCACCAGCCGGGGCCGGAAGCGCTTCCCCCCTGCCGTGCACCGCTCGAGGGTCTCCCACAGAGCGGTGTATCCGGATCCGATCTTCGCGGCGCGGACCTTGGACTCGTCGAAGAACCGGGCGAGGGCGCCCTCCACCTGCTCGAGCCCGGCGGGCGCGGCCAGCAGAGTGTCCATGTCCATAGGTAAAGTAAACAACGGATAGTGCGCCGCTGACGAAACACAGGGCGTAGGGTGCCCGGCCGGTCGGCCGGTGGCAGCGGGCTCCGCCCGGCATGCGGACGATCAGCGGAGGAGAGCCACGATGGCGAGCGAGACGGGCACGATGGAGCAGTCGGCGGCGGACGGCACGGGCCAGGAGGTGGTGGTGCTGCTCGCGGAGGACGGCACGGCGCTCGGCACCCACGAGAAGGCGACCGTCCACACGCTCGACACCCCGCTCCACCTCGCCTTCTCCACGCACGTGTTCGACGACGCCGGGCGCATCCTCGTGACTCGCCGTGCACTGTCGAAGAAAGCCTGGCCCGGGGTCTGGACCAATTCCTTCTGCGGGCACCCCGCCCCGGGAGAGACCTTCGAGGCAGCTGTCCACCGGCGTGCGGCCCAGGAGCTCGGCTTCGCCGTGAGGGACATCAGGCCCGCGCTCCCCGACTTCAGGTATCGGGCCGTCGATGCCTCCGGCATCGTCGAGAACGAGATCTGCCCCGTCTACACGGCGATCGCGGACAGCGCCGTCGATCCGCTGCCCGACGAGGTGATGGACTACCAGTGGGCCGACGCCGCCGGACTCGTGCGGGCCGTCACCGCGACGCCGTGGGCGTTCAGCCCCTGGCTCACCTTCCAGCTCCCCCTGCTGTACCCGCAGGGCGCCGAC
The DNA here is from genome assembly GCA_004001285.1 of Arthrobacter sp. MN05-02. Lineage (NCBI taxonomy): Bacteria > Bacillati > Actinomycetota > Actinomycetes > Micrococcales > Micrococcaceae > Arthrobacter > Arthrobacter sp. MN05-02. The sequence continues at coordinate 2,685,572 of AP018697.1, forward strand.
GGGCCGGGCCCCCGCGACCTCCCCTGACGACGCCGGCTGCAGGGTCCGCACCCCGAGCCATAGTCTTGTAGCGGCACCATTTCAACGACGAAAGAGAGTATCGCCATGGCGACACCCACGCCATCCCCCGACGACGTCGTTCTCGTCGGCGGCGCCCGCACACCCCTCGGACGCCTCAACGGACAGCTCGCCTCGTTCACCGCCGTCGAGCTCGGCGCCCTCGCCATCGCCGGCGCACTGGACCGGGCCGGTCTCGAACCCGCCGCCGTCGACGCCGTCATCCTGGGCCACGTGGTCCAGGCGGGCTGCGGACAGAACCCGGCACGGCAGTCCGCCGTGGGGGCAGGGATCTCCTGGAACGTCCCGGCCGTCACCCTCAACAAGGTCTGCCTCTCCGGGCTCACGGCCGTGATCGACGCGGCCCGCCTGATCCGCAGCGGCGAGGCGCGTGTCGTGGTCGCCGGCGGCCAGGAGTCGATGACGCGCGGACCACACCTGCTGCCCGGCTCCCGCCAGGGCTGGAACTACGGCTCCGTCTCCGCCCTGGACTCGGTGGCCCACGACGGGCTGACCGATGCCTTCGACCACGACTCGATGGGGGCCTCGACGGAACGCGGCAACGTACGCCTCGAGATCGACCGGACGGCCCAGGATGCGGTGGCCGCGGCCTCCCACCAGCGCGCGGCGGCCGCCACCGACAGCGGCCTCCTCGCCGAGGAGATCGTCCCCGTCACCGTCCGGCAGCGGAAGGGCGACGACGTCGTCCTCACCACGGACGAGGGCATCCGGCCGACGACCACCGTGGAGTCCCTCGCGAAGCTTCGCCCCGCGTTCAACCCCGACGGCGCGATCACGGCGGGCAACTCGTCGCCCCTGTCCGACGGCGCGGCGGCACTCGTGGTCACCACCCGCTCCTACGCCGAGGAGAGGGGCCTGGGGGTACTCGCCGTCGTCGGACGCCCCGGCCAGGTGGCCGGCCCCGACAACACGCTGCACTCGCAGCCCTCGGCCGCTATCCGGCAGGCACTCGACCGGGCGGGGTGGACCGCGGCGGACCTCGACTTCATCGAGATCAACGAGGCCTTCGGATCCGTGGCCGTCCAGTCGCTCAAGGACCTCGACTACCCGCTGGAGCAGTGCAACATCCACGGCGGAGCCATCGCCCTGGGTCACCCGATCGGTGCTTCGGGCGCGCGCCTGGCACTGCATGCGGCCATGGAACTCGCCCGGCGCGGATCCGGGAGGTCCGCCGTGAGCCTCTGTGGCGGTGGCGGCCAGGGAGAGGCCCTGCTCCTCTGGCGCTGAGAGCCCGACGGGTCCGGTTGCAGATACGAAGAAGCCCCGCTTCGAAAGAAGCGGGCTTTTCGTGTCTGCGACGGTTCCGGCGTGCCGGACCCGGGAGCAGCGGGTGTTACTTGAGGGTGACGGTGGCGCCGGCGGCCTCGAGGGCCTCCTTGGCCTTGTCTGCGGCTTCCTTGGTGACACCCTCGAGGACGGCCTTGGGCGCGCTGTCGACGACGTCCTTGGCTTCCTTCAGGCCCAGCGAGGTGAGCGCGCGAACTTCCTTGATCACTGCGATCTTCTTGTCGCCTGCAGCCTCGAGGACGACGTCGAACGAGGTCTGCTCCTCTTCGGCGGCTTCGCCGGCTCCGCCACCGGCGGGGCCTGCGACTGCAACGGCAGCAGCGGTGACATCGAAGGTCTCCTCGAACAGCTTGACGAAGTCCGAGAGTTCGATGATGGACAGTTCCTTGAAAGCTTCGATGAGCTCTTCGTTGGTGAGCTTCGCCATGGGAGGCGTCCTTCCTTTAGTGGTGCACTGCACCTTCAGTGTGTGGATCGAGGCGAAACTAGTTCGCTTCGGTTGCTGCGGCTTCCTCGGCGGGAGCCTCCGTGGCAGCTTCTGCAGGAGCAGCAGCTTCCTCGGCAGCAGGAGCGTCGGCGTCGGCTGCAGGTGCAGCGCCGCTTCCCTCCTCGAGCTTGATGCGCAGGGCATCGACGGTGCGGGCCAGGGCGGACATCGGTGCCTTGAGTACACCTGCGACCCGGGCGAGCTGGAGCTCACGCGACTCGAGGGCCGCCAGGGCGACGACCTCGGATGCGTCGAGGGCCTTGCCCTCGAAGATTCCGGTCTTGATGACGAGCTTCGGGTTGGCTTTCGCGAAATCCGTGAGGCTCTTGGCGGCAGCTACGGCGTCACCCTTGATGAAGGCGATCGCGGTGGGTCCGGACAGCTGGCCTTCGAACGCGTCGATGCCTGCTTCCTTCGCCGCGATGCCCGTCAGGGTGTTCTTGACGACGGAGAACTTGGTGTCCGCGCCAAGGGCACGGCGCAGTTCCTTGAGCTGAGCAACAGTGAGCCCGCGGTATTCGGTCAGGACAGCGGCGGTGGAGTCCTTGAAATCGGTGGTGATCTCATCCACTGCAGAAACCTTTGTTGGCGTTGCCATAACCCTCCTTCCGGGGAATATGCGCCGGCTTTCCAGCTCCAACAAAAAACGCCCCGCGCAGATGCACGGGGCTTTGCTCGACACGGGCGGAGGCCGGTGGAGAGGAGCTTCGTTCACCTGCGTAGGCCGTCCCTCGCGGGAACTTTCGGATCCGAGTCCTTCTTCCTGGTCGCGCACGGATGCGCTGCAACGAAGTGGAGGTGGATCGACCGACGGTCTTTGGTACTTAAAGCCTACGTGACGCACCCGGCGCCACCAAATCGACGTCAGGCGAGCACCTTCTGCCAGCCCGCGGTCCTACCCGATGCCCTGAATCCGAGGGCCACGTTGACGTCGAGCATGAACGTGTTCTCCTCGGCGTTCCACGTGTAGATGCGCTCCGCAGTGGGCCAGGCGTCCCGCGCGCGCCGGAGGTTGGCCGCCTTGAGCCAGGTCCCCAGGCGGTGCCCCCGGTGCTCGTCGAGCACCAGGGTGTCCTCCTGGTAGACGACGGCGGGCCGGGCCTCCGAGCGCTCGAGGATGGTGTGGCCCACCAGCTGCCCGCTCGCCGCATGCCGCACGGCGCACACGAGGCTCGAGGTACCGCCGGCCAGCGTCCGCTGCTCCTCCCGGCGGATGCGGTCGGCGTCCCATGCCTCCTCCTCCTGCGCGAACCCGCCGAGGGGCGGGTCCGTGCTCATCTTCCGGCGCAGGAGTGCGTAGTCCTCGACGAGGTCGTCCGGGCACCGGTCCACCCACTCCACGAGGTCGTAGTCCCCGGAGCCGATGATCCGGGCCGCGTGCTCGAGCCGCAGGGCATCCTCGACGTCGTCGAGGGTGAGCACGCTCTGGCGGTCCACCTGCACCAGGTCGAAGCCGGACCGCCGCGCGAAGACCGCGGAGGCGTCCGTCGCCGGGAAGAAGCCGGCGCCGGTGGGCGGGACGAGCCGGGCGTCCGCCGCCGGCTCGTCCCCGGCGCGGGCATCGCTCCACGACATGATGATGGTGCGGCCCCGGTGTGCCATCTCCTGCTCCACGAAGGACAGGAGGGAGGTGGCGATTCCCCGGCGGCGGTGGGACGGCGCCACCTCGATCTGCACGAAGGCGGTCTGCGGGTTGTCCCGCAGGGGGATGCTGAGCCGCGCGTTCGCGACGATGTCCGATCCGTCCCGCGCGACGCCGAGCACGTACTCCCGGTCGGGTGTCGCCTGGAGCATGACGAGCCTCTCCCCCGCGTCCACGCTGTGGTCGTCGTGCCCCCAGACGGCGCGCTCCACGGCGTTGCTCACCGCGGCACTCTGCGCGAAGTCCCTTCCCCCGTCCGCGTCGAGCGTCGCGGGGATCGGGAGTTGCTCGGTGGTGATCGTCGACATCGGTCCAGCATAGGGTCAGTGATTGGGATTACTCAACCACTGTTGCCCCTGGACACGAAAAGGCCCCGCGGCGCAGGCCGCGGGGCTCGTCCGGAGGTGCACCTAGCCGGCGAAGACCTTCGTGACACTCGGATCGACGGAGATGCCGGGCCCGAAGGTGGTCGAGACCGTCGCCTTCTGGATGTAGCGGCCCTTCGAAGCCGACGGCTTCAGTCGGAGGATCTCCTCGAGCGCTGCGGCGTAGTTCTCGCCCAGCTTCTGCTCGTCGAAGGAGACCTTGCCGATGATGAAGTGGAGGTTCGAGTGCTTGTCGACACGGAAATCGATCTTGCCACCCTTGATGTCGGTGACGGCCTTGGCGACGTCCGCCGTGACCGTGCCGGTCTTCGGGTTCGGCATCAGGTTGCGGGGGCCGAGGATCTTTCCGAGGCGTCCCACCTTGCCCATCAGGTCCGGGGTCGCGACCGCGGCGTCGAAGTCGGTCCAGCCGCCCGAGACCTTCTCGATCATGTCGTCGGAACCGACGAAGTCGGCGCCGGCCGCGATGGCCGCCTCTGCCTTCTCACCGGTGGCGAAGACCAGGACGCGGGCGGTCTTGCCCGTGCCGTGGGGGAGGTTCACGGTGCCACGGACCATCTGGTCCGCCTTGCGCGGGTCCACTCCGAGACGGAAGGACACCTCCACCGTGGCGTCGAACTTGGAAGGATTGGTCTCCTTCGCGAGGACTACCGCTTCGAGGGGGGCGTACTGCTTGTCCGCCTCGATCTTCGCGGCAGCTCCCTTGTATGCTTTGCTGCGCTGTGCCATCTGCTTGTTCTCCTTATGCAGTCGTGGTCTGCGGACCGCGCTGGGCCCTGCCACTCACGCCGTCGTCCGCGGGATGCGTCGTCGTCGTGCTGTGAAAATGGTGTGTGCCCTGTCCGGTGGTGCCGGACGAGGCGGTGGTGAAGGGGGTCAGCCCTCGACCGTGATGCCCATCGAGCGGGCGGTGCCGGCGATGATCTTCGCGGCGGCCTGGACGTCGTTGGCGTTGAGGTCCTCCATCTTCATGGTGGCGATCTCTTCGACCTGGGCGTTGGTCAGCTTCGCGACCTTCACGGTGTGCGGCGTGCCCGAGCTCTTGGCGACTCCGGCTGCCTTCTTGATCAGTTCGGCTGCCGGCGGGGTCTTGGTGATGAAGGTGAACGAGCGGTCCTCGTACACCGTGATCTCCACGGGGATGACGTTTCCGCGCTGGGATTCCGTCGCGGCGTTGTACGCCTTGCAGAATTCCATGATGTTGACACCGTGCTGGCCAAGCGCGGGACCAATCGGAGGAGCCGGGTTGGCGGCGCCTGCATTGATCTGCAGCTTGATGAGGCCGGTGACCTTTTCTTGGGGGCCATGAAAGGGTCCTTCTCTTGCATTGCGTTCCCGCGGGACAGGAGCGTCCTGCGGGGTGGTGGCCATCATGGCGTGATGGCCGAACGGCGCTTCCCCGCCGAGCAGACGGGGAAGCGCCGAAGCTTCACTGGATCTTGGTGACCTGGTTGTAGGAGAGCGTGACCGGGGTCTCGCGCTCGAAGATCGACACGAGCACCACGAGCTGCTGCGACTCGTGCTTGATCTCGGAGATCGTCGCCGGGAGCGTCTCGAAGGGGCCCTCGTTGACGGTGACGGACTCGCCGACCTCGAAGTTGACGGTGGCGGGGGTGAACTGCGGCTGCACGGGCTTGCCCGACTCGGCGTCCGTGTGGACGATCGTGTGCTCGAGCATCGAGAACACCTCGTTGAGGCTCAGCGGAACAGGGTTGTGGGCGTTGCCCACGAAGCCGGTGACACCGGGAGTGTGGCGGACGGCGCCCCAGGACTCGTCGGTGAGTTCCATGCGGACCAGCACGTAGCCGGGGATGCGCACGCGGTTGACGATCTTCCGCGTGGTGTTCTTGATCTCCACGACCTCTTCCATCGGCACCTGGATCTCGAAGATGTAGTCTTCCATGTCCAGGGTCTGGATGCGGGTCTCGAGGTTGGCCTTCACGCGGTTCTCGTAGCCTGCGTAGGAGTGGATGACGTACCAGTCACCCTCCTGGCGGCGGAGCCGGGCCTTGAAGGCGGCGACGGGATCCTCCGCAGGGACGTCCTCGGCCGGAGCGTCCCCGGCCTCGTCGGCCTCGGAGGCTGCGGCCTCGTCCACGGCGTCGGTGGCCGTCGCGTCGATGTCGCCGTCGGCGGCATCGAGCTCGGCGTCGTCCGCGAGGAGTCCGTCCTCGGCCGTGACGTCGGTATCGGCGGGGTACTCGTCGGAGTCCTCAGCAGGCACGTCGACGTCGGAGGCGTCGACCTCCGCCTCCGTCCCGTACTCCTCGTTCTCCAGACCATCTTCGGGAGTGATCTGCCGTTCGAGTTCTTGCTCGGACACCTAGCCGCCTGCTTTCTGACATTCTTCGCAAGTCTGTCTTGCTTGCCTGTACTCAACCCGACACGGCGACAGCCGTGCCGGAACGTGCATTCCCGGAAGGGTCAGCGTCAGTTGTCGCCGAAGACCCACACCGCGCCGGCCCCGAACAGGAGGTCCAGGGCGGTCACGAGGAGCATCATGATGACCACGAAGGCGAGGACGGTGATGGTGAATCGAACCAGCTCCCGACGGGTGGGCGTGACGACCTTCCCGAGCTCCGCGAGGACCTGGCGGATGAACAGCATGATGCGTCCGAAGAAGCCGCGCCGGGGAGCCTTCTTCTCGGAGGGGCTTCCCTTGGAGCTGCTCGCAGCCGTATCGGTCACCTTCAACCTCATCAATCTGTGTGGTGTTCCAGCAGGACCACCAGTGGCGCCCCCAGCTGATCATGTGTACCGCCGCGCGGGGCCTGTGCCTGCGCCGGGGCTTCGTGATCTTTTTTCTGCCGTGCCTTCGCCGTCTTTCCGCGAAGGCCACGCGCAGGGCAGACAGGACTCGAACCTGCAACCTGCGGTTTTGGAGACCGCTGCGCTACCAATTGCGCCACTACCCTTCGGATCGAAACATCCAGCTACCACTCCGGACGGCCCGGTGAGGGCACGAACCATCATGGTGTTTCAACACCGAGGAACAAGTCTACGCATTCACCGGCGGAACGTCGAACCGGGGCGTCCCGCCGGCCCCGCCGCCCGGTGGCCACGGCCTTCCGGCGGCCCCGCGACTCCTCCGTCCCGGTGGGCCGATGCCGAGCCGGACAGGGGCCACCGCCTAAGCTGGAAACCGACACAAGACCCTCACCGAACGGGACCCGATGAACGCGACGACCGACGACTCCACCCGCGCAGCCCTCCCCCGGATCTCCCGGCGCATCGACTCCATCGCGGAGTCCGCGACGCTCGCCGTGGATGCCAAGGCGAAGGCCCTCAAGGCGGCCGGGCGGCCCGTCATCGGTTTCGGTGCAGGCGAGCCGGACTTCCCGACGCCGGACTACATCGTCGAGGCCGCGATCGCGGCAGCCCGCCAGCCGAAGTTCCACCGCTACTCCCCCGCCGGCGGCCTCCCCGATCTCAGGCAGGCCATCGCCGAGAAGACCCTGCGCGATTCCGGGTACGCCGTGGACCCCGCGCAGGTGCTGGTCACCAACGGTGGCAAGCAGGCCGTCTACGAGTCCTTCGCATCCCTCCTGGATCCCGGGGACGAGGTCCTCGTGCCCACGCCGTTCTGGACCACCTACCCCGAGGCCATCCGGTTGGCGGGCGGCGTGCCCGTCGAGGTGTTCGCGGGTCCCGAGCAGGGCTACCTCGTCACCGTCGACCAGCTCGAAGCGGCCCTGACGCCGCGCACGAAGGTGCTGCTCTTCGTCTCGCCGTCCAACCCCACCGGAGCCGTCTACGGCGCCGACGTCGTGCGCGAGATCGGCGAGTGGGCCGCCGCACGCGGTCTCTGGGTGGTGACGGACGAGATCTACGAGCACCTGACGTACGACGGCGTGCCGTTCACCTCGATCGCGACGGCGGCCCCCGCGCTCGGCGATCGGGTGGTCATCCTCAACGGCGTGGCCAAGACGTACGCGATGACCGGGTGGCGTGTGGGCTGGATGGTCGGGCCGAAGGACCTCGTGAAGGCGGCGACGAACCTGCAGTCGCACGCGACGTCGAACGTGTCGAACGTCCCGCAGATGGCGGCGCTGGCCGCGGTCTCGGGTCCGCTCACGGCGGTCGACGCGATGAAGGTGGCGTTCGACCGCCGCCGTCGTGCCATGGTGTCGGCGCTGAACGAGATCGACGGTGTCGAGTGCCCGACGCCGCACGGCGCCTTCTACGCCTACGCCGATGTACGGGCCCTGCTCGGCCGGAGCTTCGACGGCGTCACGCCGGCGACCTCCGCCGAGCTCGCGGCGCTGATCCTGGAGAAGGTGGAGGTCGCCGTCGTGCCGGGTGAGGCCTTCGGCCCCAGCGGGTACCTGCGCCTGTCCTACGCACTCGGCGACGAGGACCTCGCGACGGGCGTGGGACGCCTCCAGGAGTTCCTCGGCTCCGCACGCTAGCCGTACGGGCCAGCCGCGGCCGGGCTCAGAGCAGCCTGCGCTCCGTGGCCCAGCGGGTCAGCTCGTGCCGCGAGGACAGCTGCAGCTTCCGCAGGACCGCGGACACGTGCGTCTCGACGGTCTTGACGGAGATGAACAGTTCCTTCGCGGTCTCCTTGTAGCTGTAGCCCCGTGCGATGAGCCGCATGACCTCCAGCTCGCGCGCCGACAGGCGGTCGAGCTCGTCGTCGACGGCGACGGACGCCGTCCCGAAGGCGTCGAGGACGAAGCCGGCCAGGCGCGGGGGAGAACACGGCGTCCCCGGAGGCGATGCGCTGCACGGCGTCGGTGATCTCGGGGCCCGAGATGGTCTTGGTGACGTAGCCTCGGGCACCCGCGCGGATGACGGCGACGACGTCCTCCGCCGAGTCCGAGACGCTCAGGGCGAGGAAACGCGAGGCCGTCCCCCGCGTGACGCAGCGGTGGATGACCTCGGCCCCGCCACCGCCGCGACCGCCGGGCAGGTGCACGTCCAGGAGGACGACGTCGGGCCCCGTCGCAGTGATCACCGCCTCCGCCTCCTCGACGGTCGCGGCCTCGCCGAGGACGCGGATCACGGGACCCAGCGCGGCCCGGAGGCCGGAACGGAAGATGCCGTGGTCGTCGACGATGACCACCGACACGGTCCCGGGTGCCGCGCCGTCCGCGGGGAGGTTCTCGCTGTCCACGTGTGTCCCTTTCACCGGCCGTCCTGCCGGGATCGTCCTGTCCTGTCGTCCTGCGCGTTCTTCACGTTCCCGCCCGCCACGTTCCCGCCCGTCGCGTCCCTGCGGTCACCATCCGGTGTCGCCGGGCTCCCGCTCGGCCGTTCCCGACGGGTCGTCGCGGGCCTAGGCGGCGCTCCCCCGTGGTCCTGGGCAGGCGGAGCCGCACCTCGGTGCCGTCGCCGTCGCTGCGCAGTTCCGACGAGCCGCCGTGGCGCAGCATCCTGCTATGGATCGATTCACGGATGCCGAGGCGGTCCGAGGGCACCGCGGACGGGTCGAATCCCTCACCCCGGTCCCGGACGAACACCTCCACGGTATCCGCACCGGCCTCGAGGTAGACCGAGACCGCCACCGCCGCGTGCTTCGCGGCGTTCAGCATGGCTTCCCGTGCGGCCTGCGCCAGGGCGTCCTCGGCAGGTCCCAGGACGGCGTCCCCGACGGCGACGACGGCGACCGGGTGACCGTAGAGGTCCTCGATCTCGCCGGCCATCGCGCGCAGGCGCTCCGCGAGGCTGCCCGGGTCCCTCGCCGGATCGGCGAAGAGCCACTGGCGCAGCTCGCGTTCCTGTGCCCGTGCGAGGCGCAGTACGTCGGTCTCGGAATCCGCGCGGTTCTGGATGAGGGCGAGGGTCTGCAGGACCGAGTCGTGCAGGTGGGCGGCGATCTCCGCGCGCTCCGTCTCGCGTGCACGCGCCGCGCGCTCCGTCTCGAGGTCCCGCCAGAACTTCAAACCCCAGGGCGCAAGGACCAGGCCGACACCCGCGAGGACGGCGAGGACCGCCACGAGGGTCGCCATGGTCAGGGTCCACGAGCCGCTGCTGGACAGCGCGACGAGGACGCCGGCGACCACGAGCACGATGCCCGCGAGCAGCCGCAGCGCCCCGCCGGCCCGGCCGGCACCGGCGCGGTTCATGACCCGCGCCCGCCGCACCTCGTCCAGCTGGGACCACGCCAGGGCGGCGCCCGTCGCGACGACGGCGATCGGCACGAGGAAGCCCCAGTTGACCTGCACCCCGAGCAGCTGCACCACGAGCACGGCCGCAGCGAGCAGCAGCGCCGTGCCGAACAGGACCTCCCGCCGCCCGGCCCGCACCGTCCGTTCCCGCCAGGAGTCGGGATCGAGGATTCCTCCCGTCCCCGTTCCTGCCGGATCCGCGGACCGGTTCCGCTGCCCCCCGCGACCGCCCTGCGCGCCGCCGTCGTTCAGGATCTTCGTGTCGACCCCCTGCATGAAGGCGGCCGGCCCCGTCTGGCGCCCCGCCTCGGCGGCCCTGTCCGCCGCCGTCGGCACGAAGATCCAGAGCAAGGCGTAGAGCAGGACGCCGGCGCCCGAGGCGAGGGTCAGCACCGCCATGCCGATGCGCACCCAGGAGCGGGGCAGCCCGAGATGGACGGCGAGGCCGGCACAGACGCCGGCGATCACGCCGTCGGATCTGCGCAGCAGCGGGGGTCTCATACCCTCATGAAAGCACGCGGCCGGGCTCTCGGGGGTGCTCCCGGAGCACAATCAGGGCGTCCTCAGGGTTCAATCAGGGTAGGTCCCGATGGTCCGCCCCGACGGCCCCCGGAAGGATGGAGGCATGACCTCAGCACCCTCACCAGGCGGGCCGTCCTGGAAGCAGAATCCGGCCACACCGGACCCGGCGGATCGTCCCGCCTCGTCGTCGTTCTTCCGCTGGCTCCGCGGCCTCGACATCACCCGGGCACCAGACCGCTGGGTCGGAGGGGTGGCGGGCGGCATAGCCCGCCGCACGGGCCTCGACCTGGCCCTCGTCCGGGGACTGATCGTGATCCTCTCGGTCTTCGGGGGCATCGGGGTGCTGCTCTACGGACTCGCCTGGGCCCTGCTCCCCGAGCCCGACGGACGGATCCATGTGGAGCAGGCCGGTCGCGGCTCCTGGACGTCCGGGCTGACCGGTGCCGCCGCCCTCGTGGCGATCGGCCTGTGGCGGCCGAACCTCCCGTTCCTCGGTGACGGCGGCGGCGGTGGACTGCTGTGGACGCTGTTCTGGATCGGCGCCGTCGTCCTGTTCGTCTACTGGATCGTGAACCGCTCCGGCGGCGGACGGGCGCGCCCGGACCTGCCGGGCGGAGGCCCTGCCGCCCCCGGGAACGGACCCACGCCCCCGTTCGGGCCGGCACCCTCCGGACCGGCTCCGTCCGGACCCTCGTCCACCGGCCCGGCACCCGGCGGCACCGGCCCCTCCAATGGGCCGTCCGACGGCACCGGCGACGGGCCCGCCGACGGGCCCACCGACAATGCCGGTGACGCTGCTGACGGCGGTGCTGACGGAGCACCAGACGGTCCCACCGGACGGCAGCTCGACGACGGGCCGGGCGCCGGCCGGATGCACGGCGGTGCGCCGTACGAGGAGGACGTCCACCACACCATCCCCCTGCCGTACCAGCCCGATGCCCAGATCCCGTCCACCCGGTCCTATCCGCTGCCCTACCAGCCCGGACAGGCGGCATGGTCGGGCTCCCCGACCGCCTACCTCGGGTCGGGGACGGCCGGGCCGGATCTCCTCCGCGGAGCCGCGCGGACCGTGCCGCAGCACCGCTCCACGCGGCCCTCCGGCTCCGCCACGGCGCTCCTCATCGGCGGCGCGATCACCGTCGCGGCGGTGCTCCTCGCGCTCGACTACGTGGGGGTCCTCGGCCTCGCGAACTCCGCCGTGGTGGCGCTGGCAGCTGCCGCGATCGTCCTGGGGCTCGGCATCGTGGCCCTCGGCATGCGGGGTCGGAGCTCCGGCCTCGTGGGCCTCATCGCAGCCCTGGCGACCATCGGCGCGCTCGTGTCCTCCTTCACCGTCGTCGGCGGCGCCTGGGTCGTGGCACAGCAGAACAGGTCCACCCCGGCGTCGCTCCAGGCGGCGTCGGACGGCTTCAGCATCATGGCAGCGCAGACCACGATCGACCTCACCGGGCTGCCGGCTCCCACGCGGGACGTCGTGGTCCCGGTGAACTCGCTGGTCAGCGACGTCACGGTGATCGTCCCCGAGGACGTGCCCGTCGAGGTCCGCACGCGGATGGCCCTGGGCAGCGCCGATGCCCGGGGAACCGCGGAGGACACCGACACCCCCTCGCCCGAGTTCCGCGGCGACGGCGGCGTCCTCCAGCTCAGCGACGGCGAACTGAACCCTGACGCCACCGGCGCCGCCCTGATCCTCGACGTGAGGGGCGCGATGAGCGACGTCACCATCCTCACCGCCTCCGACACCGTCGGCAGCGACTCCCGGACCGACACCACCCCGACAGGAGAGACGCCATGAGCACCTCGATCACCGAACTGAAACGCCGGCCACGCGTCGCCACGATCGTCTGGGGGGCGGTGATCCTCGTCGTCGCCGGGCTCGTCCTGGTCAGCCAGTTCGTCGCCCTGTCGATCGACCCGGTGGTCGTGGCCCTCGGCCTGCTCATCGGCGTCGGCCTGTCCCTCGTGGCCGGGGGGATCCTGTCGCTGCGCTCGCGGACCACGACCGACGGGCAGGACGACCCCGATGCCATCGACTACTGACCAGCCCGCAGCACGCCACATCCCGGAACCGAAAGGCACACCATGCAGTCCTTTTCTACAGCTTCCTCCGCTCCTCCCCCATCAAGCGCGCACCCGGGGGCATCCTCGGCGGCATCGCCGCCGGCATCGCCCGGCAGTACGGCTGGCGCGTGAGCTACGTCCGGATCGCGATGCTCCTGAGCTTCCTGCTCCCGTTCATCGGCCTCCCCCTCTACGGGGTGCTCTGGCTCCTGCTGCCGAAGACCGACGGCACCATCGCCCTGGAGCAGCTCCTCCCGCGCGGCTAGGGATCCGACAGCACGACCGGACGGGGCATCCGCGGCAGCGGATGCCCCGTCCCTGCGCAGTACCTGCAAGGATGGATGACGTGCCGAAGACTCCCGCTGCCCGCCGCTTCCCCCGCCTGCTCGTCGCCTCCTGCGCCTTCCTCTTCGTCTCCGGCTACTTCGTGGTGCGCTTCCCGGACGTGGAGGGCGCGAGCTACGCGTCCTACGGCTTCAACCTGCTGATCGCGCTGCCTGCGTTCATCGCCCTCGTGCGGCAGTTCGGCGCTGCGCGCGGTGCGGCAGCCCTGGTGGCCGTGTCCCTCTTCGGCTACCTGATCGAGGGGTTCGGCGTCGCCACGGGCGTACCCTACGGCGAGTTCTACTACGGGGAGCCGCTGGGACCCACGATCCTCGGCCTCGTCCCGTACCTGCTGCCGCTCTCCTACGTACCGCTGGTGATCGGCGCGGTGGCGGTCGTGTCCACCGGCGGGAGCGCCCTGCGCCGGACGGTCCTCGGCGGCCTCCTGCTCGTCGTGATCGACGGCGTCCTCGACCCGGGCGCGGTGGCGCTCGGCTTCTGATCTGCCCGGCGGGGCCCTACTACGGCGTCCCGCCTCCAACTACGGCGGCTGGCTCATCTCCGGGCTGATCGCCCGGCGCTGGTCACCTGGATCGGCGGACGCCGACTCACCGCATCCGCCCTGCGCCGGGGCTGCTCGACAGCCTGCTCGTCTCGATGTTCCTGTGGCTGGGCGTCTTCTCCAACCTGGTGTTCCCGCAGTGCTCGCCGGAGCCCTGATCGTCCTGGTGGTCCGGCGCCGGCTGCAGCTCGCATCCGCCACCACTCCTGCGCCGGACGCCGTCGCCGCCTCACGCGCCTGAACGGGCCTGGACGACCCGCCCCGAGCGCCGGTCAGGCGGTGGCGGCCAGCCTGCCGAGCAGCTTTCCCGTGGACATCATCGCGCCGCCGAGCACGGCGGGCAGTCCACCGCCCGGATGGACAGAGGCGCCGACGCGCCACAACCACGGCCGCAGCGGGTCCGCGTAGGGCGGCAGGTGGAACGGTCCGCTCAGCCAGGCCGGGTGCACCGCACCGTACAGCGCACCACCGGCCGAGCCGCGCTCGCCGAAGTAGCCCGGATCCAGGATCTCGTACGCCTCGAAGTAATCCTCGAGGGGCTCCGGAAGTCCCAGCACGCGCGTGGCCCGGTCCAGTTCGCGCTGCACGAAGGGGTCCTGGAGCTCATAGCTCCTGCCGTTGGCGGGCGCGGTGAGGAGCAGGGCGAGGGTCGCCGACCCGTTCGCGTACACGCCGTGCGCCGGATAGTAGTTGGCGAACGCCATGGTCTGCTCGGGCTCGTCCCCGGCCTCGAGGCTCGCGTAGAGCGCGGCCGGGTCGTCCGGCATGAGGACTCCGTGACGTGCCGTCCCCTCCGGCAGCGGCCTGGCCAGCACGGCGTAGATCCCCACGGCGGAACAGGTGAGCTTCCGCGGCGTGCGCGGTACCCGGCCTGCCAGCAGGCCGGCCAGCCGGGAGGCATCGAGGCCGCTCACGACGGCGTCGGCCGGGTAGGTGCCCGTGGACGTGACGACCCGCCGTCGTGCGATGCGCTGCACGGGTTCCCCCGTGCGGATCTCGACGCCCGCGTCGAGGGCGAGCCGCTCCAGGGCCAGCACCAGCTCGTAGATGCCGCCCGCCGGGATCCAGACGCCGTCGTGTGCCATGATGGCGGGCATGCTCGCGTACAGCGCGGGCGTGCGGGTGGGGCTCACTCCCGCGTTGAGCGTGTGGATCGCGATGACCTCGCGCAGTCCGTCGGGCAGCCACGGCAGGCTGTCGAGGTAGCTGCGCGTGGTGAGGCGGCGGCCGTACAACCCGGCCAGCCGGGTCAGGGCCGGGTAGGCCGCCTTCTCCAGCGGACCCGTCGTGAGCAGCCGTGAGACGTCCCCGCCGAGGATGCCGTGCTCGGCGGCGAAACGCGTCCAGGCCTCGTGCCACGGGTGTCCCTCCGGGACGGGCAGTGCACACTCCACGCCCCGGTAGTAGTACGTGCCGACGTCCGGCAGGCGCTCCAGGCGGAGCCCCGCGACGTCCTCGGCCCGGGCGGACCCGGGCGGTGCGATGTCGTCGAGCCTCCGCAGGAGTTCCTGCCAGACGCCCGGGAATGTCAGGAGCGACGGCCCGGTGTCCATACGTTGCCCCGCGACCTCCACGCGGCGGCTCTTGCCGCCCACGGAGTCGGACGCCTCGAGCAGGGTCACGCTGTGCCCCGCGCGTCCGAGCAGCGCTGCCGACGCCAGCCCGCCGATTCCCGCCCCGACGACGACGACGCGGCTCACGGGTAGAGCCCCAGGGTCAGTGCGACGACGAGCTGCACGCCCGCGACCGTGCCGGCCACGTAGGGGAAGGCGATCGAGTACCGGTACAGCCGGTGGCCCGTCGCGGGCCGCGGATCCCGGTACAGGCCAAACAGCAACCACCCGGCGATTAGCGCATTCACGACCGCCACCGGGATGTTGACGAGCGCGAAGCACGCCGTCGACGCTGCCCACCATGCCCCGCTCCACGCCACGACGCCGCGCGCACCGAGCCGCACCGCCGTCGTCGTGATGCCCACGCTCCGGTCCTCGTCGATGTCCTGGACGGCGTCGTACGTGTGCTTGGCCGCGCTCCAGGCCATGAGGCCGAGGGCGGCGGCCCACACCGGTTCGTCGCCCAGGGCGTAGGGCACGAGTACGAGGGGGAAGGCGTAGGCGGCGTTGCTGATCGAGTCGACGTACGGGCGGGCCTTGAATCGCAGCGGCGGTGCGGAGTAGAAGACGAAGACCAGGGCGTAGGCGGCTATCCACGCGAGCGCCGGGGGCGGCAGGGTGACGGCGAACCAGACGAGGAAGGGCACGTTGGTGACCAGGACCGAAAGCCAGATCGTCCGGACCTCGGAGGCCCGGATCCGGGCTCCCTCGAGCGAACCCTTGCGGGGGTTGAGGGCGTCGGTGTCCTGGTCGAAGATGTCGTTGACGCCGTAGATCAGCAGGTTGAACGGCAGCGTGAGCCAGACCAGGAGCGCGAGGGCCTCCTCCTGCCAGAACACCCCGGTGAGCCACATCCCGACGACGCCGGTGCCGAACGTGTTGATCCAGAGCACCGGCCGGGAGATCGAGACCATGCGCAGCGCCGCTGGCGCAAATCCTGCCTGTGGCACTGCTGGGATCCTCTTCGGACCGGCTGGGCGCGCACCCGACGGGACTCGAGCCCGTCGTGCGCCGGATGGTCCCAGCCTACGGGGTGCGCAGCGGCCCTCGGTCTGCCGCCGCGGCGGACCGAGGGAAGACAGTCGGGTGCGGCAACACTGGTGTGTCTAGAATCATAGGCGGGCCCGATGGCGTGCTCCCGATGCACCATCCACCTCGTCGAAGGAACCCCACCCCCCATGAAGATCGGAATCCTCACCAGCGGCGGCGACTGCCCCGGACTGAACGCCGTCATCCGCGGCGCGGTGCTCAAGGGCATCAAGGTGCACGAGCAGGAGTTCGTCGGGTTCCGCGACGGGTGGCGTGGCGTCGTCGAGGGCGACATCATCGATCTCCCCCGCCATGCGGTGAGGGGCATCTCCAAGCAGGGCGGCACCATCCTGGGTACGTCGCGCACCAACCCCTTCGAGGGCAAGGGCGGCGCGGAGGCCATCAAGGAGAACCTGGATCGCCTCGGTATCGACGCGATGATCGCGATCGGCGGAGAGGGTACGCTCGCCGCCGCCAAGCGCCTCACGGACCTCGGCCTCAAGATCGTCGGAGTCCCCAAGACCGTCGACAACGACCTCGACGCCACCGACTACACCTTCGGTTTCGACACCGCCGTGCAGATCGCCACCGAGGCGATCGACCGGCTGCGCACCACGGGCGAGTCCCACAGCCGCTGCATGATCGCCGAGGTCATGGGGCGTCACGTCGGCTGGATCGCCCTGCACGCGGGCATGGCGTCGGGCGCGCACGCCATCCTCATCCCGGAGCAGCAGACCAGCATCGAGCAGATCACCGAGTGGGTCGCGACGGCCAACGCCCGCGGACGTGCGCCCCTCGTCGTCGTCGCCGAGGGCTTCGTCCCCTCACACATGGAACAGGCGCACTCGGAGCGCGGCCTCGACACCTTCGGCCGCCCGCGCCTCGGCGGGATCGCCGACCAGCTCGCGCCCGAGCTCGAGGCGCGCACGGGCATCGAGACCCGTGCCACGATCCTCGGCCACATCCAGCGCGGCGGCGTCCCGACGTCGTTCGACCGCGTCCTCGCGACCCGACTGGGCATGGCTGCCGTGGACTCCGTGAAGGACGAGCTGTGGGGGACCATGGTCTCGCTCAACGGCACGGAGATCGCCCACGTGGGCTTCGAGGCGGCGCTCGGCAACCTCAAGCGGGTTCCGCAGCACCGCTACGAAGAAGCCGCCATCCTGTTCGGCTGATCCCCATGGAACTCGATCCGGGGACGATCGCGATCATCCAGCTCGCCTGGTCGCGGCTCCTGGGGCTCGACGACGGGGCCCTGGGCGACGGCGGCTCCGACCGCCTGTACAGCGTGGACGACGACGCCGCGGTCCTGACCTTCGTGACGCTGTTCGGCAGGGAGGTCCTCCGGGGGCCGCGATGGGCCGTCGACGCCGGACGGGATCTTCCTGCCCTGGAGCTGCGCAGCTCCTCGACCCTGCTCTCCCTCAGCCACGGGCGCGGCGGCCGCGGGCTCGGCGAGGCCCAGCTCTACTTCTGCGACGCCCTGCCGCACCTCGACGGGCCGCCCGCCGTCGTCTCCGACGAACGCGAGCTCGTCCGTTCGCTCGAGCAGCGGTGTCCGCCCGACGACGTCGCGGAGGCCGATCTCGGCGGGGTCGACCATCCGTTCGTGCTGGTCGAGGAGCGGGACGGCACGGAGGCGGGGGGGCCCACTCCCCTGTCCGGCGCCGGGTACGACATCTGGGAGGGCATCCTGGCGCACCTCGCCGTTCTCACGCCGCCCGAGGAGCGGCGGAAGGGCTACGGCCGGCGGATCGCCGCCGTCGCGATCGAGGAGGCCATGGCCGCGGGCCTGGTGCCCCAGTGGCGTGCGAGGACGGACAACACGGCCTCGCAGCGGACGGCGCGCCGTGCGGGCTTCGCGTTCGCCGGTACGCAGACGTCGGTGCTCCTGGAGGGCTGAGGACTGGTGCTGGGGGTGACGTGCCGGTGCCGCACGCGCCCTGCGCGGACGGGAGCCGGAATCAGCCGAACAGCTCGACGACGTCAGCCCGCCCGAACATCTCCGCGGCGGCACGGGCGGAGGGTGTCCCGGCATCGGGGTCCGCACCCGCCGCGAGGAGGAGCCGGACCACCTCGCTGTGCCCCTTGAAGACCGCGCCCGCGAGGGGTGTCTGTCCGCGGTCGTTGGCCTGGTCGGCGTCGGCGCCGCGGCCGAGGAGGTCGCGCACGAGGGCGGGATGCCCGTTGTAGGCGGCGAGCATGAGGAGGCTGTCGCCCGCGGTGTTGGTCAGGGTGAAGGGCACACCGGCGTCGAGGTACCTCACCAGGGTGGCGCCGTCACCGTGGCGGGCGGCGTCGAACAATGCGTGGGCCAGGGCGATCGCAGCGGCGGCACCGTCGTCGTTCGCGGCCGCGCCCGCAGGAGCGCCGCCCTCATCGCTGCTCATCGCGGCGCTCTCAGGAAGCCGGTCGCACGTCCGACGACCTGCCCGGCGTCAGGTGCGACGATGACTTCCTGCGCGGCGGCATAGGCCTCCTCGCCGTCCTGCACCAGGAGGTCCGCCGAGGCATCGACCGATCGCTTGAGCACGGCCAGGGCGATCGGGCCCATCTCGTAGTGGTGGCCCACGGAGGTCACCCGGCCGACCGTGCGGCCCTCGCTCAGCACGGCGCTGCCGGGCGCCGGGAGCGTGTGCTGGCTGCCGTCGAGGTGCAGGAACGTCAGGCGGCGCGGCGGGTGCCCGAGGTTGTGGACGCGCGCCACGGTCTCCTGGCCCTTGTAGCAGCCCTTCGCGAGGTGCACCGCCGTGCGCATGAGGTCGAGTTCGTGCGGGATCGTCTTCTCGTCCGTCTCGAAGCCGGGCCGGGGCCGCCATGCGGCGATGCGCAGCGCCTCGGCCGCGAGCGACCCTGCCAGATCGAGGCCCGTGGCGGCCACGACCTCCTCGAGGCGCTCGCGTGGCACCAGGTATTCGAACCAGGGCCGTTCCCGCCCGGGGTGCTCGGTGTCGGCGATGGCCGAGTAGGCATAGCCGCCGGCGCCGATGGCCGGCCAGGGGTCCTCCCAGCCGACGACGCCGTCCCCCAGTTCGGGCAGCGCCCGGCTCGCGCCGAGGACCGCCCAGGCATCGGTGGCGTCGCCGACCTCGACACGGAGCATGAACTTCATGCGCTCCAGCCAGGCCGCGAGCGGCGCGGCTTCCCCGCCCTCGGTGATGAGCCAGGTGGTGGCGCCGTCGTCCACCACGTGCGCCGAGTACTCGATGCGCCCCTGCACGGTCAGGAGGAGGGTCTCGGAACTCCGGCCGGGCTGGAGGCCGAGGAGCAGCTGGGAGGACAGCGTGTTGAGCCAGCTGAGCCGGTCCGGACCGGAGACCGTGACCACGCCCCGGTGGGAGAGGTCGACGACGGCCCCGCCGTCGGCGAGGGACCGCTGCTCGCGGAAGGGGTCGCCGTAGTGGGCCGGGACGCCGGCGTCCGCACCGCCGCCTTCGACGGCGCCGCGACGGCTCAGGAGAGGGCTGGAGGTCATGACGGTATAACGCCTTCCGAGCGGGACTATTCCTGATGGGCGCCCCCGGGGCATGCCGGGCTGCTGCTCCGGCGGGACGGGGTCCGTGCCGTCAGGAGGCTTTCTTGAGGATGGCCGAGGCGTGTGCCTCCAGGGAGTTGCCGTCCGCCGCGACGTCCCACCGCCAGTAGAGGTTGCCCTCCACCAGGCCGAACAGGCGCGTGGCGGCGGTGTACTCCTTGGAGTGCTGCCCCCGCATCACGAGGTCCGTGCTGAGCTGGATCTGGGGTCCCTTGATGCTGCCGTAGTACAGCTCGGCGATACCGCCCGGGTGGACGATCGTCGCCGTGATGTCGAACCCGCCGGCGTCGTTGCGGAACTGCTCCACCTCGTCGGCCGTCTTCAGGGCCGGGACGATGTCCGCGGGGCTCAGGCCGGGCCCGACGTCGGCGTCGTTCAGCTTGCGGTCGAGGGCCCAGAACCCGGTCTCCACGGACAGCGGGCGGAGCTGCGAGCCCTGCTCGTCGATGAGCCACGATTCCGCGCTGTACTGCAGGTACGGCAGGCCGTTCTGCGAGAACACGACGCGCTGGGAGAAGCGCTCCGAATCCGCGGTACCCTCGCCGAGCATCCCCGTCCCCTCCCAGGTTCCGAGGAGCCACGACAGCGGGACCAGCTCGGGCGTCAGGTCGGTGGGCAGATCAATCGACATGGGGCCTCCGGGTCGGTCGGCTACTTCTGGCCCTTGTACAGGCGGGTGATGACGAGGGCCGCGAAACCGGCCATGCCGAGACCGGCGACGACCAGCAGCGAGATGAAGAAGATTTCAAGGGCGAGAATGGACATGCTCCCATCCTAACGCCCGCTCCGGACGGGACGGGACCGGCGGGAAGTGCGCTCCCGTCTCGCTCAGGACAGGAAGAGCTTGTCGAGGAAGTAGACCACCGAGCCGATCGCGAGCACGGGGGTGACGCCCGCAGCGATGGCCGCGACCAGGTCGAGCGGTGCGTCACGTGCCACCAGAAGCCGGCGCGTGGCGGCGATGACGGCGCCGCAGGCGAGTCCCACCACACCGGCGGCGAGCGCGGGGACATCGGTGAACAGGAGGGTGCCGAGGGGGCCTGCGAGCGCGGCGAGGACGACGGCGGCGGGCGCCACGAGCCGGTCCGGCAGGGGCAGGAGGGCGACGGCGATCGCGACGAGGATGCTGACCCCGGTCACGAGCGTCATGCCGGAGTCGGCCGCGTTGGCCGCGAGGCGGTCGGCCGCCACCCACCCGGCCCCCATCCCCACGGCGATGACGCCCGAGCTCGCGCCGAGGGTGGATTCCAGGCGAAGGCTCTGGCCGGTCCCGCGGACCAGCTGGATCATGAAGACCGCTCCGACCCCGAGGGCCACCGCGGCAGGGAACCAGGCCAGGAAGGACGGTCCCGGCACCGTGGCCGCGAGGATCACCGCGAGCAGGGCGCTCAGCCCGATGGCTGCTGACTGGCTCTTCCTGGCCGGGACGCGGAGCACGTACGGCCAGCCGATCGCGGCCAGGACGCAGGCTGCTGCGACGGCGACCGCGAGTACCGGAAGGGCGATGTACGAGGACGCGACGATGATCCCTGTGGCCGCGGCTGCGGTACCGGCCGCTGCGGCCACGCTCGTCCTCTTCATCCCAGCAATACTGCCCTACCGGTCCTTCCGGTGGGAAAACCGGGACCACGCGGGGCAGGGGTCC
The DNA here is from genome assembly GCA_004001285.1 of Arthrobacter sp. MN05-02. NCBI lineage: Bacteria > Bacillati > Actinomycetota > Actinomycetes > Micrococcales > Micrococcaceae > Arthrobacter > Arthrobacter sp. MN05-02. The sequence continues at coordinate 2,706,853 of AP018697.1, forward strand.
ACGTGCGCCCGATCACAGGGTGGCGGCTATACTTGTCGAAATCTCTACCGCCTCGGTTCCGGATCCCTGCACCGGTGGCGCCGTTGCCCGATGATGCGCATTCCCGACCCGTGGAGGACCTATGCCGCACATCCTGATGCTCACGAACACCACCGGATCGTCCGTCGACATCCTGCCGGCGCTCGAACTGCTCAACCACAAGGTGCACATCCTCGCGGCCGAGCCCACCGCACTCCTCGAGACCGAGCCGTGCGACGTCGTCCTGGTCGATGCGCGCAAGGACCTGGTGGGAGCCCGCTCGCTCACCCAGCTGCTGAAGGCCACAGGCCTGAGCGCACCCCTCGTCCTCGTCCTCACGGAGGGCGGCATGGCCGCGGTGGCCGCGAACTGGCTGGCCGACGACGTCGTCCTGGACTCGGCCGGCCCCGCCGAGGTGGAGGCGCGCCTGCGCCTCGTGATCGCGCGGTCGACGGCGGCGAGCGAGGAGACCAGCACCGAGATCCATGCGTCCGGTGTCGTGATCGACGAGGCGAGCTACACGGCGCGGGTCGGCGGCGAGCCGCTGAACCTGACGTACAAGGAGTTCGAGCTCCTGAAGTACCTGGCGCAGCACCCGGGCCGGGTCTTCACACGGGACCAGCTCCTCCACGAGGTGTGGGGCTACGACTACTACGGGGGCACGCGCACCGTCGACGTCCACGTGCGGCGTCTGCGGGCAAAGCTGGGATCGGATCACGAGCAGCTGATCGGGACGGTCCGGAACGTCGGCTACCGCTTCACGCTGACCCGGCTCCCGGAGGACCGCAGCACGGTCAACCAGGACGCCTGAGACGGCAGAAGCCCCCTCCACCGCGGGTGGAGGGGGCTTCTGCTTATCCGGGACAGGACCGGATCCTGGTGGAGGACATACGGGTCGAACGTATCGCGGGCACCCCACTGGTGCATCCCCCTCGAGCAGTTCCCGACACTACCGCACCTGCGCCCGGTCGACCAAAACGGCCGCGGGGAGCGGGGACTAGGCTGGGCGCATGACCGCCGCGCAGCACGCCCCCACCTGGTCCGTCGACAGGATCGCCGGCGCCCCGGCGGCCCCGCTCCTCGAGGAGATACGCCGCCTCGCGGCTGCCGCCGTCGAGGCCGACGGCAACCGGCCGCTGTCCGAGCAGACCCTGGTGACCCTGCGCGCGCAGGACGACGCCGAAGACCGGCTGCTCGTGTTCACAGCACGGACGTCCGGCCAGGACGACAGCGAGCTCGCCGGTGTCGCCGTCGTCCACCGGAGCACGGACGACGGCGCGGTCCTCGAACTCGTCGTCGGGCCCGACTGCCGTGGCGAGGGCGCCGGGACCGCCCTCATCGAGGCGGTCCTCGCGGAGGACCTCGAGGGCCTCCGCGGCTGGTCGCACGGCAACCACTCGGCGGCAGCAGACCTCGCAAGCCGGTTCGGCTTCGCGCCCGTGCGGGAACTGTGGCGCATGCGCCTGACGCGTGCCGCGGTCGAGGAGTCGGTCCCCGACCTGGTGCTCCCCGAGGGGGTCGTGCTGCGATCCTTCGTCCGCGGGCAGGACGAGGAGGCCTGGCTCACCGCCAACGCCGCCGCGTTCGCCCATCATCCCGAGCAGGGGTCGATGACCAGGGCCGACCTCGAGGCGCGGATCGCCGAGGACTGGTTCGACGCCGAGGGTTTCCTCCTCGCGGTGCGCGAGGCCGATGGCGCCCTGCTCGGCTTCCACTGGACCAAGGTGCATCCGGGCGTCGGTGCACATCCGCCCATGGGCGAGGTGTACGTGGTCGGGGTGGCACCGGAGGCCCAGGGCATGGGCCTCGGCAAGGCGCTCACGATCGCCGGCATCGAGCACCTCCACGGCAAGGGCCTGCAGGCCATCATGCTGTACGTCGACGGCGACAACGCCGCGGCCGTCGCGCTCTACCGGAAGCTCGGTTTCACGCGCTGGGACGTGGACGTCATGTACGCGGAAAAGACGCCGCGACCCACCTTGTAAGGTTATTTTCGAGGCGTGCCCCGGCCGGTCAGGGCGGGGCACCAGCCACATCACGCCCGCCCACGCTGCAGGAGACGCAATGGATTCAGAGACAAGACGCCGGGGAGCGTCGCTGTACGGGTCTTCCGAGACGGCTCCGGCCCGGGCCACGCAGGACCGCATCGACATCCCGGACTTCGCCCCCAGCCTCCTGCCGTCCGGCGACATCCGGCCCGACCGTTTCCTGGACCGTGAGATCAGCTGGCTCGACTTCAACGCGCGTGTCCTCGAACTCGCGGAGGATCCCGAACTCTTCCTCCTCGAGCGCGTCAACTTCCTGTCCATTTTTGCGTCCAACCTGGACGAGTTCTTCATGGTGCGCGTCGCCGGCCTGAAGCGGCGTATCGCCACGGGCCTCGCGGTGCCGTCGGCCGCCGGGCTCAGCCCGATCGAACAGCTCGAGAAGATCATGCAGGACGGCTACCAGCTGCAGCAGCGCCACGCAGCCGTCTTCGCCGAGCAGATCCGCCCTGCCCTCGCGCAGGAGCAGATCCACCTCACCACGTGGGAGGAGCTCGACGACGCCGCGCGGGCCGAGCTCCACAAGATCTTCGCCGAGAAGGTCTTCCCGATCCTCACGCCGCTCGCCGTGGACCCTGCGCACCCCTTCCCGTACATCTCGGGCCTCTCCCTGAACCTCGCCGTGGTGGTGCGCAACCCCATCAGCGAGAAGGAGCTCTTCGCGCGCGTGAAGGTTCCCGACCAGCTGCCGCGCCTGATGTCGGTCGACGGCCCCCGCGCCGGCAATGTCGCCGGCCGGATCGCGCGCTTCATCCCGCTCGAGGAAGTCATCGCCGTCCACCTGGACCAGCTCTTCCCGGGCATGGAGGTCCTGGAGCACCATCTGTTCCGCGTCACCCGGAACGAGGACCTCGAGGTCGAGGAGGACGACGCCGAGAACCTCCTGCAGGCCCTCGAGAAGGAGCTGCTGCGTCGCCGCTTCGGCCCTCCCGTGCGCCTGGAGGTGACCACGGACATCAACCCGAGCATCCGGGCGCTCCTGTCCCGTGAGCTCGGCGTGGAGGACGACGAGGTCTACAACCTCCCCGCCCCCCTGGACCTGCGCGGGCTCAGCGTGATCGCCGGCATCGATCGTGGGGACCTGCACTACCCCAAGCACGTCCCGCACACGAGCCGCTACCTGAACGAGAGTGAGACGTCGAAGGCGGCGAACGTGTTCGCCGCGATGCGCCGCCGGGACATCCTGCTGCACCACCCCTACGACTCGTTCTCGACCTCGGTGCAGGCCTTTCTCGAACAGGCGGCCGCCGACCCCAAGGTGCAGGCCATCAAGCAGACCCTGTACCGAACCTCGGGCGACTCCCCCATCGTCGACGCCCTGATCGACGCGGCGGAGGCCGGCAAGCAGGTACTCGCCCTCGTGGAGATCAAGGCCCGCTTCGACGAGCAGGCCAACATCTCGTGGGCGCGAAAGCTCGAGCAGGCCGGCGTGCACGTGGTCTACGGCATCGTGGGCCTCAAGACGCACTGCAAGCTCTCGCTCGTGGTGCGTCAGGAGATCGACGGCCTGCGCCGCTACTGCCACATCGGCACGGGCAACTACCATCCCCGCACCGCCCGCTACTACGAGGATCTCGGGCTCCTCACGGCCAACGACCAGGTGGGACAGGACCTGTCGCGCCTGTTCAACCAGCTCTCGGGCTACGCGCCGAAGTCCACGTTCAAGCGCCTCCTCGTGGCTCCGCGCTCGGTCCGCTCGGGGCTGATCGACCGCATCGAGCGGGAGATCGCGAACAAGCAGGCGGGTCTCGCGGCGCGCGTGGTCATCAAGGTCAACTCGATGGTCGACGAGGCGATCATCGACTCCCTGTACCGGGCGTCGCAGGCAGGCGTGCAGGTCGACGTGATCGTCCGCGGCATCTGCTCGGTGCGTCCCGGTGTCCCGGGCCTGAGCGAGAACGTGACCGTGCGCTCCGTGCTCGGTCGCTTCCTGGAGCACTCGCGCGTGTTCGCCTTCGCGAACGGCGGCGAACCGGCGGTCTTCATCGGCTCCGCGGACATGATGCACCGCAACCTGGACCGTCGTGTCGAGGCCCTCGTGCAGCTCAGCGCGCCGGAGGACATCTCCTACCTGATGAACCTCATGGACCGCTACATGAACCCGGCCGTGTCCAGCTGGCACCTCGACGAGACCGGCTGCTGGACGCGCCACCACAAGGACGACGACGGTGCACCCCTCGAGGACATCCAGTCCTGGCTTCTCGCGTCGCGGGCCCGCCAACGGGCGGTGTCACGCCGCTGATGGCCGCGACCACGAAGAACGCCACCGCCGGAGAGACCCAGGGCAGCAGCGCGACGGTCATCGCGGCCGGGACGCTCTGCTGGCGCATCGAGAAGAGCCAGCTCCAGGTCCTGATCATCCACCGTCCCCGGTACAAGGACTGGTCCTGGCCGAAGGGCAAGCTCGATCCGGGCGAGACGACGCCGGAGTGCGCCGTCCGGGAGACCTTCGAGGAGGTTGGCCTGAGCGTCAAGCTCGGCATCCCGCTGGCGACGATCAGCTACCCGGTGTCCTCCGGCGAGAAGGTGGTGCACTACTGGGCCGCGAAGACCGAACGGCTGACCCCCGAACCGGACGGCAAGGAGGTGGACCGCGTCCAGTGGGTGTCGCCCGAGAAGGCACGCGACATGCTGACCAGTGCCTCCGACATCGAACCCCTCGACGCCCTCATCGCCGCCCATGACGCGAAGGACCTGCAGACATGGCCGCTGATCGTGGTGCGGCACGCCAAGGCCAAACCGCGGTCCTCGTGGAGCAGGGCCGAGGGTGACCGTCCCCTCGCCGCCACGGGACGGCGCCAGGCGATCGCGGTCAGCCGACTCCTGCAGGCATGGAACCCCGAACGCGTGGTCAGCAGCCCCTGGGTGCGCTGCGTCCAGACCATCTCCCCCTACGTGAACCAGCGCAGTGCGAAGCTCAAGCTCGTGGACGCCATGACCGAGCACGATGCCGCACGCAGGCCGGGACGTGCCAGGAACGCCGTGGAGAGGGTCATCGACAAGCGCCGCCCCGTCGCCCTGTGCACGCACCGTCCGGTGCTTCCGCTCGTGTTCTCCGTGCTGGGCAACCACATGACGAGCTCGCTGCGAGCGCTGCTTCCCACCGAGGACCCGTACCTCGCACCCGGCGAAGCCGTGGTCTGTCAGGTCAGCACCATCAACCAGGGTCGGATCGTCTCCGTCGAGCAGTTCCGCGCCTACGACGACTGAGAGGCAGGGCCGACGGCGGTGGTCAGTCGGCGCAGTTTCACCGCCGGTGCTGCCGCCGTTCATGCCGCGTTCACCCCCGCTGCCTAGTGTCGGATGCTCATGCAGGGACCACCATCAAGGACGGGAACACAGCAATGGCCGATGTGAAGGGCCTCGTACGGGGGCTCGCGCCGCACGAGATCGAGGAGATCCACAGCATCGGACCTGCTGGGCCGCTGACACCGAAGCTCCTGCACGCGATCGACCGTGCGGCCGGAGGACCTGGCGAGGGCCGCGGCTACTACGTGTACGACACGCCCGCCGACAGGGACCGCCCCCGGGTTTTCGTGCTGCGCGAAGACGTCTGCGCCGAACTGTTCGGCGTCCACCACTAGGTACGGCCCGGGCGCGGCACGCCGTACGGTCGTGCGCCCTCTCGGGGAAGATAGCGGGATGGACTCCTTGCAACGAGCAGCAGGCGCGGTGAACGTACCGGCCGGACCAGGAGCGGGCGTCCTGCTCCGGCTGCACGTCACCGGGCCCCAGGGCGCCGGCAGGGGATCCGTGCTGCCTCCGGTCTCCGCCATGTCGCTCGTCCTCGATGCCGTCGAACTGGCTCGCGCCGCGCGCCTGGTCGACCCCGCCCTCTCCAGGTCCTTCATCGCCGGACGGTTCCTGCTGCGCGCGCTGGCCGCCGAGCTGCTCGGCGTCCGGGCCGGCCGCCTCACGTCCAACTTCACGTGCCCGCGGTGTGTCCGGGACGACGCATCCGATCACGGCCGACCGGCGTACAGGCTCGACGGCGAAGCCCTGCCCGTGGCGCTCAGCCTCTCGCGCGCCGGCCTAGCCGTCCTGCTCGCCGCCTTGGACCTGCGTGGCGGCGGAACGGGCACAGGGATCGGCGTCGACCTCGAGCGCGTCGTGGATGCGGGGTTCGACGGGTTCGACGACGTCGCGCTCACGACCCAGGAGCGGTCCCTCGTCCAGCGGCTGCCTACAGCGCACCAGGCGTCTGCACGGGCACGCCTCTGGACGCGCAAGGAAGCACTGGTCAAGGCCCGGGGGACGGGATTCGCCGACCGGGGTCCGGACGAGGTGGAAACCTCGGCGGACGGAAGGATCACGGACGTCCCGCAAGTCGACGGCGTGGTGCTCGGTACCCTGGGGCTCGTGGCCGCCGTCGCCGTCGTGCCGGCACCTGCAGGTTACCCGCGGGAGACGTGCCGGATCGCTGCACCCCCGAGCGGTGACGACCGCTGGCGCTGACGTGCCCCCGGCCCGTCACAGGGCGGGGAGGTCTTCCGCGAACAGCCAGGGTGACAGCAGCGCTTCGACGCCGATGCCGTCCAGTACCCGGGCGGCGAGCGCCATGAAGTCCGGCGTGGTCACGGAGCCGAACCGGTACTCCCCCGACCATGCGCGCAGGAGCCCGAAGAAGGCGTCGTCGCCGGTGGCCTTCCTCAGCGCATGCAGTGCCAGGGCACCGCGCTTGTAGACGCGGTCGTCGAACATGTCCTGCGGCCCCGGATCCCCGATGGCGAGATCCTGCGGTTCCCGCGCGAGGCGCTCGTGCGTGGACCGCGCGTGCGCATCGGCCGTCGTCGCACCGCTCGCCTCGGACCAGAGCCACTCGGCGTAGCAGGCGAAGCCCTCGTGCAGCCAGATGTCCTGCCAGCGGGCCGTGGTGACCGCGTTGCCGAACCACTGGTGCGCCAGCTCGTGCGCGATGAGCCGCTGCGCCTCCCAGCCCTGGTCGAGGTGGTTGCGGCCGATGATGGAGAGCGTCTGCGCCTCGAGCGGGATCTCCAGCTCGTCGTCCGTGACCACCACCAGGTACTGCGGGAACGGGTAGGGGCCGAAGTGCTCCTCGAAGGCTGCCATCATCTCGTGATGTCGACCGAGGGCGATCTTCGCCGCAGGTGCGAGGGCCGCCGGCACGGCCGCGTACTGCGGTACGGGGCGTCCGGGCTGGCGCGCGGCGGCATGCCCGGGCAGGCCGACGGCGGGCTGTGCGGGGTCGTTCAGTGCCACGAGGTCGTAACGTCCGATCTGCACGGTCGCGAGGTAGGTGGCCATCGGCTCGGCCTGCTCGTACACCCAGGTGGTCCGGCTGGATTTGGCGATGCGCGAGACCAGGACCCCGTTGCAGACGGCGCGGTAGCCGGCGTCGGTGGTCACGGTGAAGCGGTAGGCCGCCTTCTGCGAGGGATGGTCGTTGCAGGGGAACCAGGACGGCGCTCCCGTGGGCTGTCCCGCGACGAGGACGCCGTCGGTCAGTTCCTCCCAGCCGACCTCGCCCCAGGTGCCGGAGATGGGTGCGGGGCTCCCCTCGTACCGGATGTCGAGGCGCAGCTCGGCGTCGTCGGGCACGGGGTCGCGGAGGGTCACCACGAGCTTGCCCGCGCGGTCCTTGAACGAGCGCACGCGCACCGTGTCGGAGGTGACCTTCGTGGTCCGCAGGCCGCACAGGTCCAGCTCGAGCTGGTGCAGCTCGCGGTGCGCCGTCATCGTGAGGACCGCGCGCCCCGAAAGGCGGTTGCTGGCGAGCTTGTAGTCGAGCGTGAGGTCGTAGTGCTGGACGCGGTAGGCGGTGCTGCCGTTGGCCGGGGTGTAGGGATCGGGCGCCGAACCGGTGGGGCTACTGCTCACGCATCGGCCCCGGCCCGGCCCACGAGCTGACCGGGTTCCCCATCCAGTAGGTGCCGGCGGGTACGGTCTCGCCCCGCATCACGAGCGACGCCGGGCCCACGGTGGCGCCGGAGGCGATGGCCGCAGCGGGCAGGATCACGCTGTGCGGCCCGAGTGTTGCGCCTGCGGCGAGCTCGACGGTGTCCATGCTCATGATCCTGTCATGGAAGAGATGGGTCTGCACCACGCAGCCACGGTTGACGGTGGAGCCGTCGCCGAGCGTCACGAGGTCCGCCTCCGGCAGCCAGTAGCTCTCGCACCAGACGCCGCGCCCGATCCTCGAGCCGAGCGCCCGCAGCCACCAGACCAGCGCCGGGGTGCCGCTGGCCGCTCGGGCGAACCAGGGCGCGCTCACGCTCTCGATGAAGGTGTCCACCACCTCGTTGCGCCAGATGAACGAACTCCAGAGGGGGTGCTCCCCCGCGCGGATGCGACCCACGAGCAGCCACTTGGCGAGGACAGCGCTGCCCGCGGCGACGGCCCCGAGGGCCATGAACACCACGCCGCTGAGGAGCGCTGCGACCGCATGACCGGCCCACAGGGCCAGTGCGTCGAAGATCACCAGCGCGCCCGCCGCGATCATCACGGTGAGGATGACCGGCACCACCCGGCACAGTTCCCAGAAGGCACGAGCGGCCTTCAGCCGCCGCGGGGGTTGGAAGGTGCGGCTCCGGTCGCCCGTCACCGCGAGGCGGCGCAGGCGCGACGGCGGGCTGCCCAGCCAGGAGCTGCCGGCCTTGGCCTTCGCCGGCGTGGCCGAGAGTACGGCGACGAGCGAGTTCTTGGGTACCCGACGTCCGGCGGAGGTCATGCCCGAGTTGCCCAGGAACGCGCGCCGGCCGATCTTCGCGGGAGCGATCCTGAGGTAGCCACCGCCGAGTTCGTAGGAGGCCACCATGGTGTCGTCCGCGAGGAAGGCGCCCTCGGCGATGGTGGTCATCTTCGGGATCAGCAGCAGCACCGTGGAGGCCTCGACGTTCCGGCCGACGCGCGCCCCGAGCAGCCGGAGCCACACCGGGGTGAAGAGGCTGGCGTAGAGGGGGAAGAGCAGGTCCCGTGCCACGTCGAGGGTGCGTTCGGTCGCCCAGATCTGCCAACCGATGCGGCTGCGCGCGGGGTAGTACCCCTCGCGCAGGCCCACGCCGAGCAACCGCACGGTCACGAGGACGAGGAGCGCGTTGACCAGCAGCCAGAGGACCGCGGCGAGCGCGACGGGACCGACGAGCGTCGGCCACGCGGCGGAGAGCGACGGAGCACCGCGGAGGGCGGCCACCACGGGCAGGGATGCGACGACGGCCGAGATGAAGGGGATCAGGGCCAGGGCACCCGAGGCTCCTGCGAAGGCCAAAAAGGCCGACCGTGCGTGCAGCGGCGAGCGCGATGGCGGAGCGTCCGGCCAGTCCTGCTTGGCCCGACCCGCCCGGGTGGCGGGCGAACCGGAGAACAGCTGACCGGCCTTGACCGCGCCCTGCACCGCGGAGCCGGGCGCCACCTCGGCCCCGGCGCCGATCCTCGTCCCCGGCATGAGGGTGCTGCGTGCACCGACCACCGCGCCTGCTCCGACGTCGATGGCTCCGATGTGCACGTGGTCGCCGTCGATCCACCACCCGGAGAGGTCGACCTCCCTCCGGCTCCACGGAAGCTCCTGCCCCGAGCGTGAGGAGACCCGTCACGGGCGGCACGGAGTGGAGGTCGACGTCGGGACCGATCCGCGCACCGAGGGCCCGCGCATACACGGGCACCCAGGGGGCGCTCGCGAGGCCCACGGCGCCGACGCTGTCCGAGATCTGCTCCGCGAGCCAGAGGCGCAGGTGCACCTTCCTCGAGCGCGGGTAGACGCCCGGCCGGACGTCGCGGAGCAGGATCCGGGCGGCGGCGACGGACAGTGCCATGCGGCCGAACGGGCTGACGAAGACGAGCCAGGATGCGGCGACCCAGGCCCACGGCAGCGTCGGAGCCGCGGTGAGGACGTCCAGGCCGGCCAGGAGGTTCGTGGCGATCATGGCGTAGGTGAGCCAGCGCATGCCTGCGAGGAACTGGAGCGGGATCCCCATGGCGGTCTGGAAGACCTGCGACTTCGCGGCGGTACGGCGCACGGAGCGGATCGGGGCGGCGGGTTGCTCGCCGCCGTCGCCCGTGCTCGCCGCGAAGGCCGCGAGCGCGCCGAGCCGCGGATGCGCGTAGATGTCCGCGACGGTGATCACGGGGTAGCGCGCACGGATCAGGGACACCAGCCGGGCGGCTGCGAGGGATCCGCCCCCGTGCAGGAAGAAGTCGGCGTCCTCGTCGGCCGGGACGGTGCCGAGGACGGCCGCCCACTGGTCGGCGATCCACTGCACGCGCGGGTCGAGGTCCTCGAGCGCCGTCGCGTCACCGGCTTCCCCCATGCCGGTCAGGGGCCAGGGCAGGGCGTTCCGGTCCACCTTGCCGCTGGTCTTGGTGGGCAGTGCGTCGGTAACGGTCAGGAGGGGGACGAGGGCCGCGGGGAGCTGTTCGGCCAGCAGGGCACGGAGGACCGGCAGATCGGGTGTGCCGGCAGCCGCGACGAGGTATCCGAGGAGCAGCTGGTTGCCCGACGGCGTGGTCCGGACGGCGGCCGCCGCACCAGCGATCCCGGGAAGGCCCTGCAGTGCGGCGTCGACCTCGCCGAGCTCGATGCGCCGTCCGCCGAGCTTGACCTGGTCGTCCGCCCGACCGATGAAGACGAGGCCGGCAGCCTCGAGCCTCACGAGGTCGCCCGAGCGGTACGCGCGGTCCCAGCCGAGTGTCGGCATGGGCGCGTACTTCTCGGCATCCTTCGCGGGGTCGAGGTACCGGGCGAGGCCCACTCCCCCGATGATCAGTTCGCCCACGGCTCCTTCCGCTACGGGAACGCCGGATTCGTCCACGACGGCGAGGTCCCAGCCATCGAGCGGGAGGCCGATCCGAACGGGGCCGTCACCCCCGAGGCGGGCGGCGCAGGCGACGACGGTCGCCTCGGTGGGACCGTAGGTGTTCCACACCTCGCGGTCGTGCACGGCGAGGCGCTGCGCGAGTTCCGGCGGGCAGGCCTCCCGCCGAAGATGAGGAGCCGCACGTTCTCGAGCGCGTCGGCGGGCCATAGGGCGGCGAGCGTCGGCACCGTGGAGACGACGGTGATGCCCCGGGCGATCAGCCAGGGGCCGAGGTCCACGCCGGTCCGCACGAGCGCGCGGGGCGCCGGAATGAGGCACGCGCCGTAGCGCCAGGCCAGCCACATTTCCTCGCACGAGGCATCGAACGCCACGGACAGGCCTGCCAGGACGCGGTCCGCGGGTCCGATCGGCTCCCGCTGCAGGAACAGTCGGGCCTCGGCGTCGACGAACGCCGCCGCTGAGCGGTGCGAGACGGCCACGCCCTTCGGCGTCCCGGTGGACCCGGAGGTGAAGATGATCCATGCGTCGTCGTCGGGCGTGGGATCCCCGCCGACCCCCCGGGCAGTCCCGGCGGGGGTGACCACCAGACCTTGACCGACGACGACGGCGGCTCGGGACTCGGAGAAGACGACGTGCGCGCGCTCATCCGGGTCGTCGGCGTCGACCGGCACGTAGGCCGCGCCCGCGGTGAGCGCACCGAGGATCGCGATGTAGAGCTCGTTCGTACCCGAGGGCAGGCGGACGCCGACGGTATCACCGCGTCCCACTCCTGCTCGCCGCAGTGTTCCTGCGAACGCGTCCGCAGCGGTGACCAGCTCCGCGTAGCTGAGCGCGGAGGTGCCGTCGTCGAGTGCTGAGGCGCTCGGGTGCGTCTTCGCGGTGGCGTGCAGGATGTCGAGGAGGGTCCGGGGTGCCGGAGCCAGCCCGGACGCCTCGAATTGCGCCGGGTAGGGCGCTGCGGTGGTCTCGGGCGAGGGGATGGTCACGGGTGGATTCTTCCGGTGCAAAGTGAACGGAAGGTGTCGTGGGGCGCCCGTCTGCTACCCGGCGAACTCTACCGGCGCCTTCCCCTCGCCGTAGACTGGCTGGGTGAGCACCCCCATCCCCACCCCCTATGAGGACCTGCTGCGCGACGTCATGGCGAACGGCGCGGCGAAGAGCGACAGGACGGGCACCGGCACACGCAGCGTCTTCGGCCGGCAGCTGCGCTTCGACCTCGGCGAGTCCTTCCCGCTCATCACCACCAAGCGCGTGCACTTCAAGTCCGTGGCACTCGAACTGCTCTGGTTCCTGCGCGGTGATTCGAACGTCCGCTGGCTCCAGGAACGCGGCGTCTCGATCTGGAACGAGTGGGCGGACGACGACGGCGAGCTGGGACCGGTCTACGGCGTCCAGTGGCGCTCGTGGCCCACCCCGGACGGTGGACACATCGACCAGATCGCCCAGGTCGTCGAGGCCCTGAAGACCAACCCGGATTCCCGCCGCCACCTCGTGTCCGCGTGGAACGTCGCCGAGATCGCCGACATGGCGCTGCCGCCGTGCCATGTGTTCTTCCAGTTCTACGTGAGCCCCGGCACGGACGGCGGCCCCGGAAGACTCTCCTGCCAGCTGTACCAGCGCTCCGCCGACACCTTCCTCGGCGTGCCCTTCAACATCGCCTCCTACGCGCTGCTCACCCTGATGGTGGCGCAGCAGACCGGCCTCGAGCCCGGCGAGTTCATCTGGACCGGAGGTGACGTCCACGTGTACGACAACCACGTGGAGCAGGTCGCCGAGCAGCTGTCCCGGGAGCCCTACCCGTACCCGCGGATCGAGCTGAAGCGCAGGCCGGCCAGCATCTTCGACTACACCCTGGAGGACTTCGACGTGGTCGGCTACCAGCACCACCCCACCATCAAGGCCCCGGTGGCGGTATGAGCGGCACCCCCTCGCCGTCCACCCTCAGCGTGCGCGACGCCGTCGGGTCCCACCCCGTGATCGGCATGATCTGGGCGCAGACCGAGAACGGCGTGATCGGCAGGGACGGCGGCATCCCCTGGCATGTGCCGGAGGACATGGCCCACTTCAAGGCCACCACCACGGGGCATCCTGTCATCATGGGCCGCCGCACGTGGGAGTCCTTCCCCGAGAAGTTCCGGCCCCTGCCGGACCGCACCAACATCGTCCTCTCCCACTCCGGCACGGACCTGCCGGGCGCCGTCGTCGTCGATTCGCTGGACGCCGCCCTCGAGGCCGCACAGGCCGCGCCGGGTGCCGAGGAGATCTGGATCATCGGCGGCGGGCGGGTCTACGCCGAGGCCTTGGACCGGGCGAACGCCGCCCTCGTCACCGTCGTCGAGTCCACCGTCGAGGGTGACACCGTCGCTCCGGCCCTCGGTGCCGACTGGACCCTCGCGGCGCTGAGCCCCGAATCCGGTTGGTCCGAGTCCTCGGGCGGGACCCGGTACCGGATCAGCCTCTGGACGAAGCAGGGCTGAACCCGCGGCCCGGCCGGCATCACGGAGGCGTCGGGTCACAAAGCGCGTTCGGGAGGGCCTCCGCGGCTAAACTGGAGGGCATGACTCCAGCACCCGACAGCCCAGCCCTGCCCTCCGTCGGATTCGTGGGCTGGCGCGGCATGGTGGGCTCGGTCCTCATGCAGCGGCTCCAGGACGAGGACGATTTCGCCCGCATCAACCCCGTGTTCTTCTCGACATCGGCCGCGGGCGGTGCCGCGCCGTCGTTCGCCGACGGCTCCGGCACCCTGCAGGACGCGTACGACGTCGAGACGCTCGCCAAACTGCCCATCATCGTGACGGCGCAGGGCGGCGACTACACGTCCGAGGTCTACCCGAAGCTGCGCGACGCCGGGTGGTCGGGGCTCTGGCTCGACGCCGCGTCCACCCTGCGGATGGAGCAGGACAGCGTGATCGTCCTCGACCCCGTCAACCGGTCGGCCATCGACGCCGGGCTCGCGAACGGTGTCCGCGACTTCATCGGCGGCAACTGCACGGTCTCCTGCATGCTCATGGGGCTGGGCGGACTCTTCCGCAACGGCCTCGTGGAGTGGGGCACCTCGATGACGTACCAGGCGGCCTCCGGCGGCGGCGCCCGCCACATGCGCGAGCTCCTCAACCAGTTCGGGGCCCTCCACGGCACCGTCGCCCTGAACCTGGACGATCCCGCCTCCGCGATCCTCGACATCGACCGGGCGATCCTCGCCAAGCAGCGGCACCCGAGCCTCGAGGCCACGCAGTTCGGCGTGCCCCTGGCCGGATCTGTCATCCCTTGGATCGACAGCGACCTCGGGAACGGCCAGTCCAAGGAGGAGTGGAAGGCCGGAGCGGAGACGAACAAGATCCTCGGCACCGACACCCGCATCCCCTTCGACGGCCTGTGCGTCCGCGTGGGTGCCATGCGCTCGCACTCGCAGGCCCTCACCCTGAAGCTGACGCAGGACCTGCCCGTGAGCGAGATCGAGTCGATCATCGCTGCGGACAACGAGTGGGTGCGGGTCATTCCGAACACGAAGACGGACACCCTCGCGGGACTGACACCGGTCGCGGCGACGGGGTCGCTGGACATCCCCGTGGGCCGGATCCGCAAGCTGGAGATGGGCCCGGACTACATCAGCGCCTTCACGGTGGGCGACCAGCTGCTGTGGGGTGCGGCCGAGCCGCTGCGCCGGATGCTGATGATCGCCACCGGCAACCTCTAGGCCTCGCCGGGCCTGTCTCCCGCCGAAGCCGGGCCCGGCGCCGCCACCTGGTAGATCAGTGCCCTGGCGACGTCGCGGACCCGCACATTGGTGTCGTTGGACATCTGCTTGAGGCGCAGGAAGGCCTCGTCGCTACCGCAGCGATGGTGCGCCATGAGGATCCCCTTCGCCTGGTCGATCACGCCCCGGGACGTCAGTGCCTCCTGCAGCTGCTCGACCTCCCGGCGCGCTGAGTGGTAGAGGCTCGAGTGCGCCATGGCTGTCGCAGCATACTCCGCGAAGCGGCGGGAACTCTCGGCGGAGTCCCCCGACGGCGGCTCCTGCAGGTAGTCGAAAACCCTGACGAGATCGTCGCGGTAGTCGGTCACGTCCTCCACCTGCTGCAGGACGGCGACCACAGCGCCGTCGTCGAACACGGGGATGTTGACCGGGCTCCAGTAGCGCTCGAGGAACGCGCCGGGCCGCGTGGGGTCGGGGATGTCGTAGCGGTGGATGTGCATGCTGTCACGGTGCCCGGTGGAGATCACGCGTTCGAGTGACTGACGCATGGTGCGGGCAGGTGCTTCGTCGGTCTGCAGCGGATTCTCGGGAAAGACCTCGAACGCCTGCCGCCCGATCAGCTCCTCACGCTGCATTCCCGTCGACTCGGTGAACGCCGCATTGACGTCGAGGATGACGAAATCCAGATCCATGAGCGAGAAACCGGAGGTCGATGCCTCGAAGGCGCCCGCCCTGAGGGAGTCGGCTGTGCCGGCTGATCGGTGCTCCGGAAGATAGCGTTGTTCGGTCATGCAGTTCCTTGCCGGTCAAGACACTCACCGCGCGGAGCTGAGGAATCGCGTGCGGTCGTACGTAGACAATATTTTATCCAGTGCCGCCGACATCGCGAGGGCACGGTCCGTCCTCGCATCCCGGGCGGGAAAAGGTCGGAGGGCCGCGGCAGGATGGGCGCATGGATTCCGTGAACGCAGACACCATCCTCCGGCGCTTCTTCGCCGCGAGCGGCCACACGCGCCATCCGGAGAGCCTGCTGCGGTACGAGCGGGTCCAGTGTCACCTCCGGGACTACCTCGAGACGGTCGCGGCCACCCGGCTGGAGAGGGTCGATCAGGAACTGCTCGCCCTCGAGCGCCAGTTCGGGACCACCGAACCCTATGTGCGGGTCATGGGCGCCCGGCAGTTGCTGCATGCGCTGCCGGAGTTCCTGTCGCCTCCCCAACTCCTGCCGGACTTCCACGACCGCCTCGCGCAGATCAGCGTCGCTTCCCGTCTGGCGCAGTGGCTGTGCTCCCGGCGGCTCGTGGCGCGCGAGGACAGCCGGAAGGACCTCGTCCTGACCCGCGCCGCCGCCGAGCAGGCCCGCCGCTCCCCCGCGCTGTAGGCCGGCGGGAACGCACGCTGCAGGACGGGGAACCCGCTAGAGGGAGCAGTTGATGAGCAGCGGCTCGGGTTCCAGGCGGATACCGAAGGCCCGTTCGACGCCGTCGCGCACGAGGCGCGCTACCGCCAGGAGGTCCGATGCCGCGGCGCCGCCCCGGTTGGTGAGGGCCAGGGTGTGCTTGGTCGACAGGGACGCGCGTCCGCCCGCCGCGGCGCGGCCGTCGTCGTCGGCCAGGCCGAAGCCCTTGGCGAAGCCGGCATGCTCGATCAGCCAGGCCGCGCTGAGCTTGACCCGGCCCTCCTCGCCGGCGGGATACCGGGGAGCGTCCTGCGGCAGGCGGTCCGCGACGTCGGAGGGGACGATCGGGTTGGTGAAGAACGATCCGGTGCTCCACGTGTCCGGATCGGGGGCGTCGAGCACCATGCCCTTGCCGGAGCGGAGCCTGAGCACCTCGCGGCGGACGTCGTTGGCATAGGCGCGGGCGCCTATGTCGACGCCCAGCGCCCGGGCGAGCTCCGCGTAGCGGACCGGCCCGCTCATGCGCCCGAGCCCCAGCTGGAACTCGACGGTCAGCACCACATAGCGGGGTGACCCGTCGACGGTGCTGCGTTTGAGCAGGGAGTCCCGGTAGCCGAACATCAGCTCGAAGTTGGTGAAACTCTTGATGCTGTCCGTCTCGCGGTCGTAGGTCCGTACCGTGGCGATGGTCTGCGACACGTCCGAGCCGTAGGCCCCGACGTTCTGGACGGGGGTGGCTCCCGTCGAACCCGGGATGCCGGAGAGCGCCTCGAGGCCGGAGAAGGCGTGCATCACGGTGTACCGGACCAGTTCGTCCCAGTCCTGGCCGGCCTGGACCCGCACCATGACGCCGCCGCACGTGGCGTCGTCGTCGTTCACCGTGAAGCCCGTGGACGTGATGTGGACGACCGTACCGTCGAAGCCGTCGTCGCCGATGAGCAGGTTGGACCCGCCGCTGATGACGAGCAGCGGTTCACCCGCGGCATCGGCGGCGCGGACGGCCTCGACGATCTCCTGCTCGGTCGAGGCCTCCACGAGCTTACGGGCCGGGCCTCCGACGCGGGCGGTGGTGAGGTCGGCGAGACGCGTGCCCGTCAGTGGCGCCGTCACGGCAGCCTCACCACGGCCTGTGCCTTCACGAGGACCTTCTGCCCGCCGAACATCACCGTGAGGTCGACCCGTGCCGTCGACCGCTCGGCGTCGATCGCGCCCACGACGCCGGTCACCTCGACGACGGCCCCCGGCTCCCCCGGCTGCGCGGTCGTGTCCTCGACGACGACCGGCTTGGTGAAGCGCGTCTGGTAGTCGACGACGGCGGCCGGGTCCCCGACCCAGTCGGTCACGAGCTGCACCGCGGCGCCCATGGTGAACATGCCGTGGGCGATGACGCCGGGAAGCCCGACGCCCTCGGCGAAGGCCTGGTTCCAGTGGATGGGGTTGAGGTCGCCCGAGGCCCCGGCGTACCGCACGAGGTCCTGACGGGTGACGGCGATGGTGGCGGAGCCGATCTGCTGCCCGACCTCGAGGGTGGAGAGGGATACCGTCATGGCTACTGGTCCTCCCCGCGCACGAGGATGGAGGACGTCGTCGTCGCCGTCAAGTTTCCGTCCACGGTCGAGATCTCGGCGCGCGTCGTGATCATCGCTCCCCCGCCCATGGCCCGCACGGAGTCCACGTGCAGTGCGGCGACGAGCTGGTCCCCGGCGAGGATGGGGCGGTGGTGGACGAAGCGCTGGTCGGCGTGCACGACGCGCGTGAAGTCGATACCTGCGGAGGGATCGTTGATGAGCTGCGCGTCGGCACGCTGCGCCACGATGATGGCGAAGGTCGGCGGCGCCACGAGGTCCGCGTGCCCGAGCGCCGCCGCGGCGTCGACGTCGTAGTGTGCCGGGTGCGTGGCCTTGACGGCCCGCGCGAAGTCGCGGATCGCCTCACGTCCCACGGAGTAGGTCTCTCCTGCGGGGTAGCTGCGCCCCTGCAGGTTCGGGTCGATGGTCATGGATCCTCCGGTGGAAGCGGCGTGGGCAGTGGCGAAGCGAGCGGCGACGCACCGCGCGGGAGTGGAACGGTCAGCGCAGGTCCCTCATGCGGCGTCGGACGTCACGGGACCGCACCACCATGCCGGCGAGGTGGCACACCATGCCGACCACGATGACCGGGATGCCCGTGAAGACGAGGGCGCTCTGGTCCGTCACGGCTCCGACGACCGCGACGAGGATGCCGATCGCCGTGGTCACCAGCGCGGAGACCACCAGTTTGCGGTACAGGTCCGAGCCGGTCTCCCAGGGCGTGTTCAGCATGATCCGATTCTACTGCCGACTCCACCGGCCGCTGCTCAGAACAGCGCTTCCTGGACAGCGGGCACCGGCGTGCTGAAGGCTCCGGACCTGATGCGCCGGCCCTTGAGCTGCGAGAGGTCCGCTACGAACAGCAGCTCGGTCCCGTCGATCGAGACCAGAGCCGACGGGCCGAGCACCTCTCCGACGCTGAAACCGTGCCGTCCGCTGCCCAGGAACGCCGGGTACGGCTGCAGCCCGCTCCGGCCGAGGACGGCCGACCACGCCGCCGGCGGCTCGAACTCCTCGTGCACCACCTCGAAGCCGTCCAGTCCCAGGCCGCTCTCGAGCAGTCCCCGCGCCGCCAGGGCGAGACCGTCGTTCACGTGCTCGAGCTGCGCCGGCGGCAGCGGTGCGCACAGCGACGCGGCCTTCGTGCCGGACCGGACCGCCTGCTGCAGACCGATGCTACGGGTGACCTCGTCCTCGAGGATCCGGACGATCCGCCCGTCGGCGGCGTGGGCCACGAACTGCGCGACCACCGCACCCTGCTCCACGAGTCGCGCCCGCTTCCTCGGGTGGGACGCCGTGCCGACCTTGCTCGAGCCGTCGGCGAAGGTCGCGACGTACAGCCAGTGGGGCTGGTCGAGGTAGCGCTTGAGCCCCGCCGGAGCGATACCGGAGCGGTGGATGTCGTGCATGAACCGGACATCGTCCTGCGCGAAGCACCGCGCGCACTGGTAGCCCCGCTCGGCGGGCGCCTGGTCCGCGCACCGCACCCAGGTCCGGTCCTCCCGCCCGTGGACCCGGTGGAACCCCAGGCAGTACCGCCCCCTCCACGGCGACCTCGTAGGCCAGCCTCGTGCCGGGCAGGAGCCGGACGTCCTGGCCGCCGTCGTCGGCGGACCCGCCATCGGCCCCGGCTCCCGGCTCCCCGGTAGAGATCGCCGTCGCCACCTCCGGCACGGTCCGGAGCGACAGGACCGGCCCCGAGGAACGCCAGTCCACGCCGCTGCAGAGGGAGACGGGATTCATCCCTCCAGCCTAGACGCGGCCGCTCCGCCGGCGCCCGGGTGGGTCAGGCGAGCACTTCGCTGAGGTCGTAGGCAGCGGGGATGTCGAGCTGGTCGAAGGTGCAGGAGCGTGCCTCGCGGTCCGGCCGCCACCGTTGGAACTGCACGGTGTGCCGGAAGCGGTCGCCCTCCATCTGGTCGTACCGCACCTCGACCACGCGTCGGGGGTGCAACCGGATGTACGACACGTCCCTGGCCGAGGCGAAGCGGCTGCGCTCGGTCGCACCCCGCTCGATCCCTCCGGCGTCGTCGCGCATCACGTCGGGCTCGAGCTCCTCGACGAGTTCGAGCCGCCGTCTGTCCGGGAACGCCGAGATGCCGCCGACGTTGCGGAGCTCGCCGCCGTCGTCGTACAGCCCGAGCAGCAGGGGAACCGACGCCCTGGCCGGACTTGTGCACCCGATACCCGAGCACCACGACGTCCGCGCTGCGGTGATGCTTCACCTTCAGGAGCAGCCGCTTGTTCGGCCCGTAGGCCGCCGTGAGCGGCTTCGCCACGACGCCGTCGAGCCCGGCGCCCTCGAACTCGACGAGCCAGCGCCGCGCCAGATCGACATCGCGCGTGACCTGCGACAGGTGGACCGGCGCCGAGAAGGACCCGCCCACGCCCTCCAGGGTCTTCCGCCGCTCGCCGAAGGGGACATCCGTCAGGTCCTGGTCGTCGATCGCGAGGAGGTCGAAGGCCACGAAGGACGACGGCGTCTCACCTGCCAGCAGACGCACCCTGCTCTCCGCGGGATGGATGCGCTGGGACAGTGCCTCCCAGTCGAGCCGTTCAGCGCCCGGTCTCCCCCGCCGCACCACGATCTCGCCGTCGACGACACAGCGCTCGGGCAGGTTCTCGAGCAGGGCTTCGACGAGCTCCGGGAAGTACCGGGTGAGCAGCTTCGAGCCCCTGCTCCCGATCTCGCAGGTGCCGTCCTCGATCCTGACGATGGCACGGAAGCCGTCCCACTTCGGCTCGTACAGGAGCCCGCCCGGCACGCTGTCCTGATCGGGCACGGCGTCCACGGCTTTCGCGAGCATCGGCTGGATGGGGAACGGCAGGTCGGTCATGCCCTGATCCTGTCGCATGGGACCCGCGCTTGGCTACGGGAGCGGGCGCGGGTCCTTCCGGGGGACGTGCGGGATCAGGCGGTCTGTCCCTCGTGCGGGCCTTCCGCGATCTCCTCGAGGAGCTTGTCGTTGAAGGCGTCGAGGTCTCCGGGGTTGCGGCTCGTGACCAGCCCCTGGTCCACCACGACTTCCTCATCGGTCCAGTTGGCGCCGGCATTCTTCAGGTCGGTGGCGAGCGTGTGGTAGGACGTCACGTCACGACCGCTGACCACCCCGGCCTCGATCAGCAGCCATGGGCCGTGGCAGATGGACGCGACGGGCTTGTGCTGTTCGAAGAACGCCCGGGTGAAGGCCTGGGCGTCCTTGTCCACGCGCAGGAAGTCGGCATTGACCACGCCGCCCGGCAGCACCAGGGCGTCGTAGTCGTCCGCCTTCGCGTCGGACACCGCAAGGTCCACCTCGAACGTGTCGCCCTTGTCCATGCCGTCGAAGCCCTGCAGCGACCCGGTCTTGGGCGAGACCAGCGTGGGGACGCCGCCCGCTTCCTCGACCGCGTTCCACGGGCTCGTGAGTTCGATCTGCTCGACCCCGTCGGTGAGCAGGAATGCGACCTTCTTGCCTGAGATGTCGTGTTCGGACATGCTGTTCTCCCTTGCGTAGAGCGTGGCTGTCGTACGGTGTCCAGCCTAGGAAGCACCCTAGTGATAAGCAAGCTGAGTAATTTTCGCGAACGGCCTCGGTCAGGACCGCCGGGGCCGGGCACGCACATGCATGCGCTCGCCCTGCTGCCCGAAGAGGCTGATGAATTCGACCGATCTCCCATCGGCGCTGGCGAACCAGTGCGGCGTGTGGGTGTCGAACTCGGCGGCCTCGCCCGGCCCGAGCACGAAGTCGTTGCTCCCCAGCACGAGCCGCAGCGATCCGTTGAGGATGTACAGCCACTCATAGCCCTCGTGCACCTGCAGCTCGGGCTCCGTACCGCGAGCGTTGCCCGCCAGCACCATCTTGTACGCCTGCACGCCACCCGGCCGCTTCGTCAGGGGGATGGCCGTGATGCCGTGGTGCTCGATCGGACGCAGGTGGATCCGGGGATCACCGGTCGGAGGGGCCCCGACCAGGTCGTCGAGCGG
This sequence comes from Arthrobacter sp. MN05-02, assembly GCA_004001285.1. Lineage (NCBI taxonomy): Bacteria > Bacillati > Actinomycetota > Actinomycetes > Micrococcales > Micrococcaceae > Arthrobacter > Arthrobacter sp. MN05-02. The sequence goes on from AP018697.1 coordinate 2,728,318, forward strand.
GACCCCGTAGAGCTGCGCGATGGGCAGCAGGAGTTCCAGGTTGGGGCGCCGACGGCCCGACTCGAGCCGGGACAGGGTACTGACGGACACGCCGGACGCCGCGGACACCTCGCCGAGGGTCAGATTGCGTTCGGCGCGCAGGGCCCGGAGCCGAGGTCCGACGGCGTCGAGCACCGAGGTCAGGTCTGCAGTCATGGGCCCATCTTGCCATACCGGCAAAGTAGTTTGCCTGACGGACGCCACCGTGCCGATGCTGGACGTATCAGCGCAACAGAAGGAGAACTCGTCATGACAGCCACCACCCGGCCCCTGCAGGACAGGTACGACGTCGTCGTCGTCGGAGGCGGAGCCGCGGGACTCAGCGCCGCCGTCACCCTGGGCCGAGCACTCCGCTCCGTCCTCGTGATCGACGCCGGCCGCCCCCGCAACGCACCCGCCCAGGGCGTCCACGGATTCCTGACGCGCGAAGGCATGCATCCGCTCGCGCTGCTCGATGCCGGCCGCGCCGAGGCGGAGTCCTACGGGTCCACCGTCCTGGCGGCCGAGGCCGTGCAGGTGCGCCGCGAGACCGAAGGGTTCGCCGTGGAGCTGTCCGACGGCCGCGTGGTCCGAGGCCGCCGCCTGCTCCTGGCCACCGGGCTCACCGACGGCCTGCCCGACATCCCCGGGCTCCTCGACCAGTGGGGTGCGGGCGTGGTCCACTGCCCGTACTGCCACGGCTACGAGATCCGCGGCCGGCGCATCGGCGTCCTGGGCACCGGGCCCCTCTCCGTCCACCAGACCCTTCTCTTCCGGCAGTGGTCGGACGACATCACGCTCTTCCTCAACGACACGGTGAAGCCGACGGACGAGGACTGGGACCGTCTGGCGGCGCGCTCCATCCGCGTGGTCGACGGCGCCGTCGCATCGATCGACGCGTCCGGCGGTGTGCTGTCAGGAGTGACCACGCACAGCGGCACGGCTTTCGAGCTGGACGCCCTCGCCGTCGGTACACGGATGGAGGCCAACGGCGGACTGCTCGCACCGCTCGGACTTCCGGAGCAGCAGCATCCGACGGGAATGGGCCGGTTCGTCGAACCCGGGCCCATGGGCACGACGGCCGTTCCCGGCGTCTATGTCGCCGGGAACGTCTCCAACCTCGCCGCGCAGGTCGTCGTTGCGGCGGCCGAAGGCACTCTGGCGGGTGCTGCGATCAACGCGAGCCTCGTCGAGGAGGAGACGGCCTGGGCCGTGGCGGGCCACCGCGGACCCTTCTCCGCATCGTCGGAGAACGAGGTCTCGGCGCGCGTCCTCGGCACGCGCCGGCACGGGCTCGATGATGGGGTCCCGGGTGCTCCAGCACCCGCCGGGTCGATGGCTCGCGACGGGGCCGGAGAAGGGGTACGCCGTGCAGGTTGAGTACACGCAGGAGTTCTGGGACGACCGCTACCGGCAGCGTCCGAGGATCTGGAGCGGCAGACCGAACCGTCAGCTCGTCTCCGTGGTGGAGGATCTCCCTCCGGGAAGGGCACTCGACGTCGGCTGCGGAGAAGGAGCGGACGCCGCCTGGCTCGCCTCCCGCGGCTGGTCCGTCCTCGGCATCGACGTCTCCGACGTCGCACTCTCCCGCGCCCGGGCCCACACGGAGGGTCTCGAACCGTCCGTCGCGGAACGCCTCGAGTGGCGCCGGGTGGACCTGCTGGCCTCGCCGGACCTGCCCACAGGCATGGATCTCGTCTCCGTCCAGTTCCTGCACCTGCCGGAACCGGAGCGTTCGCGCATCTTCGCCTCCCTGGCGACCCTGGTCGGCGTCGGCGGGACGCTCCTGATCGTCGCCCACGATCCCTCGGACCTCCACTCCGGCGTCGGACGGCCTGCCCAGCCCGATCTCTTCTACACGCCCGAGGAGATGGCGGGGCTGCTCGACGACGGCTGGGACATCCGGGTGTGCGAGTCGCGTCCACGTGTCGAGCACACCGCCGACGGCCGGGACGTGAGCATCAGCGACGCGGTGCTGCAGGCGGTACGGACCCGCTGACCCGTCCGCAAGGGTCCGGCGGGATGCTGCGGTGCGTGCGTCCCGCCGGACCCGTCGGTAGCCTCGACGGATGCAGTGGATCACGGAGAAGTACGTCAACTTCGCCAGCATCATCGACGACGCGACGCTCGCACAGAACCGCAGGACGAGTTCCATGCCGTTCGTGTACCCCCACTTCGCCTCCATGCCCGACGCCCATCTGGGCCTCGGCTGCGCTGTCGGTTCGGTCCTGCCGACCCTCGGCGCGATCATCCCGGCGGCGGTCGGGGTGGACATCGGCTGCGGGATGGTCGCCGTGCGCACGAACTACTCGGCAGGAGACATCGCGGGTCTGGACCGGCGGAGGCTGCGCGAGTCGATCGAATGGGCCGTACCCCTCTCCGCGGGCAACAACAACAAGCGGGTGTCCGCCTCCGCCCAGCCGCGCATCGACGCCCTCGACGAGGACGCCCGGCGCGCCGGGTTCGACCCTGCCGGCTACGTCAAGAACTGGCGGCTGCAGCTGGGTACCCTCGGCTCCGGCAACCACTTCATCGAGGTGTCGCTCGACGAGGCGGACGACGTCTGGCTGTTCCTGCACTCGGGCTCGCGCGGTATCGGGAACCGCATCGCGCAGCGCCATATCCGAGCGGCGCAGGACTACTGTGCGGGTCGGTCCATCTCGCTGCCGCATCAGGATCTCGCCTACCTCGAGGAGGGAACGCCCGAGTTCGACCGCTACATCGGCGAACTGCTGTGGGCGCAGAAGTTCGCCCTGCTCAACCGCGAGGAGATGATGGACCGCGTGGTCGGCCAGTTCACGCACTGGGTCGGCAAGCCCGTGCAGGAGCTCGAACGCATCAACTGCCACCACAACTACACGCACCGGGAGAGCCACTTCGGGAAGGACGTCTGGCTCTCCCGCAAGGGTGCCATCGCGGCGGATCCAGGGCGCCCAGGCCTCATCCCGGGCTCGATGGGTACGCGCTCCTACGTGGTGACGGGCAGGGGCAACAGGGAGGCGATGGATTCGGCGCCCCACGGAGCGGGACGGGAGTACTCCCGCAACGCCGCGCGGAGGACCTTCACGCAGGACCAGCTCCGAGCCGCGATGCAGGGCATCGAATTCCGGGACACCCCTGCATTCCTCGACGAGATCCCGGCCGCCTACAAGGACATCGATATCGTCATGCAGGACGCCCGGGACCTCGTGGACATCCGGCATACCCTGCGGCAGATCATCAACGTGAAGGGCGACTGACGGGCCCTGTCGGCACCGCGGACTCTCGTGGCGGCGGCTAGGCTGACGCCATGTCGCTCCTGACCGGCACCCAGCCGCCCGACCCGATCGTGGTGGAGGTCGCCTCGGGGTCTCCCCCGTGGTGGGAGGTCGTCGGTGCGCTCGCACCCCTCGCCGTGCTGCTCGCGGCGGTACTGGCCGCGGTCACGGCATTCGCGGCCCTTCGGCAGCGCTCGACGGCGGACCGCGCCGCGCTGGAGCAGAAGAGGCGCGCCGACGATCGTGCCGAATGGTGGCGGAGGACGCAGTGGGCCATCGACGCCGCGACGTCCCTCGACCCGATCCGGCAGGAAGCAGGGGTGGAGGCGCTGCTCCAGCTGTCCTACAGCGACCTGGCGACCGAGGAGGACCGCCTGATCCTGGACGCGATCTGGGTGAGCAATCCGGTGGTGAATCCGGAGGATCCCGACGCTGGACTGCCCGATGGCGGTGCCGGACAATGAGACCGGGACGAAGGAGAGCGCCGATGACCGATTCAGCACATGCACGGCAAGCGCCGTCCGGACAGGGCGGCTATCGACGACCCGCCGATACTCCGCGGGTGACGGCGGCGAAAGCACGTCTCCGTGTGGCTCTCGATCAGCAGCTGGGCCGCAAGACGCCCCAATCCGTGAAGGATGCAGCGGCGGGCAAGCGCTAGCAGCCGCGCCGATGGTCGGATCGTAGTCCGGCAGGTGCGCCTGCCGGGTTTCGTCGTGAACTGCGGTGCGGGTCCACATCCAGCAGGCGTGTGCTCGCGAACTCTTGGCGGCCTTCGCCCACACGCTCGGCTGGGCCGTTAGCGGAAACGTCCGTATCCGCTACACCGGTCTTCGAAGGCGGGACGAGTCGATTGTTGTGAACCGGTCTTCATGGTCGGAGGCCGCCGGCTCAGCCGTGTGCGGTGCTGAAGCGTGACGCGCCGACGTGATGGCGTCACGCGCTGATTGTCATACTGGGCTGATGACCAATAGTTCCGGATCCGACCAGACCGACGATGCAGACCGTTCATCGCCCGAGACAGAACCCGGCCAGGAGCCGGAGAGCTTCTCGAGCAAGATGAGTACGCTGGCCCGCTCCCTGCAGGCCGAGGACGACCCTGAAGAGGTGCTGGCCCTGCTGGTCCAGGCCGCGGTCGACCTCGTCCCCGGTGCCGACGAAGGATCGATCAGCGTGGTCAAGGCGCGGAAACGGATCGAATCCCAGGCGGCGTCGAGCGACCTGCCGAAAGACGTCGACGCTGTCCAGGGAGAAGTAAGGCAGGGTCCGTGTCTCGATGCCGTCTTCGAGCACGAAACAGTGCTGGTCAATGACATGGCCACCGAGCAACGATGGCCGAAGTTCGCCCGCCGGGCCGCTGACCTGGGAGCGGCGAGCATGCTGTCCTTCCAGCTGTACGTCGAGGGGGACAACATGGGCGCCCTGAATCTGTACGGCCGATCCGCCAACGGGTTCACGGACGAGTCCGAGGAAGTCGGGCGCCTCATCGCCTCACACGCCGCCGTGGCCTACGCGGACACCCAGAAACTCGAGCAGATGCGCGAGATCACCCGGTCCCGCGACATCATCGGGCAGGCCAAAGGCATCCTCATGGAGCGCTACGGCATCACCGCGCAGCATGCCTTCGTCATGCTCACCCAGGCCAGCTCTCACACCAACACGAAACTCTTCGACGTCGCCGACCAGCTCGCGAGCACCGGAGAGCTACCTTCCGCCCGCCGCCGCACCTGACCGCCACCCGAACCCTCACAGCGCCACGACGATCCCGGCCGGCTCGATACCAGGACCTTCGGTGTTCCCGCCGATGGCTTGTCGTGCATCGACTTTCCCGCTGTGCTCCTGTTCGCCGGTGTCATCGGGCTAGCCCTGACGGGCCTTCATGCGCGGGTTCTTCTTGTTGATGACCAAGGTCTTGCCGCGGCGCCGGACGATCTGCGCTCCAGGGATCTTCTTCAATGCGCGGAGGGAATTACGAACCTTCATGATGCTCCTTCAGTAGATGCAGTCTGCTGCTGGTGGTCCTGCTGACCAACGGTCAGCGGGCGGTGGTCACGGGCTGGGGGTTGGTGGTCGGGGATTGGTGGTGGGGGCTGACGGTGACGGATGCATCTTCAGTGGCGGGCCCGGGGCTGTGCTTGGTGCCCGCGGGCCGCTCATGGGCCGGCATGGTCCGCAGTTCCTGATCAATCAGGACGAAGGCATCGAGCAGGCTGGTCGACAGTGGAAGCCCACGGGGCGATGGTGTTCAGCCCATCGCGTTCTGCGCCGTCGTGCCGGGCGGCAACCCGACGATCGCGCGTGTCGTCCCGGCTGCTGCCAGCCGTAACAGGGTGGGTGCAAAGTCCAGCCGGACGGTGCAACTCGGACAGTCATGTTCGAGCACCGATGACCCGCGCTCGATAAGGCGCTCATTCCGATGGAGGCGACGTATGAGCGATGCGACCCGCGTCGAGTGTGATGATGTGATCGGCCGCGGCGAGGGTGGTGTCATCGTGAGATACGCAGATGACGGTCGCCCCGCGGGCCTGCTCAGCGAACAGGACGTCGGCGACGATGGCCCGGGTGGCGGCGTCCAGGCCGGTGGTGGGCTCATCGAGCAGGACGATTTCGGCGCGCTGCGCCAGTCCTTGAGCCAGGAACGCACGTTGACGCTGCCCTCCCGAAAGGGCACTCAAAGGCCGATCCTGATAACCGGTCAGGCCGACGATGTCGATGCACTCGTCGATGATACGTCGATCCTCCGCCCGCAGACGTCGGAGGATGCCGACCGCCGGCCAGCGCCCCATGGTCACCGTGTCCCGGACCGTGAGGGGCATGCGGTCGGATACTTCGCTGCGCTGCACGACCAGGGCCCGGCGGGCATGTGCGGGCACCGACACTGTCCCGCGACGGGGCTCCAGCACGCCGGCCAGAACCGCCAGGAGGGTCGATTTCCCCGATCCGTTGGCACCCGCAATCGCCGTTACAGCGCCGCTGTCGAGCGTGCAGGAAAGGCCGCACAGGGCGTCGACGCCGTCATGATCGAACCACACATCGGTGAGCCTCAAAGGCTCACCCCAACCCCCATCCGACCCGGATCCGCGCGAAGCGGGTCGAGTGCTGGTGATCGGGAGCCGTCCGGGCAGGAAAGAAAGAAGTCGGGCAGGGGGCATCCCTCGACGCTACCAGATTGAGAACGAAACTCATTTAAGTTTAGGGTTGCCCGGTGACCCTGCTCCTGGAACCCTTCGCCACCGATTTCATGCTGCGCGCCCTCATCGGCGGTTCGCTCTGCGCTGCTGTCTGCGCGATCGTCGGGACCTGGGTCGTCATCCGTGGCATGGCCTTCCTCGGTGAAGCCATGGCTCACGGCATGCTTCCCGGTGTCGCCCTCGCTACCCTGGCCGGCGTCCCCGTCATCCTGGGGGCGGCCTGCAGCGCGATCGTGATGAGTCTTGGCGTCAGTCTCCTCGCCCGGCGGGGCCGCCTGTCCCATGACACGAGCATCGGCCTGTTCTTCGTCGGGATGCTCGCCGCAGGGGTCATCATCATCTCCCATTCCCGCAGCTTCGCCACGGATGCTACCGCGATCCTCTTCGGGGATGTCCTTGCCATCGGACCCGGCGAGGTCCAGCTCCTCATCGGTGCACTGATCCTCACAGTGCTGATCGCTGTCGCATTCCATCGTTCCTTCGTGGCCCTGGCCTTCGACCGCCGCGTCGCCCACGTCATGGGCTTACAACCACGTCTGGCTCAGGTGCTCCTCGTCGGACTGGTCACACTCGCCGTCGTCGCCTCCTACCAGGCCGTCGGCGCGCTCCTGGTCATCGGCCTGCTCCTCGCTCCGGCCGTTGCCGCTGCCGCGTGGACCACCCGCATCCCGACGACCATGGGACTGGCCGCCCTGATCGGAGCCGTCTCGGTCTTCCTCGGCCTCCTGGCCTCCTGGCACTACGGGACGGCCGCCGGAGCATCGATTGCGCTGACCGCGATCGCGTGCGCGGCCCTGTCGAGCACCATCCGCGGTATCACCCGCCGACACACCTCAGCTGACACCCCGACCAGCAGCCCTGCTGAGAGCTCAACTGGTAGCTCTTCCGAAGTTCTCGATCATTCCGCCGGTCCTGCACCGGTACGTCCATCACAGAAAGTTCTTCGTGCGAACGCCTAAGACCCTCCTGCTCTGCCTCCCCCTGCTCGCCCTGTCCCTCGCGTCCTGCTCCACCGGTGCAGCCAATCAACCTGAGTCCGAGACGGACGCGACGGGCGACCCTTCGGCAGCTTCCAGTTCCGCTCCTGCCCGGACCGGGGACGGCCACGGAACGCTCGAAGGCTCCACCGAGGTCGCCGAGCCACAACTTCACCTGATGACCCTGGACACCGGCGGGCAAATCCACCTGCTCGACCTGGCCGATGAAACGACCACCACCGTCGGCGACGTGCCGCAGGTCAGTGACACGTTCACAGATGGGCGGTACCTCTTCGCCTCGTCCGCGACCACCGGAGCGATAACCATCATCGACAGCGGCATGTGGACCTGGGACCACGAAGACCACTTCCACTACTACAGCGGCGAACCCAGGACCATCGGCACCATCGAAGGTGAAGGCGAAGCCATCGTCACCTCAGGGTCCGCGGCCACGGGCGTCTACTTCCCCGACAGCGGCAAAGCCACCGTGCTCGACAACGACGCCCTCGCCAAGGGCGAGATCAGCGTCCGCGCCGACCTCTCCACGACCCCTCACCCCGGGGTCCTCGTCCCGCTCTCGGACGTCACCCTCCTCACCGAACCCGACAGCGCGGGAACGGCCGCGTCCGTGCAGGCCTACGACGAGGAGGGCCAACCCATTGCCGGGGCGACCGCTGACTGCGCGGACGCGCAGGGCACCATCACCACATCGGTCGGCGCCGTGATCGGCTGCGACGACGGAGCCCTCCTCGCAACCGTTGAAGCCGAGCAGGTCGTGTACGAACGCATCCCGTACCCCGCGGAAATGACCTCTCCGAGAGCCACGGAGTTCCGGGCCCGCGAAGGACGACCGACCGTCGCCGCCGTCGCGGGAGAACAGGGTGCATGGCTGCTCGATACCCGGGAGCGTTCCTGGCAGTTCATCCCCACCGACGTCCCCTTGCTGCAGGTATCGGCCGTGGATGACCGGGAAGGGCATGTCGTCGCCCTCGCCGCCGACGGCCGTGTCCTCGTCCTTTCCGCCGAGAACGGTGCAACAATCGCCGCCACCGAACCACTCCTGCCACAGACCCTGGCCGACCCTGCGCTCCTGGCCGGAGTCGAGCTGACGGCTGACCAGCAGCGCGCGTACCTCAACGCTCCTGCCGAGCAGACCCTCTTCGAGATCGACTTCGCCGATAGCGCCCGGATCGCGCGTACCTTCGACACCGATACCATCCCGGCGCACATGGTCGAGGTCGGCCGATGAACCGCACACACATCGGCGTCTGGCCCTGATCCTGGCTGCAACAACGATGGTTGGAGCTTCCGGTTGCGCCGCCGCGGGGACGGATGAACCACTGATCGTGGTGACCACGAACATCCTTGGCGACGTCGTCTCGAATGTCGTCGGGGATGAAGCCGAGGTCCGGGTCCTCATGCAACCGAACGCGGACCCGCACTCCTTCGAGATCTCGGCGCAGGACGGCGCGATGATGCGGCAGGCCGACCTGATCGTCACCAACGGTCTCGGCTTGGAAGAGGGCTTGCAGCAGCACGTCGACAGCGCTCGGTCCGAAGACGTGCCGCTGCTCGTCGCCGGCGACGTCATCGAGCCCCTCGCCTACACGGAAGGCGAATCCGAGGGCGCACCGGACCCCCACTTCTGGACCGACCCGGCGCTGGTCGTCGACGTCGTCGACGAACTTCAAAAACGCGTCGCCGCAATCGACGGTATCGACCCTTCAGCCATCGAGACGTCCACAGACGCCTACCAGGGAGAGCTCACCGAGCTCGACGCGACCATGGCCGAGACGTTCGCGGCGATCCCGGCGGGCCAGCGGAACCTCGTGACCAACCACCACGTCTTCGGCTACCTCGCCGACCGCTACGACTTCCGAATCATCGGGGCCGTCATCCCGGGCGGCACCACCCCTCGCCTCACCCAGTGCCTCCGATCTTCGCGACCTCGTCGCAGCCGTCGAAGAAGCACAGGTCGACACGATCTTCGCGGAGTCCTCCCAGCCGGACCGGCTCGTCCAGGTCCTCGCCGACGGCGCGGACATCGACGTCGACGTCGTCGAACTCTTCACCGAATCACTCACGAACCCCGGTGAGGGCGCCGACACGTACCTCACCATGATGCGCACCAACACCGAACGCATCGCCACCGGACTCTCACCCTGAGATCCGCAACCACAGAAAGAACGATGATGACAGCGAATCCGCTCACGAAACGCCCCCGGCACCTGGCCCTCGCCGCCACGGCCGCCACGTCCGCCCTGCTCCTGACCGCCTGCGGCTCCTCCTCCGAACCAGCAGCCGAAGGCTCCGCCACCCCGGACACCAGCGCAACAGCTGCTGCAGCCGGCGAGCAGACACCCCGCGTGGCGCTCACCTACGACGGCGGCATCGTCGTCCTCGACGGCACCACGCTGGAACTCGAGGGTGACATGCCCATCGACGGGTTCACGCGCCTCAACCCTGCAGGCGACGGCCGCCACGCCCTCGTCACCGTGCCCGAGGGTTTCCAGGTCCTGGACCTCGGCACGTGGACGGACTCCTCCGGATCCCAGCAGGCCGAGCCGAAGCTCACCGACCTCATGTTCGAGGCCGACACGGCAGGCCACGTGGTCCAGCACGGCGACAAGACCATCCTGTACGCCGACGGCACCAGCGACACCACCATCTACACCACCGACGACCTTCTCGAGGACCCGAACAGCCTGCCGGCGACCGAGGTCATCGAAGGCGAGGAGGCCCACCATGGCGTCTCGATCGTCCTCCAGGACGGCACCTTCCTCACCACCGTCGGCGACTCCGAGAGCCGCTCCGGCATCAAGGTCCTGGACGTCGACGGCAACGAGGTCGCCACCAGCGACCAGTGCCCCTCCGTCCACGGCGAAGGCACCGCCATGAACGAGGTCGTCGTCTTCGGCTGCAGCGACGGCGCGCTCGTCTACGACAACGGCGAGATCACCAAGATCGACGCCCCCGACGAGTTCGGCCGCATGGGCAACGCCTACGTCAGCGAGACCAGCCCGATCATCGCCGGCGACTACAAGGACGATCCCGACCTCGAGGGCTACCTCCTGCACCAGATCACGCTGATCGACACCGAAACCAAGACCATGAAGGTCGTCGACCTGCCCGAGGGCGTCGAGTACACCTTCCGCGACGTCGCCCGAGGTCCGGACGACGAGATCCTCATCATCGCCTCGGACGGCGCCCTGCACAGCATGGACCCCGAAACCGGTGAGATCACCGACTCCACCCCGGTGATCGACGCCTGGGAAGGACCGGTCGAATGGCAGGATCCGCACCCCGCCATCAAGGTCGTCGGAGGCACCGCGTACATCACCGACCCGGCGGCCAAGAAGCTCCACGCCGTCGACATCGCCACCGGAGACATCACGTCCTCGGACGAACTTCCCGGCATCCCCAATGAGATCGCGGCCGTCGAAGGCTGATCCCTCCTCACCGACGTAGAACCAGCAGTGGAGCTGGCACCTCGGCGCTGCCAGCTCCACTGTCATACACCCCTACCGGAAAGCACCCTGCTTCAGCGACGATCACCAGAATCATCGGACGGCCCTGGCCAGCGCCGAGCAGCACCGGCCCGGTCACATCATCGCTGGTTGCTCGGAACCTCCTTGAGCGCGGCCACTCCAGTGCACCTATGGGTAGGTGATGGCGGCTTCCGCCTCCATACACCGCAAATCCGCGAAACGGTTTCAGGCGGTGAAGGCATCAACGAGGAGCAGCGCGTCCTCCGTTACCTCTCGTCGCCACGCGTGATGCGCTTTGCGGATCCGGGTAACGACCAGGCCGTGCAGCGCGATCCAGAGCAGCTCCGCCTGCACCGTCTCGTCCCTGCCGCCCGCTGGCAGTCCGCGCAGCAGGTCTTCGAGCCGCCGCTGTAAACGATCGACGCCGGCGTCGATCGCCGTCGTGTTCTCGAGGAGGTCGCGCCCTTCGAAGAGCAACTGATACGCCCCCGGGTTGGCGACGGCCCACGTCGCGTACGCGACGGCCATCGCGCGTAGCGCTTGCAAACGATCTGTAGGTGGCGCGGCAGCTGACCCATGCTCGTCGACGGCCGCCTCGAGATCGGCGAGGCTCTCACCTGCGACGGCCAACAGTAATGCCTGCTGCGATGGGAAGTGCCGGTAGACAGCGGTGGCCGAGACGCCACACGCGCGTGCGGTTTCACGGAGGGATGGTGGAGTGAGCGACAGCCGCTCGGAGAGTAGCTCCGTCGCAGCAGTTAGGAGCTCGCCGCGCAGTTGATCCCCTGAGCGAGCCCCTGCGGTCGTCGTCATGACCTCACCCTCGCACATGACGCGAGACACCACATAAGCGCCTTGACACATGTTCACCACTGGCTATGGTTAACACCTGTCAACCTATAGGAGCAGCTTCATGGATTACTCGAACACGACCGCCCTCATCACCGGCGCGAGCTCCGGAATAGGTCGCGAGTTTTCGCGCGCCTTCGCCGCGCGGGGCGTGAATCTCGTCCTCGTCGCGCGGAGGATCGAGGTCCTCGACGACTTCGCTCGGGCGCTGAGGGCAGAGTTCGGAAGAGAGGTGACGACCGTCGCCCTCGACTTGTCGCAGCCGGACAGTGGGACACGCCTGCTCGATGAGCTCGGCAGGCGGGACGTGCACGTCGACACCGTCGTGAACTGCGCCGGAATCGGACGCACCGGGGATTTCGTCGACATGGCCCCGGCGGACATCGAGGACCAGCTCGCCGTGAACATCGACGCGGTGGTGGACGTGTGCCGCGCATTCCTGCCTGGTCTCCTGGGCTCCGGCAAGGGCGCCCTGGTCAACATCGCGAGCCTCACCGCCTACATGCCAACACCGGGGATGGCGGTCTACGCCGCTTCGAAGGCGTTCGTCCTGCGCTTCACCGAGGCGCTGGCGCATGAACTCCGCGGCACCGGGGTCGGGGTCATGGCGTTCTCACCCGGCCCGACCACGACAGACTTCTATCGCAGCTCCCAGAGCAATGAAGAGGGAGTGCGCTTCGAGACGCCCCAGCAGGTCGTCGCAGCAGCATTCCGCGCACTGGACAAGCGGAGGCCACCTGTCAGCAGTGTGTCGGGCCAGGCGAACCGGTGGACGAGCCGCATCGTGACACTCCTTCCCCGACGAATGGTTCTCCGTCTCGCGAACTCCTCATCAGCGCCCGTCGGTCGCATGTAAGACGGCCGACGAGGAGCGGCTGCGCTCGGCTTCATCGCGCGAACCAGCGCCCGAACGCTTCGTACGCGCGATTGCCACCCAGCAGTGGATTGGCCCAAGCGTCGCGTTCGACGGGCAGGCTATTACTGCTGTGATCGGCGCTTACGGTCAACCCGTAGGGCCTTCGTGTGATCAGCTCGCGTTCGATCCACGCCGCGACACGATGGTGAGTAGTGCCCTAAAGCGTCTCTGCAACTGGTCAGAAGTCAGCTTTCCCACTGGGCACGAGCTCGCCGGAGGTGTCGACCTCGAACCACTCAGCCCGGACATGACTCCTACGATGGGCTATTCCGGCGACCTCCCCCTCCATGTCGCCGAGATCTGAACCTGCCCATTGCGGGTGGGTGAAGTAGACGACGGCAGCGCGCCCGTCCTGGACCACTGCATCGGCATGCCGGGCCACGACAGGCAGACCTTGGCAGGTTTCCGGTGCCGTGAGGATGAGTCCGTCGTCGCGTCTCTGCCGTTCCCACCCACCTGCACCGTCCCTCGACCGGTAGACAGCCAGGCCCCGCCATTCGTCCGTGATCATCCAGTACCACTGGCCGAGCATGAATACCTTCGGGCCTTCATGGGGCCTGCCGTCAATCACCAGCCCCTCCACCTGCCAGGTCGAGGGTTCGAGCGGGGTCGTCGTCACGGCAGCGTAGGTGCGGGACCCTCGCGCTTCGTCCTTGTACCAGAGGCGGTACCGGCCATCACCACACATCGAGACGGCCGCGTCGATGACCCGTGAGGATCCGAGGTCGAGACAGCCCTGGAAGTCCCACATGCGCAGATCAATGCTCGTGTACTGGGCAATTGTCGCCGGTCCGGTCCAGTCAGTCCGCGTACCTCCCAGCAACGTCAGGAACATGACCCACCGGTCCCCGATCCGAACGACGTCAGGAGCCCACCGGGTAACGGGCCGCGCCACACCCGGTGCGTCGAGGCCTTCGACGATACCCTCATAGGTCCACGTCGAACCCCCGTCTCGCGACCGCGCGACGCCGATCTCGGACTCGTGCACCCACGCGACACCGTCGAGCCCCGCCTGCGTGGCACGACGCTGTGTATAGAACATGAGCCAGGATCCCGACACCGGATCAGGAACCAGAACCGGATCGGTCGCACCATCATGAACAGGATCACGGTAAGGAACAGCAAGAAGTTGGTCCGACAGGACCGGATAGGTGCTCACCCCAATCATCCTGCCACCGACGCAATCACCTCCGCTTTCTCAATAGCCACTTGGCCGCTCTGCCACCCGGCGCACCCGGGCCGTTCTTGGCCTCACGGCCTTCGTTCTCTCCGAAAGGTCCCCGCGATCGCAGCATCACCGGTACGCGACATCCGCGAACGCATACCGCATGAAGACACAGGAACGAGCCGTAGCCGCAGCAGTGAGCACCTACTTCACCTACTGCCTCTGCAACACTTCGAAGGTAGTCACCAACGACAACCCGCTGAAGGATAGGAGGTTCTGAAGACATGACCTTCGCAGATCACGCTGACGACCCGGCACCACGAGCCACCCGGCCCATAGCTACATGGGTGCTGATGCTCCTGGCGGCCGTCGTCGTTCTCATCCTCCCCGACTGGGCCGGAACCGGCTCCCCCCGCCCCACCTGGGTCTTCGCCATACCCATCCTTCTCGGCCTGGCCGGCGCTGCCCTCGCACTCAGAGGCAGGCATCCGTGGTGGGCTGCCGCCTCCGCGCTCTGGGGCGTCGTCCTCATCCAGGTCCTCGTCGTCATTATCACCCTCATCAGCGGTCCCTGAGCGATCCGGTCAACGGACCCCTCGACCACACAGCCGGCCACGGCACGAATCCCTCACGCCCTGCTGCTTCGTCCCGCACCCACATGGACAGCAAGAATCAATCGACCCTTTCCGATGTATTGCGGATTCGTACCCGCTGTTCAGAATAGTGGTGACGTTCATCGGAGCGGACGACTGACGGAAGGGGTGGATTGCGTGCGCATGATCGGGATGCTGGGCGGAATGAGCTGGGAGTCCACGGCCGAGTACTATCGGCTGGCCAACGAGTTGGTGCGTGACCGCCTCGGCGGATTGCACTCCGCGCGCGTCCTGGTCGATTCGATCGACTTCGCCGACATGGAGGCCCTTCAGAGCGCTGGCGAGTGGGAGCGTGCGGGTGAGCTGCTTGCCGGGCGCGCCCGAGCCCTTCAAGCCGGCGGCGCTGACCTGGTGGTGTTGTGCACCAACACCATGCACAAGGTCATCGGTGCTGTCGAAGGAGCGGTCAGCATTCCGGTGCTCCACATCGCCGATGCCACCGCTGACTCCATCGGGCACGCCGGGCTCGACAGGGTGGGTCTGATCGGCACCGCCTTCACCATGGAGCAGGATTTCTACCGCGCAAGGATGGCCAGGCACGGCATCGAGGTCATGATCCCCGTCGCCGAGGACCGCTCGACGGTACACCGGGTCATCTACGAGGAACTCGTCCGCGGGATCGTGCGCGAGGAATCACGCGCGCAATACCGCGCAGTCATCGACCGTCTTGTCTCAGGTGGCGCTGAGGGAGTGATACTGGGCTGCACCGAGGTCGAGCTGCTCATCAGGCAGGAGGACAGTCCGGTGCCGGTGTTCGCCACCACCCGGATCCATGTCGAAGCAGCCGTCGCTGCCGCGCTGGAGGGCGTCCCCTGAACAGCGCAGAGGAATTGCCGGGTTCTGCTTGTGGTCGAGGCTGCATCCTACCTGCGCGGATCGGTGCTGAGGATCGACATGATGATGGCATCGAACCATTCGCCGTTCCATCGCAGCGCATCGCGCATGCGCCCCTCAGCGACGAATCCGATCTTCTCGTAGGACCGCATCGCACGGGGGTTGAACGCGTATACCTCCAGTCCGATCCGGTGCAGGCCGAGTGAATCGAAAGCGTGAGCGATGACGGCCCGCCCGGCTTCGGTACCGAAACCTCTGCCCAGGACTCCCTCACCGCTGAGCCCGATGCGGTATCCCATCGATGAGTTGTCCTCGTCGAGGTCGTTGAGGACCACCTCACCGAGGTATCGGCCGGTGTCTCGTTCGATGACTGCCCAGTCAGCGCGATCATCGTACGTCGGCAGCTTTTCGAGCCAGGCGCGAATCTGATCTTCGGTGAACTCGGTGTGCGTGCCGGTGAGGCGCCGAGCCTCTGGGTCGTGCACGTTGGACCAGACGCCGGCGAAATGCTCGATACCCTGGGGCTCGAGTCGCAGCCGCGGAGTGTCGATCGCAGGCAGGCTGGTGAAATCGTAGTCGACGACCATCAGTTCGTTCCTCGCTCAGTGGTCGGGGGCCGCGCAGCAGCGCGGTGATCAGCAGACAAGAGAAAACCCCCGGAATCACGATGACTCCGGGGGTCTTTCCGTAGCGGTGGTGGGACTCGATCCCACGACCTCACGATTATGAGTCGTGCGCTCTAACCAGCTGAGCTACACCGCCCTAAATGAGGCTGCCCGCACCGATCGGATGATCGTCACGGGCCCCTCATTCATGAGCCCCCCACCGGAATCGATCCGGTGACCTCGTTCTTACCAAGAACGCGCTCTACCACTGAGCTAGGGGGGCAACAGCAAGAAACTTTACCAGTTCCCTGCCGCTGGTGCGAAATCGACAGCGGCCCGAACGGACCGACCCCGGATTCCGCGTCGGACCCGCGCGGGGCGCGGGTCCGACGGGGTCTGCCTAGCTAGTTCCTACCACTGCTCGGAGGAGGCGCTGGAGCGTCCTGCTCCGGCTCCTGCGCCCTTGGTGTAGCGGGGCTTGCGGGTGGCATCGCCCGAGAAGCGGGTGTCGCCGTCGCGCTTCGGGAAGTCCTTCTTGAAGGGCTTCTTGAACTCGCCCGCGCCACGGTTGCCCGAGGGCTTGCGTCCCTTGTCGAGCTCGAGGTGGATGAGCTCGCCGCCGATGCGCGTCTTGGAGAGCGCACGCAGCTGGTCCGTGGACAGGTCCGCGGGCAGCTCCACGAGGCTGTGGTCGGCGCGGATGTCGATGCCGCCGATCTGCGAGGAGGACAGACCGCCCTCGTTGGCGATGGCGCCGACGATCGAGCCCGGCATCACGCGCTGGCGACGCCCCACCGCGATGCGGTAGGTGGCGTTGCCCTCGGTGAGGGTACGCGTCGGGCCACGGGACCCGAAGGCATCCTTGCGGCCCTCGGCCCGCTCGCGCTGGCCGGCGGGAGCGACGGGGATGTCCTGGACGAGGATCGGCTGTCCACCCTGCGCCATGACGGCGAGGGCAGCGGCGATCTCCGTGGCGGGCACGTCGTGCTCGCGCTCGTAGTTCGCGATGAGGTCGCGGAACAGCGCCACGTCCTTGCCCGCCAGCGTCTGGGTGATCCTGTCCGCGAACTTGCTGAGGCGCAGTTCGTTGATCTTCGCCGTGGAGGGCAGCTGCATCTGCTCGACGGGCTGGCGCGTGGCCTTCTCGATCGAGCGGAGCAGGTACTTCTCCCGCGGGGTGATGAAGAGGATCGCGTCACCCGAACGTCCTGCACGGCCGGTGCGACCGATGCGGTGGACGTAGGACTCCGTGTCGTTCGGGACGTCGTAGTTCACGACGAGCGAGATGCGCTCCACGTCGAGACCACGGGCGGCGACGTCCGTGGCGACGAGGATGTCGATCTTGCCCTCGCGCAGCGCCTCGACGGTGCGCTCGCGCTGCTGCTGGGGGATGTCTCCGTTGATGGCTGCGGCCGTGAAGCCCCGTGAACGCAACTTGTCCGCCAGGTCTTCGGTAGCCGCCTTGGTGCGGACGAACGCGATGATGCCGTCGTAGTCCTCCACCTCGAGGATGCGGGTCATCGCGTCGAGCTTGTGCGGGCCCATGACCTGCAGGTAGCGCTGACGGGTGTTGGTGCCCGTGGTCGTCTTGCCCTTGACCGAGATCTCGGCCGGATCGTTCAGGTACTTCTTGGCGATCCGGCGGATGGCCGGGGGCATGGTCGCGGAGAACAGGGCGACCTGCTTCTCGGCGGGCGTCGAGGCGAGGATCTTCTCGACGTCCTCGGCGAAGCCCATGCGCAGCATCTCGTCGGCCTCGTCGAGCACGACGTACTCGAGGTTGGAGAGATCTAGCGACCCCTTCTCGATGTGGTCGATGACGCGACCCGGGGTGCCCACGACGACCTGCGCGCCGCGGCGGAGGCCGTTGAGCTGGGGGCCGTAGGGCGATCCGCCGTAGACGGGAAGGACGGTGAAGCCCTCCATGTGCTTGGCGTAGGAGGTGAAGGCGTCGGCCACCTGCAGCGCGAGCTCGCGGGTCGGTGCGAGCACCAGGACCTGCGTGCTCTTGCTGGGTCCGCCGTTGACATCGGCCAGTTCAGCCATCTTCGACAGCGCGGGTACCGCGAACGCGGCGGTCTTGCCGGTACCGGTCTGGGCCAAGCCGACGACGTCGCGACCTTCGAGCAGCGCAGGGATGGTTGCCGCCTGGATGGGTGAGGGCTTCTCGTAGCCGAGGTCGTTCAGGGCCGCGAGGATGCGGCCGTCCAGATTGAGCTCGGTGAAGCGGATGTTCACGCCGTCGTCGTCGGACTCCGGAGCGGCAACCGCTGCGGAGGTCCCGGGAACGGGGGTGGTGTCGGTGATGTGCTCGGACAGGTTTTCAGGCACGGAAAGAATTCCTCCAGATAGGTGCCGGACGGCCTGAGGATGGAGCCCGCAGAGCCGGATGAACATGGATCCGGCACTGTTTCAATCCCGAGGCCGAGCTCCTCGTCACACCGTGTTCTCTGCTCTCTCAGCAGTGATGTGTGACGTTTCTTCTAGCCGGCGCTCCCTGATGAATCTGCTCACGAGTCTTCGCTCCGAGCCCCAACACAACCTATCCGGCCCGAAAGGGGCGGAAATAAAGGGAATACCGGTGTGGGGGATACATCCAGTCTACGGCACGTACGCCCCGTCCCGCTCCACGAGGACGCCGTCCGGCAGGTGACGTTCGGCACGTCAGGCCGGCGAGGCGACCTTCAGTGCCTGCAGCGCGGCCTTGCGGACCTGCGGGGTGAGGGCGAGGCATCCGGCCGCCGCGGCACCGAGCAGTGCGTGCGCCTGACGTTCGTCGGGGCCCGCGTAGACCTGCGCAGCGGTGACACCGTGCTCGGGGACGCTGGTCACCCGGATGGTGTCGCCCGCGGAGACGCTCCCCTTCGTCACGACGCTCAGGTAGGTGCCTACCCTGTTGGCCTCGGCGAAACGCTTCACCCAGGACCTCTCGCCGAGGTACCGGGCGAAGTTCACGCAGGGCGTCCTCGGCATCGTCACCTCGAGCACCACCTGCTCCCCCACGCTCCACCGCTCACCGATGACAGCGTTGGAGGCGTCGATCCCCGCGACGCGCAGGTTCTCCCCGAACAGGCCGGGCGTCACCTCACGCCCCAGCTGGTGCGCCCAGAACTCGGCGTCGTCCTGGGAGTAGGCGTAGAGGGCTTTCGTCGGCCCCCCGTGGTGCTTCCGGCTCGCCTGGATGTCGCCGGTGAGCCCGAGCGGATGGACGTTCACGGGCCCGTCGACCGCACGCTTGTCGATCGCGGTGACCCCGGTCGAGTCCTTCGTGGGCAGGAGTTCGTGCACGCGGCAGACGGCGAGGAGGGTCCCAGTGGTCATGGCGACCATCCTATGCGGCGCCCGCACCCGCGCCCGGGTGGGGGGTCACGGTTCGAAGCGGTAGCCCATCCCGCTCTCGGTCACGAAGTAGCGCGGCGAGCCCGGGTCGGGCTCGAGCTTCTTGCGCAACTGCGCCATGTAGACGCGGAGGTACTGGACGTCCTTCGCGTAGGCAGGGCCCCAGACGTCGAGGAGGAGCTGCTGCTGCGAGACGAGCCGGCCCGGGTGCGCGATCAGCCGATCCACGATCTTCCACTCCGTGGGTGTCAGCCGGACGTCCTTCCCGTCCTTGACGACCCGGCGGGCACCGGCGTCGAGCAGGAAGTCGGCTGTCTCGAGGACGGGTGCGTCGGCCCGGATGGCCGCCCGCCGGGCGGCCGCACGGAGGCGCGCGAGCAGTTCGTCGAGGCCGAAGGGCTTGGTCACGTAGTCGTCGGCGCCGGCGTCGAGGGCGTCGACCTTGTCCTGCGAGCCGTGGCGGGCGGACAGCACGATGATGTGCACCTGCGACCAGCCGCGGATCCGGCGGATGACCTCCACGCCGTCGAGGTCCGGCAGACCGAGGTCGAGCACGATGATGTCCGGGGTGGTGCTCGGCCGCGGCGGCGAGCGCCGTCTCGCCGTCGACGGCCGTGACGCACTGGTAGCCGTAGGCGCGCAGGTTGATCTCCAGGGCGCGGAGGAGCTGCGGTTCGTCGTCGACCACCAGCACCCGCGTCACAGGTCCGCCGCTCCCGTCGAGATCGGCAGGCGGATCACGAGCGTGAGCCCGCCGCCGGGGGTCTGCTCGGCGTCGAGCACGCCGCCCATGACCTCGGTGAACCCCTTCGCCACGGCCAGGCCCAGTCCGACGCCGGCTCCGGACGGCGCGTCATCAAGGCGCTGGAACGGGCGGAACATCGTGGCGACGTCGTCCCGGGACACGCCCTGCCCGTGGTCGATGACGCGCAGCTCGCTCGCGGGGAAGCCGTTGATGAGCGCCCTGCCGGTGCCCCCGACGGACGCCGTGACCTCGATCAGTGAATCTGGGGCATACTTTCCCGCGTTCTCCACGATGTTCGCGAGGACCCGTTCCAGCAGTCCGGGGTCCGCTTCGATGGCAGGCAGGTTGGGTGGGATGGACACGTGCACGCGGTCCTCGGGCACGTGTCCGAGGGCGGGTCCGACGACGTCGATCCACTTCAGCGGCCGCACGTGCGCGTTCACGGCGTCCCCGGTGATGCGGGACATGTCCAGCAGGTTGTTGACGAGGGCATCCAGCCTGTCGGAGTAGTCCTCGATGGTCTCGAGGAGCTCGTCCTCGTCCTCCTGCGAGAAGGTCACCTCCGACTGCCGCAGGCTGCTGACCGCGAGCTTGATGCCGGCCAGGGGCGTGCGGAGGTCGTGGGACACCGAGCGGAGGATCGCCGTGCGCATGACGTTGCCCTCGACGAGCCGGCGGTTGGTGCGTGTGCTCGCGAGGAGTTCCTGCCGCTGCAGCATGGAGCGCAGTTGCCCGGCGAACGCCGTCAGGAGGCCGCGCTCGCGTCCCGACAGAGGAGGCCCGTACAGCGCGAGCGAGACGTCGCCGTCGACCGGTTCCCTGGTGGTCGCCGCCTCGAGCGTCCAGCGGTCCCCACTGTCGCGACCGGCGGCGTCCGCTCCCGAGCCCGAGACGCCGGTACCCGGGCCGCGACCGGTCGCGCCGGTATGCCCGCGCCCTGCGGCGTTCGCGGCGGGGCCGGCCGCGTCCTGCTGCCGGGGTGTCGGGCGGACGGCCAGCGCCTTGCGTTCCCTGTGGTCTGCGGCTGCCGCGCCGTCCTGTCCGTCCCCGCTGCTGCCGTCCCCGCTGCTGCCGTCCCCGCTGCTTCCGTCCTCGGGACCGAACAACGCGACGGCGTCGACGTCGAACTGCGACTGCACGTGCCGCAGGAAGCCCTGGAGCGTGTCCTCCTCGGCGAGCGCGCCCCGTGCGAGTTCGCCGAGGAGGGCCGCCTCCTGCTGCGCCATGGCCGCGTCCCTGGAACGGCGAGCGGAGAGGCCGACGACGAGCGACACCGCCACCGCGACGGCGATGAAGATGAACACCGTGACCACGTTCTCGGCGTCGGCGATCTCGAGGGATCCGAACGGCTCGGTCGAGGTGTAGTTGAGGATGATGCTGCTCCACAGGGCCGCGAGCAGGGCTGGCCAGAGGCCACCGATCAGCGCGACGGCGATGACGCCCGCCAGCTGGAACAGCACGTCGACGGCGAGCAGCGAGGTGCCGACCGCGAAGACGGCTGCCTCGAGGAGGGGCGGCAGCGCGAGCGCCACGACGCAGGCGCCGACGACCCGCAGGCGGCTGACAGGAGCCGCGAGGGTACGCCGGGCCGCCGCGGACATCAGGGGGTTCCGGCTGCTGGGCACGATGCCGTCATCGAGCCCGGTGTGCATGCTGCTTCCGCTCGCGGTCCGCCCGGCTTCCGCTGCCGCGGATCCGTCCATGCCGCTCCGAGCATGGAGCGCCAGGCGCCGGGACAGGAGCACCCAGAGGACGGTGATGGCGAGAGCGCAGAAGACACCGGCGCTTGAGGCCATGAGCCAGCCTGTCGTCAGCTGCGAATTGAGGTTCTGGGCGCCGAACAGCAGCCCGATGGTCTTGGGCGAGTAGATGAAGACCACGAGGGTGATGACGAAGAGGGCTGCCGCTGCCGTGCGGTACGCCCGCAGCTCCGCCGGGAGTCCGGCGGCCTGACCCGCGAGGACGGCCAGGACCACGACGATCCACACCCAGTGATGGGACCACGAGATCGGCGAGATGAGGAGCATGAGCAGCGATGTCATGGCGATGGGCAGGAAGCGGTCACCGCGCCGTGCGGCCGTGCGGATGATGAAGGCCGTCGCGGCGACCAGCAGGAGGGAACCGAGCAGCCACGGGACGGTGGAGGGGAAGTCGGGCCCGAGGAAATGCAGGATCGCACCGCGGAGGGGACAGGTTGTCCACGTAGCCCTCGCCGCCGATGCGGCCCGTGTCACGGAGCATCTGCAGCCAGTAGGTCGCCGATTCCGCGGGCAGCAGGAGGAATCCGAGCGCGATCGTCCCGAAGAAGCCGCCGGCCATCGTGAACAGCTGCTTCCACTCGCCGCGCACGAGGAAGTACAGGCCGAAGACCAGGGGCGTCAGTTTGATGCCCGCGGCGATGCCGGTGAGCAGGCCGGTCGGCATGCGGCGGTGCGGGCCGGAGAGCAGGTCCGCGGCGATCATTGCGAACAGCAGGATGTTGACCTGGGAGAAGGCCATCGTCTCGCGCCACGGGCCGAGCAGGCAGACCACGCCGGCGCCCGCGATGGCCAGCGGCAGTGCTGCGGGGTGCCGCACCACCTCCCGCACACTGCGGAAGCCGCCGAGGTACCGCGTGATGAGGAGAGCTGTCACGGCGGCGATGAGGACCGACAGCCCCACGAAGAGGAAGGCGCCCGTCTCGGCGCTGACGAGCGTCAGCACCGTGAAGACCAGGGCCGCGAAGGGCGGGTAGGTGAAGAGGAGAGACCCCTCACCCTCGCCGAAGGACCGCGTGTAGAGCGAGCCGTCGCCGTCGACCACGGACTGTCCGCCCATGCGGTAGACGCGGAAGTCCAGGCCGATGAAGTCCGCCCAGGCGAACGCCCAGACGCCCAAGCCGGCTGCCACGGCCACTGCGGCGACGACGCCCAGCGCCCGGACCGGTGCCGCGATTCTGCGCTGGCTCATGCTTTCCTTCCGATCAACAAGTGCTGTCACCGGCCCTGGAAACCCTGCGGAACGGCTCATCCAGTGTAGGCACGGCCACGGGCAGGTGCCCGCGGGCCGATATGGTGGAAATCACCCCGCACTCTCGCGAAAGGTCGATGCACCGATGTCCTCCCCCAGCGGCACCACCACGCCGGCTTCCACCACAGCCATCACCAATGCCCACGTCGTCCCGATCGACGGGGAGCCCTTCGACGGCACCGTCGTCGTGGAGGACGGCCGCATCACGGCCCTCGGCGCCTCCGTTCCGGTGCCCGACGGCGCCACGGTCGTCGACGCGGGCGGCAAGTGGCTGCTCCCGGGCTTCGTCGACGCCCACGTCCACCTCGGGACGCACGAGGAGGGTGAAGGCGCCGCAGGTGACGACACCAACGAGATGACCAATCCCAACACCGCCGGCGTCCGCGCGATCGATGCCGTCAACCCCTTCGACCCCGGGTTCGACGACGCCCTCGCCGGCGGCGTCACCACGGTGAACGTCAACCCCGGCTCCGGGAACCCGATCGGCGGCCTCGCCGTCGCCCTCCACACGCACGGGCGCTACCTCGAGGAGATGGTGCTGCGCTCCCCCAGCGGCCTGAAGTCGGCGCTCGGCGAGAACCCCAAGCGCGTCTACGGCGGCAAGGACAAGACACCGTCGACCCGTCTGGGTACCGCGCTCGTCATCCGCGAGGCGTTCATGAAGGCCCAGAACTACATGGGCAAGGCCGACGAGAACGCGCGCGACCCGCACCTCGAGGCCCTCGCCATGGTGCTGCGCCGCGAGATCCCCTGGCGCCAGCACGCGCACCGTGCCGACGACATCGCCACGGCCCTCCGCATCGCCGACGAGTTCGGCTACGACCTCGTCCTCGACCACGGCACGGAGGCGCACCTGCTCGGCGACGTGCTGGCGGAACGAGGGACCCCCGTGCTGATCGGGCCGCTGTTCACCACGAAGTCCAAGGTGGAGCTGCGCGGCCGCTCGATCGCCAACCCGGGCAAGCTCGCGAGGGCCGGCGTCGAGATCTCGATCATCACCGACCACCCCGTGATCCCGATCAACTTCCTGGTGCACCAGGCAACGCTGGCGGTCAAGGAGGGCCTGGACCGGGAGACGGCGCTGCGATCCATCACGATCAACCCCGCGAAGGTCCTCGGCCTGGCGGACCGCCTCGGTTCGCTCGCCGTCGGCAAGGACGCGGACCTGGTGCTGTGGAGCGGCGACCCGCTCGACGTCATGCAGAGGGCCCTGCAGGTGTGGATCGGCGGCACGGAGGTCTACTCCTACGACACCGCTACGCATACCGGCACCGTCGCCCCGCGAGGATAGGCGGCCTTGGGTCCCCGTCCGAACGCAATGCCGCCACGGCCGTTCACGCTGCGCGCGGCGATCGTCCTGTGGCTCGTGATCGCGGTGCTGCTGCTGATCGCGGCGGGCTCCTTCATCACGTCGGCCGCGATGCAGGACCTCGACCGGGCAGGCTTCATCGGGCTCGGGGCGCTCTTCGGGGCGCTCGCCGTCCTGCAACTGCTCCTCCTGCTCCCGCTGCGCCGGGGCAGGAGGAGCGCCCGCGAGCTGCTGACCACCGTCGGCATCATCGTCGGCGTGCCCATCATCGTCCGCGGGACGCCCGGCCTGTCCCTGATCGCGGGGGCCATGCTCGTCGCGGTGCTGCTGCTGTGGGTGCCGCAGAGCAGCGACTACTTCCAGCTGACCCAGCCGAAGGCGAAGAAGCCCTTCCGGCTGCCGGGTTCCCGCTAGCGGGGCGTGCCCCTCAACCGGCTGCCGGCGCGGCGTCGTGCACGGCTTTCACCCTCGGAAGGGCGTGTCGGGCCAGGACACGCCGCGCAGGACGCCTTTCCCGCCGGAAACGCGTGCACGGAGCCGCGGCGGCCGAGACCCCGGACACACGAGGGGCCCCTCCACGAGGAGGGGCCCTTCGCATCAGGACTGGCGCAGTGCGGCGATGGCCTGCTCGAGGTCGCCGATCAGGTCCTCGAGATCCTCGATGCCGACGGACAGCCGGACCAGGTTCTCGGGGACCGCGAGCTCGGTGCCCTTGACCGAGGCGTGCGTCATGTCGGACGGGTAGTTCATCAGCGACTCGATACCGCCGAGGGACTCCGCGAGGAGAAAGACGGACGTCGACTCGGCGACCTTCTTCGCGGCCTCCGCACCGCCCTTGAAGGTCACGGAGATCATGCCGCCGAAGTCCTTCATCTGGGCCGCGGCGAGATCGTGACCCGGGTGCTCGGGTAGCCCCGGGTAGTACACGTGCTCCACCTCGTCCTGCTCGAGCAGCCAGCGTGCGATCGCGGTCGCGTTGGAGGAGTGCCGGTCCATGCGCACCCCGAGGGTCTTGAGCCCGCGCGTGGTGAGCCAGGCCTCCATGGGTGCGGACACGGCGCCGACGGCGAACTGGATGAAGCCGATCTTCTCGGCGAGCTCGCCGTCGTTCACGACGACGGCCCCGCCGCTGGCGTCCGAGTGCCCGCCGATGTACTTGGTGGTCGAGTGGACGACGACGTCGGCACCGAAGGTGAGCGGCTGCTGCAGGTAGGGCGAGGCGAACGTGTTGTCGACGACGAGCAGTGCACCGGCGTCGTGCGCGAGCTGGGCGGTCGCGGCGATGTCCGTGATCTTCATCATCGGGTTCGACGGCGTCTCCACCCACACCATCTTCGTGTTGTTCGCGGCGATGGCGGCCCGGACCGCGTCGGCGTCCGCCATGTCCACGGCGGTGTTGGTGATGCCCCACTGGGACAGCACACGGTCGATCAGGCGGTAGGTGCCGCCGTACGCGTCGTTGCCGAGGACGATGTGGTCGCCCGGGCGGAGGGCGGCCCGGATGAGCGCGTCCTCCGCCGCAAGCCCCGACGAGAAGCTGAAGGCGTGCTCGCCGCCCTCGAGCGCGGCGAGCTGGACCTGCAGCGCGTCACGGGTGGGGTTGGTGCCACGTCCGTATTCGTAGCCGTTGCGCAGCTTGCCGATGCCGTCCTGCGCGAACGTCGTGGTCTGGTACAGGGGCGGGATCACCGCTCCCGTCGTGGGGTCGGGGGTCTGGCCTGCGTGGACGGCCCGGGTGTTGAAACCCTGGGCGTTCGAGTGCGTCACGATGCTCCTGAGAATCCTGGTGGGAGTGGCTTACTTGCTCATGTATGTCAGCAAGTCGTGGCGCGTAAGAATTCCCACCGGGGACCCGACGTGCGTCACCATCAGCGTGTCGCTGTCCTGGAGCCGTTCCCGCGCCGTCTCGACGGATTCGAGCGACCCGATGAGGGGGAGCTTCGCATCCATGTGCTGTGAGATCTGGTCCGTCAGCTGCGCCTCGCCGTTGAAGATCTTCTCCGTCAGCGACCGCTCGTCGACGGATCCCAGCACCTCTCCCATCCTGACGGGAGGCTTCTGGGACAGCACCGGGACGCTGGAGACGCCGTGTTCGGCCAGGATCGCGATGACGTCGCGGACGGTCTCGGTGGGGTGCGTGTGCACGAGGTCCGGCAGGGAACCGCTCTTGGCGCGCAGCACCTCGCCGACGCTCGCCTCGCCGCCGCCGGACAGAAAGCCGTAGGACTTCATCCAGTCGTCGTTGAAGATCTTTCCGAGGTAGCCGCGGCCGCCGTCGGGCAGGAGGACGACGACGACGTCGTCGGCCGTCAGGTCCTTGGCGACACGCAGCGCCGCGACGACCGCCATGCCGCAGGACCCGCCGACCAGCAGGCCCTCCTCGCGGGCGAGGCGCCGGGTCATCTCGAAGCTCTCGGCGTCCGTGACGCCATGGATCTCGTCCGGGATGGACGGGTCGTAGGATTCGGGCCACATGTCCTCGCCGACGCCCTCGACGAAGTAGGGGCGTCCGGTGCCGCCCGAGTAGATGGAGCCGTCGGGGTCGGCGCCGATGATGCGCACGGGCCCGCCGTCGCGGTCCGCCGAGACCTCCTTCAGGTACCGGCCGGTGCCGGTGATGGTGCCGCCGGTGCCGACGCCCGTGACGAAGTGCGTGAGCTTGCCGTCGGTGTCGTTCCAGATCTCGGGGCCCGTGGTCTCGTAGTGGCTCAGCGGCCCGTTCTGGTTGGAGAACTGGTCGGGCTTGTAGGCGCCGGGGATCTCGCGGACGAGGCGGTCGGAGACGCCGTAGTAGGAGTGCGGGCTGTCGGGGGCGACGGCGGTCGGCGTGACCACGACCTCCGCGCCGTAGGCCTTGAGGACGTTGCGCTTGTCCTCGCCCACCTTGTCGGGCACCACGAACACGCAGTTGTAGCCGCGCTGCTGCGCCACGAGGGCGAGTCCGACGCCGGTGTTGCCGGAGGTCGGTTCGACGATGGTTCCGCCGGGCTTGATCTTCCCCTCGGCTTCGGCTGCGTCGATGATCTTCGCCGCGATGCGGTCCTTCACCGACCCGCCCGGATTGAGGTATTCGACCTTCGCGAGGACGGTGGCTGCGATGCCGTCGGTGACGGAGTTGAGCCTGACCAGCGGGGTGTTGCCGATCAGGTCGACGATTGAATTGGCATACTTCATGACTACAAAGTTACCGGCTGGTGCCCCCACGCCCATGCCGCCGTTACGCCGCGGGACGCGACCCGACCTGCTACTGAACCCTGGATCGGAGCCCGCCCGTGACCCTGCGCACTGCCTCCCGGGCGATCCTGCCGGTCCTCGCCCTGGCGTGCATCGCCGCCGGCCTGCTGCCCGGTCCCGCCCTGGCCGGGCTGTGGGCGCGCATCTGGCCGATCCTGCTCTTCGTGACCGCCATGACGGTGGTCACGGACCTGCTCTTCGCGGCGGGCGTCTTCGAGCGGATCATCGCCGCGTCGGCGCGCCTGGCCAGGGGCCGCACGATCGTGCTGTGGCTCGTGACCGTCGTCCTCGCCGTGGGCTGCACCGTCTTCTTCTCTCTGGATACGACGGCGGTGCTGCTCACACCCCTGGTGGTGCTGCTCGCCCGGCGGAGCGGGCTCCTTCCCCTGCCCTTCGCCGTGACGGTCGTCTGGCTCGCCAATACGGCGTCCCTGCTCCTGCCGGTGTCCAACCTGACGAACCTCCTGGTGCAGGAGCGACTGCAGCTCACTCCGGCAGCCTTCGCGTGGCTCGTCCACGGCCCGGCGGTAGTAGGCGTCGTCGTGCCGTGCGCCGTCCTGCTCCTGATCTTCCGCCGGCAGCTGTCCGGCCGTTTCTCCCCCGCCGCACCCCGCGCAGCGGAGGACCGCGTGCTGCTGCGGTGTGGCTACGCGGTCCTCATAGTCCTGCTGCCGGCCCTGGTCAGCGGGATCCCGGTGGCGGCGAGCGCCGGCGGGGCCGCCGGCGTCCTCCTGGTCCTCTTCGCGGTCCGGCGACGCAGCACGCTGACCTTCCGGCTGATCCCCGTGAATCCGCTCGTCCTCGCGCTCAGCCTCTTCGTGCTCGTCACCACGGCCCAGTCGCAGGGCCTCGCCGCCGGGATCGCTCCCGTGGCCGGGACCGGGGCAGGACTCGCGGACCTCCTGCAGCTCGCGGCCGTCGGTGCAGCCGGCGCCAATGCCGTCAACAACCTGCCCGCCTACCTGGCCCTGGAGCCGCTGACCGGCTCTCCCCTCCGCCTGGCAGCACTGCTCATCGGCGTGAACCTCGGGCCGCTCGTCACCCCCTGGGGATCCCTCGCGACTCTGCTGTGGGCCGAACGGCTGCAGTCCCTCGGCCTGTCCATCCGATGGGTGCCGTTCGCTCTGGCGGGACTGCTCGTGACGGCGCTGACGCTGCCCGCCGCCGTCGTCGTGCTGTGGTGGACGGGGTCCTGAGCCTAGGCTGGATCGGTAAGCAGCCTGCCGATGAAGGGAACCGACCATGACGAACACCTACCGGATCGCTGCGATCGCCGGCGACGGCATCGGCAAGGAGGTCATGCCGGAAGGGTTGCGCGCGCTCCGGACGGCCGCGGACCGGTACGGCTTCGGGGTCGAGGTCACGGAGTTCGACTACGCCAGCGCGGACTACTACCTCGAGCACGGGCAGATGCTGCCGGACGGCTGGTTCGAGGAACTGCGCGGCTTCGACGCGATCTTCTTCGGAGCGGTTGGCTGGCCCGACGTCGTACCGGACCATGTGTCCCTCTGGGGCAGCCTGCTGCAGTTCCGGCGCCACTTCGACCAGTACGTGAACCTGCGTCCGGTGCGGCTGCTGCCGGGGATCACCAGCCCCCTGGCGGGAAGGAAGCCCGGCGACGTCGACTTCTACGTGGTCCGCGAGAACACCGAGGGCGAGTACTCGAGCGTCGGCGGCCGGATGTTCGAGGGCACGGACCGCGAGACGGTCATCCAGGACACCGTCATGACCCGTACCGGCGTGGACCGCATCCTGAGATACGCCTTCGAGCTCGCGCGGAAGCGCGGGAAGAAGCACCTGACCTCGGCGACGAAGAGCAACGGCATCTCGATCACCATGCCGTACTGGGACGAGCGCGTGGAGGCCATGGCGGCCGGCTACGAGGACGTGCGCACGGACAAGTTCCACATCGACATCCTCTGCGCGAACTTCGTGCTCCATCCCGACTGGTTCGACGTCGTCGTGGCCAGCAATCTCTTCGGCGACATCCTGTCCGATCTCGGGCCGGCATGCACAGGGACGATCGGGGTCGCACCCAGCGGCAACATCAACCCCGACCGGACGTTCCCCCAGCCTCTTCGAGCCGGTCCACGGCTCGGCGCCGGACATCGCGGGCAAGGGGATCGCCAATCCGGTCGGCCAGATCTGGAGCGCCTCGATGATGCTGGAGCACCTCGGCGAGCCGGAGGCGGCCGCCGCGATCCTCGGCGCCATCGAGTCGGTGCTGGCCGCCGGCGGCGACACCCTCACCAGGGACCTCGGCGGCACCGGGACGACGGCGTCGCTCGGCGAGGCGATCGCGTCGACGCTCCGTGGGTGACCCCCGGCCCTAGCGCCCCGCTCCGTCGGCGGAGACCTCCCATTGGCGGGCACCGGCCCCGGCCGCGCCGAGCGACTCGACCACGCGCCGGGTCCGCTCGCGCACCGCTGCCTCGTGCTCCGGGGACGAGCAGGCCCCGACCGGCCGATCGGGGGCGAGCGAACACCAGCGGTAGGGTGCCGCGACGATCAGGGACGGCAACCAGTCGAAGCCGGAGACGGACCAGCCGCCGCCGGCAGCCCTGCTCAGCCGGACCCGGATCATCAGGCCCTCGTTGTTGACCTCGTGGACGGGCGACAACTCCGTCACCCCCGTTGCCGAGCCCGTAGGCGATCCACGTGCCGTTGTAGCGCTCGACCGGCAGCACCGAGTGGGTGTGGTGACCGTAGACGACGTCGATCTCGCCGCTGTCCGCGAGTGCGTGGGCGACCTCCACCTGCTGGGTGTTCGGGACGGAGGCGTATTCGTCCCCGGCGTGCAGCGCCGCGATCACGATGTCCGCCCCCAGGCGCCGGGCCGTCCTCGCCTTCGCGATCATGTGCTGCGCATCGATCAGGTCCACCCGCCACGGCTCGTCGGGCACCAGCCCGTTCAGCCCGTACGTCGCCTGGATGACCGCCACCCTCGCCTGCGGCTGATCGAGGATCAGCACCTCCTCCGCGTCGGCGGCGCTCGTATAGGACCCCGTGTGGTCGAGGCCCACCGCGTCCAGCGCCGCGAGCGTGCGCTCCACCCCCTCGGCGCCCCAGTCGATGGTGTGATTGCTCGCGGTGGTGCACGCGTCGTACCCGACGTCCTTCGCCGCGGCGAGGATCTGCGGGGGGACGTTGAACTGCGGATAACCGCTGAACGGTCCGTCCGCGTCGGCCACGGGTGTCTCGAGGTGGCAGACGCCCAGCGTTCCCGCCGCGAGATAGGGGCGCTGGCTTGCGAGCAACGGCCCGAAATCGAGCGGGCGGACGCCCGTCGCCGCCGCGTCCGCCGCGGCCTGCTCCCACAGCTGCGGATGCACCAGGAGGTCTCCCGTGAGGACGATGGCCACGCAGTCCTCGCATGCCTGCGGGGACGGGGACGGGGACGGTCGAGGCGACCCGACCGACGATCGGCCCGGCGGTGCCGCCTGCGATGCGGAATCCGCCGACGCCCGTCCCGGACCGCCGGTCGTGCACCCGGCGCACAGCAGTGCCACCACGACGAGGAGGACGAGGAACCCGGGCGCGACCGATCGCCTCCCCCGATTCCTCTTGGCCTCCACCATCGGCTGTTCCTCAGGACGATCCGACCGGATGCCTGATGCTACTCCCGCGCGACCGCTCGGGACACGCCGTCGGACGTCGGGACAGCACGGCCTCCGTGGGACGATTGAGGCATGAGCATCGCCCCCGCCGTCGTGCCCCCGGGAGCGGAAGCCGCGGAGTGGATCCCCGACGGTCCCTACAATCTCGCCGCGACGATCGGCACGCTGCAGTGCGGCACCCACGACCCCTCTTTCCTCGTGCAGGGTCCCGACTCCTGGCTCGCCTTCCGGACCGTGGACGGCCCTGTCACGCTCTGCCTGCGGCAGCGGGGGTCCCTGAACAGCAGCCGCATCCAGGCGAACGCCTGGGGACCGGGGGCGGCCCGGGCGCTGGCCTCTTTTCCCCGCCTGCTCGGAGCGGACGACGACTGGTCCGCCTTCGACTGTGCAGAGTTCCGCGCCACGCTGCCCGATCTCGCCCGCAAGGGCAGGTACCTGAATCCCGGCCTGCGCCTTCCGGCGTCGGGGCGGATGCTCGACACGGTGGCCCGGGCGATCCTCGAGCAGAAGGTCACCGGCATCGAGGCCAAGCGCGCCTGGCGCTACCTGCTGGCCCGATACGGCGACCCGGCCCCCGGAGCCGGTGACGTCGCTCCCGCGGCACTTCGCCTTCCCCCGACCGCCGAGCAGTGGCGCCGCGTCCCGTCCTGGGACTGGCACAAGGCCGGCGTGGACGCGAAGCGCTCGACCACCATCCTCAAGGCGGCCCTCGTGGCGACCGGGCTGGAACGGCTCGCGTCCCTGCCCGGCGGTGACGCCGTCCGTGCCGGACTGCGGTCCGTGCCCGGCATCGGCGTGTGGACGGTGGCCGAGGTGGTGCAGCGGACGCACGGCTGCCCCGACTCGATCTCCGTCGGTGACTACCACCTCGCGGCCTATGTCGGTGCCGCACTCACCGGGCGGCGGACCGACGACGCCGGGATGAT
Source organism: Arthrobacter sp. MN05-02 (assembly GCA_004001285.1). Lineage (NCBI taxonomy): Bacteria > Bacillati > Actinomycetota > Actinomycetes > Micrococcales > Micrococcaceae > Arthrobacter > Arthrobacter sp. MN05-02. The sequence goes on from AP018697.1 coordinate 2,760,450, forward strand.
CGAGCTGCTCGCGCCGTGGCAGGGGCAGCGCCAGCGCGTGGTGCGGTCCCTCTACTCGAGCGGCTTCCGCAAGCCCACCTTCGGCCCCCGCCTCTCCCCCGAGGACCACCGCCGGCGCTAGGACCGCGCTAGGACCGCGCTATGACGGCGCCCGCGTGACACGATGCGGCGGTCGATCCGGGCGCCGCTAGGGTGGAGACATGAGCCGACCCGTAGACGTCACCGCAGTATTCACCCCGCTCGACGGCGAGTTCTTCCGCGTGAAGCTCGCCCTGGACATCGCCATCGAACAGGTGGTGCAGGAGCCCGGCTGCATCCGGTACGAGATCACCGAAGCGCACGAGGACCGCATCGTCCTCACCGAGCAGTGGGAGTCCACCGACCTGCTGGACACGCACCTGCGCGGCCCCGCCGTCCAGGACCTCGGCGAATCGTTGAGCGCCCTGCTGGCCAGGCCCGCGGAGATCGTGCGGTCGGACGAGACCGCCTAGCCCCGGAACGACGGAAGCCCCGCACTCGAGGAGTGCGGGGCTTCTGGTCCGGAAGACGACTACTGCGCGTCGCCGGCGGGGCCGGCCTGCGCCTGCTGCTGCGCGATCTGCTCGTGCACTGCCTTCATGTCCAGGCCCTTGACGGCGTCGACCAGCTCACCGAACTGCGTCGCATTGAGCGCACCGGGCTGGGAGAAGACGAGGACCTTCTCACGGAACGCCATCAGCGTAGGGATGGAGGTGATCCCTGCGGCTGCGGCGAGCGACTGCTCGGCCTCGGTGTCGACCTTCGCGAAGGTGACGTCCTCGTGCTGTTGCGAGACGGCGTCGTACACCGGCGCGAACTGCTTGCACGGTCCGCACCAGTCGGCCCAGAAGTCAACGAACACGATGTCGTTGCCCTCGATGGTCTCGGGGAAGCTTGCCTCAGTGATATTGATTGTCGACATCCTTCAACGCTAGCGACCCCCTGCACCCTTGTCAGTCCTGTTCGCTACCGAAGAAGTGCCCGCCCGCCCGCTCTTCCTCCGGAGGCCAGCATGACCGACCCCTACGACCTCGCACGATTCGTCGACGCGCAGGACACCCACGGCACCTACGAGCAGGCCCTCGCCGAACTGCGGAACGGCCGCAAGACGGGGCACTGGATGTGGTTCGTCTTCCCACAGGTGGCAGGACTCGGCAGCAGCCCGACGTCCGTCCGGTACGCCATCGGCTCGATCGACGAGGCCCGCGCCTACCTCGCGCATCAGGTCCTGGGCCCCCGGCTGCTGGAGAGTGTCCACGCCCTCCTCAATCTGCAGGGCAGCGATCCGGTGGCGGTGCTCGGCGGGATCGATGCACGCAAGCTGCAGTCCTCCATGACACTCTTCGACCGGGCCGGCCCCAGGAGCCGTGGTTCAGGGCGCTGCTGGACCGGTACTACGCAGGGGCGGAGGACGAGGCGACGACGTCGATCCTCGACGGATGACGCCGTCGCTCCGGCCCTACTCGCCGGTCCCGGTGGCGTGCGTGAGCGAGGCGCGCCCGGCGAAGATCACGGCTCCCGCGACGAGCACCATGACCACGGCGACGGCGTAGGTGGCCCGCGGGTCGAAGACCTCGGCCAGCTTCGTCGCGGCGAAGGGTGCGAGCGCCCCGCCCGTCCACCGGACGAAGTTGTAGCCGGCCGAGGCGACCGGCCGCGGCGCGGTCGAGACACCCATGGCGAGTTCCGTGTACAGGGTGTTGTTGATGCCCAGCAGGGCGCCGGAGACGATCACCAGGACGACGACGGCGGTCACCGAACGCTCGGCGGCCAGGGTGAGGCCGACGAGCACGAGGGCCAGGGCCGCGAGGGTCAGGAGCAGCACGCGGGTGGTGCCGAGCATGCGCTGCAGCACGGGTGCCACGAGGACCGAGAAGATGGCCACCATCAGGCCCCAGCCGAAGAACACGGCGCCGATCCCGTACGCGTCCATGCCGAGCACGAAGGGCGTGAACGCCAGGATCGTGAAGAACCCGTAGTTGTAGAACAGGGCGCTGGATGCGGTGGTGCGCAGGCCCTTGTGTCCGAGCGCGACGAGCGGGGCCTTGAGCGACGTCGTCGCCGCGGGCCGGGGTGTGGCGGGCAGCAGGATGATGAGGGCGAGGAATGCCGCGGCCATGAGGACGGCGGTGCCGAAGAACGGCGCGCGCCACTGCCAGCCGCCGAGGAGCGCACCGAGCAGTGGACCGAGGGAGATCCCGAGGCCGAGGGCGGCCTCGTAGAGGATGATCGCCGTCGCCGTACCGCCACTGGCCACGCCGACGATGACGGCGAGCGCGGTGGCCACGAAGAGCGCGTTGCCGAGACCCCAGCCTGCCCGGAAGCCGACCAGGGCGGCGACGTCGCCGGACAGGCCGGAGAGCGAGGCGAACACCACGATCAGACCCAGCCCGAGCAGCAGGGTCCGCTTGCCGCCGATACGTGAGGAGATGACGCCGGTGACAAGCATCGCGACGGCCGTCACGAGCAAATAGCTCGTGAACAGCAGGGACACCTGGCTCGGTGAGGCCTGGAGGTTCTCGGCGATGGCCGGGAGGATCGGGTCGACGAGGCCGATGCCCATGAAGGCGAAGACGGCCGCCAGGGCTGTGGCCCAGACGGCTCGGGGCTGCCGGAAGAAGGACTGCTTCTCCTCGGCAAGGACCGTTGCGGGCTGCGCGGCCTGCGCGTGGGTGGTCACTCGGGTACTCCTAGGCTGTGTGGTTGAGTTTCTCGATGATCGGCAGGGCGGCGGCCAGCGCCGCGCGGTCGTCGTCATCGAGTTGTTCCAGTAAGGCCGCGACGCGCTCGTTGCGGCGCCTGCTGGCCGCCTTCCAGGCCTCGCGGCCGATGTCCGTCAGCCGGACGAGGATCGCCCGTGAATCGGTCGGGTCGGGCTGCCGGAGGACGAGCCCCGCCTGTTCCAGCTTGATGATCTGCTCGGTCGCCGACGGCACGCGGATGCCGAGGTTCGCGGCGATCCGGCTGACGCGGAGCGGTTCGTCCGCTGCCATGCTCAGGGTGCTCATCTGCATGGTGGTCAGCTCCCCGTCGCTGTCCATGGACCGGCTGAGGTAGACGGCGTGGCGCAGGGTCGTGCGGAAGGACTGCGCGAGGACCAGCAGCTGCGGATCCGTCGAGGGAAGGCTCATAGTTAGGTAGCCTAACATTTTGTGACGGATTCCTCAATCGACGGCGGTACCGAGTCCCGCTAGCGTGGGATGCAGCCGACACCAGGAGGGACGATGCAGGACGAGGCGGCACCGGCTGTCCGCCGGGCGCGGACCCTGCTCGACGGCGGAAATACTGCAGCAGCACTCCGGCACGACCCCACACCCTCCGCGGTGGGTGATCCCCTGGCCTTCCTGACAGGCTCCTGGCACACCGAGCGCTGCCTCCTCGACAGGGCCGGGGATCTGACGGGCACCTTCACCGGGACCACCGCCTTCATTCCCGACGACGACGGTCTCCGCTGGGAGGAGGAGGGGATCGTCACCTGGCCGCAGTTCCGGGGTCCGGCCGTCCGCACCTACCTGGTACGGAGGGGCCTGGACGGATCGGCCCTCGTGCACTTCCCCGACGGCCGGCTGCTGTGCCGGCTCGACCTCAGCTCGGGCCGGGCCTACGACGAGCACGCCTGTACGCCCGACACCTACCGGGTCCGTTTCACCGCCACCTCGGCCACCACGGTCGAGTACTCGTGGGACGTCACGGGCCCCGCGAAGGATCTCCTGCTGACGACCGTCCTCACGCGGCAGTAGAACCCCGGATCCTCGCCCGCCGGAGCCGGGACCCGAGGTCGCGGAGGCGCCGCCCCGGTACCGGCAGTTCGAAGAGGAGGTTCACCGAAGCATGCTCCCTCGTCGAGTAGACCCAGGCGAGGCCGAGCGGCAGCCCTATCCCCAGCAGGAGCAGCAACGGCAGCACAAACCATTCCCCGGCGAGGCCGACGGCGTCTGCCAGGGCGAGCGTCACCATGATCGGCGCGAGGTGCGCGACGTAGAACACGATCGAGTAGCGGCCCACGAATGCGAGGAACGTGGTGGCCCGGTTGGTGCCGAGCCGCGGGAACAGCCAGCACACGACGCCCAGGGCTCCTGCCACTCCCCAGGCGAACTCCCCCCGGTACAGGACGTCCCTGCCCATGACGTTGAGCACGCCCACGGTGACGGCTGCGGCGAGGGCCGGCGCCAGCAGCCAGGGCCGGCTGGTGATCCTCACCAGGAGATGGGCGTGCCGGGCAGACCAGGCCCCGAGGAAGAAGAAGGCCGCCAGGAAGGCCATGGTCTCGGGGCGGCTGCCGTGCGGCAGCACGAGCGAGACCAGCAGCGCCGCACCTGCGGGAACGAGTTGCGGGATGCGGCGCAGCGGATAGGCGAGCGCATAGAAGACGAGGATGAACCAGAGGTACCAAAGGTACGTCGGCGAGCGGTAGAGGATCTCGGCGACTCCACCCGGGCTGAGGTCTCCACTCGCCGCCAGGATGATCAGCGACCAGAGGACGTACGGCCACGCCACCCGGGAGACCTTACCGGTGACGTACTTCCGTCCGGGCTTGGCCAGTGATTGCGGCAGCAGGAGCCCCGAGAGGAACATCAGCACGGGCATGCGGAAGGGCTCGAGGAAGAGGTTGAGGGTATCGACGCCGGGCGTCGGCCCCACCGCCACCCGGAGGGACTCCGCTGCATGCAGCAGGACGACGAGGAGGATGGCCGTACCGCGCAGGCTATCGAGCCAGGCGATCCGCGCACCCGGAATATCGCTGATCACGACCTCCCCTGCCGTCGACTTCCACTGTATGCATCCGTAGGTGCTCTTCGTTGAGCGGGCCACCCGCGGATGGCTCGGACTTCGATGTGGTATCGGAGGGCCGACCTATCAGCTTTGCTCGGGCAGGTCGAGCCGATGCCGGCGCGGCTGGGCGGGAAAGCTCCGGCGCTAGGCTGGGATCGACAGCGCTCGGGGGTCGCACGGTTCTCTCTGGAGGTTTCCTGTTGGCAGTCAGTCTGCTCGGCGCGGCCGAGCACAGAGCACCCACGGCGGGGAAGTCGGCGTTCCGGCCGGACATCCAGGGCCTCCGCAGTGTGGCGGTGATCGCGGTTCTGCTGTACCACCTCGGGGTGCCGTTCGTGCCGGGCGGGTTCGTGGGCGTCGATGTCTTCTTCGTCATCTCCGGTTTCCTGATCACCGGGCTCCTTCTCAGGCAGCTCGCCGAGGACGGACGGGTGTCGCTGGTCGGGTTCTACGCGCGGAGGGCCAGGCGGCTGCTGCCGGCGGCGACGCTCGTCCTCGTCGTCACGGCCGCGCTGACCGCCGTGCTCCTGCCGGTCACGCGCTGGGCCTCGATCGGGTGGGACATCATCGCCTCGGCGTCCTACGTCCAGAACTGGCGGCTCGCCGCCGATTCCGTCGACTACCTCACGAGCGACGCGGCCCCCGGGCCCCTCCAGCACTACTGGTCCCTTGCCGTGGAGGAGCAGTTCTACCTGGTCTGGCCCCTGCTCCTCATCGCCGCCGGCGGGTTCCTGACGAGGAAGCGGCGCCGGCGTGGGCCGATCCCGATGGCGCGCCTGCGCCCGCTGCTCCTCGTCGCCCTCACGCTGGTGCTCCTGCCATCGCTGGCATGGTCCATCCACTACACCGCGACAGCCCCCGGGCCCGCCTACTTCGCCTCGACGACGCGGTTCTGGCAACTTGCGCTCGGTGCCCTTCTCGCCGTGATCGTCACGCAGCTCGAGCGGATACCCCGTGCCGTCGCGACGATTGCAGGATGGGCCGGAATGGGCGGCATCGTCGCCTCCGCGGTCCTGATCGACGGCTCCGTCCCCTACCCGGGAAGCGCTGCGCTGATCCCCACGGTGTCCTCCGCCCTGGTCATCGCCGCAGGCGTCCGCCGGGCTCCGCTCGGGCCCGGGCTCGTCCTCGGCACCCGACCCATGACCTTCCTCGGGAACATCTCCTACTCCCTGTACCTCTGGCACTGGCCGCTCATCGTTTTTGCGACGGCGGTGTTCGGAGAACCCGACGCCGTGACGGGCACCGTCATCATCGGGTTCTCGATCGGGCTCGCGTACCTCACCTACACCTTCGTCGAGAAACCCGTCAGCGGATGGAGTGCATTCAGGGACGCCTCCCTCCGCGGCGTCTGTGCCGGACTCGTCCTCATGGTCATCGGCGGTATCGCGGGCGGGCTCCTTGTCACCGCGGTCCGCACGGAAGTGGACAGGGCGGCAGCCGTTCGTGAGCAGGTGCGGGCGGTTCTCCATGGCGCCAGCACTCTTCCGGCGAATCCGCGATCAGACGGGTTCGAACCGCAGGCGACGGCGGAGGACATCACGCCGATGCCCGTCGTGGCTGCGAAGGACTTCCCGACCTGCGACTCGGCCAAGATCAGTGAGAGCGAGATCGTCTCCTGCGAGTACGGGGAGGAAGCGTCGGACGTCCATGTGGCCCTGGTGGGTGACTCGCACGCGAAGCAATGGATCCCGGCCCTCGACCAGATCGCGAAGGAGCGAGGCTGGAGACTCACCGCCTACATCCATGACGCCTGCCCCTTCGCGACGGGCGAGCTGGAGCGGAAGGGCAGGGTGTACACGACCTGCATGGACTGGAACGGCCGGATGCAGGACCTGTTGCAGGAGGATCCCCTTCTCAGCCTGGTGATCACCAGCAGCTACACCGTGAGCGCCGGGATCTCCGGAGCAACCGACGACGTCGCTGCCATGTCGGAGGCGTTCCGGAGGTCCTGGAGCACCTTCACGCGGAACGACATCCCGGTTGCCGTCATCAGGGACACCCCCGCGCCCGGGTTCGATGTCCCGGAGTGCGTCGCGGCCAACATGGCCGCACTGGACGAGTGCGCTGCGCCCCGTAGCGAAGCAGCCGACGACAAGGGGCTGGCGCAGCTGGCGGGGACGCAGGGTCTTCCCAGGACCGCCCTGATCGATCTCAACGACTTCATCTGCCCCGCCGACGAGTGCCCGCCCGTCATCGGTGACGTCCTCGTGTACCGGGACGGCGACCACCTCACCGCCACGTACGTCCGGTCCCTCTCCTCCCGCCTCGCGCCACCGCTCGACGCGCTGCTCGACGCCCCGTAGCCCCGCCGGGCTCGGAGGGTGGCGGCCCAGGGGCGGAACCGCCTAACCCGTGACGTGTACCGTCAGGAACCGCTTGGACGACTCGCCGCTCCCGGGTACCGCACGCCCGCGGTCGGGCGCCCAGGTCATGATGCCGTACTCCCCCGGTGCGAACCCAGGGGAGATGTCGATGTCGAACGTGTAGGAGCCATCAGGCCCTGCGTGGGTCACGACTGCTTCGGGTACGCCCGGGCCGGGAGCCACGCGGCTGTCGGGATCCGGGATCAGGAGGTTGTAGTCCGAACCCGGTTGGGAGAAGAGGATGCTGATCATCTCACCGGGGGCGTACCCCGAGCCGCCGATGCGCAGCAGGCCCGGGGACACAGCGATCTCGGGTTGCGGAGCGTCCGCCGGTTGCGGATGGGCGACGCCCTGATGCGCGGTGGAGGGCTGCTCGCCACCTGGTTCGGCGTGCTGCGGCGCTTGGTCCTGATCAGCGGGCCGGCCGGCAGGAGCCCCGGCGGTCGGAGCCGGCGCCGTGGGGGCAGGAGACGATTCCTCGGTCCCGCCCGGCGCCTCCGTCGCCTCAGGGGAGGGATCCTCCGAAGGGGTGAATTCGCCTGACGGGGAGGCGGACGGGGAGGCGGACGGCGAGGCGGACGGCGTTCCGGTGGTGCGCTCGCCCCCCGCTTCTGGAGCAGCGGTGCACCCGGACAGGAGGACGGCGGCAAGGACCAGTACGGGGAGCGCGGTGGATTTGGACATGGAGATTCTTCCAGTAGACGGCAGGGCGGCGAGGGGGGCAGGGCCCCCTGGTCGCGACGCTACGGCTTGACCGGGATCCGGAACAGCACGAGATGGTTACGTGAGCGAACCGTTACGGAGTGCCGGTCCGGACCGGTGTCATGCCTGAACGGCGGCCACACAGCCGACGGGCGCCGGATAGCTCGGACATACGAAAGGCCGGTACCTCCGCTGTTCCCAGCGGTAGTACCGGCCTCTCCTTGCTGTGGCAGATGAGGGATTCGAACCCCCGTAGGCGTTGCCAGCTGATTTACAGTCAGCCCCCTTTGGCCGCTCGGGTAATCTGCCGAACGTCTTCACAGGAAGACCGCCCGCAGCAAGCGCGGGCAAGACAACTTTACAGACAAACGGCCCCGGTGACGAATCGGGCGGATCGTCACAGGCCCGCAGCCACCCTGCGCTCGATCTGGGCGTAGAAAGCGTCCGCCTGCCCGGGCGTCACCAGGCGGAACAGGACGGCCTGGTCGAGGTCGGCCCGGACACCCGCGAGGCGGTCCCCCGAGGTCGTGGCACCGGCCGCCGCAGCGACGGGCGACGCGACGCTCACCCGCGAGGCGGAGTCGAGCGCGAGGATGATGTCACTCGCCGCATCGTCCACGGACTCCGAGCTCGCGGTCACCGCCCTCGGTGGGACGGCGAGCGCCGGTGCCGCTGTGAAGCCCGTCAGCGACGCCGCCGTCGCCGCAGCGAGGAACGATCCCGCCACCGCCTTGCGGAGGCGGATCTGGTAACGCCGGCGTCGTGGTTCGGGCATCTCGGTTCTCTCTGTCACGGAAGCGGTACGGATGATCCCACCGTGCCACCGGACCCGGTGCCTACCCCCTGCGCCTGCTGACCGCTGCCTGTGAACGGGTCAGCAGCGGGCCGCGAGGGTTGCGGATAGTCTTGGAGGCAGGAAATCCCATCACCCCGAGGAGGAATCGTGGCAAGCGAATCCACGTTCGACGTCGTCAGCAAAGTGGACAAGCAGGAGGTCGCCAACGCGCTCAACCAGGCGCAGAAGGAGATCGCCCAGCGGTACGACTTCAAGGGGGTCGGAGCGGAGGTCGACTTCAGCGGGGAGAAGATCCTCATGAAGGCCAATTCGGAGGAGCGCGTGCTGGCCGTCCTCGATGTGCTGCAGTCCAAGATGATCAAGCGGGGCATCTCGCTGAAGTCCCTCGACACCGGAGAACCCTTCCCCTCCGGCAAGGAGTTCCGGTTGGAGACCTCCATCAAGGAGGGCATCGCCCAGGACATCGCGAAGAAGATCAACAAGCTGATCCGCGACGAGGGACCCAAGGGCGTCAAGTCGCAGATCCAGGGCGACGAACTGCGCGTCAGCTCCAAGTCACGCGATGACCTGCAGGCCACGATGGCCCTGCTCAAGAACTTCGACGAAGCGGACCTGCAGTTCGTGAACATGCGCTGACCCGAGCATCAGGCGTAGACGACGGCGGCCCCACCTGCAGAAGGTGGGGCCGCCGTCGTCGTACCGGGCTGATCAGCGGAGCGGACGGCCGGCCATGCCCTCGAGGCGTGCGATGCGCTGGTCCATCGGCGGATGGGTGGCGAACAGGCGGCTCATGCCGCCGCCCCTGAACGGATTGGCGATCATGAGGTGTGAGGTGTTCACGAGGCGCTGGTCCTGCGGGAGCGGTGCGCGCTGCGTCCCGATCTCGAGCTTGCGGAGCGCCGATGCGAGCGCCAGCGGGTCGTCCGTCAGGGCCGCACCGTCCTCGTCGGCGTCGTATTCGCGGGTGCGGCCGATGGCGGTCTGGATGAGGCCCGCGGCGAGGGGCGCGAGAATGGCGAGCAACAGAGCGCCGATCGGGTTGCCGCCCTGGTTGCGGTTGCCGCCCATCATGCCGGCGAACGCGAACATCTGGGCCACGGACGTGATCATGCCTGCGACGGCCGCGGCGATGGAGCCCGTGAGGATGTCGCGGTTGTAGACGTGCATGAGTTCGTGCCCGAGCACGCCGCGGAGTTCACGCTCGTTCAGCAGCTGCAGGATCCCCTGCGTGCAGCACACGGCGGCATTCTCCGGATTGCGGCCCGTGGCGAAGGCGTTCGGGGCCGGAGTCGGCGAGACGTAGAGGCGGGGCATGGGCTTGCCGGCACGCGCGCTCAGCTCCCGGACGATCCGGTACATGGCGGGTGCCTGCTGCTCGGTGACCTCGACGGCGCGCATGCTGCGGATGGCGATCTTGTCGCTGTTCCAGTAGCTGTAGGCGATCGATCCCACACCGAGCAGGGCGAAGATCCAGAGGAACGCCGAGCTGCGCGTGGCTCCGGCGACGACGGCGCCGAAGACGAGGAAGATCCCCATGAGGGCGCCGAACAACAACGCCGTCTTGGCACCGTTGAAATGGTTGTGCACTGTCACTCCTTGCGACGACGACGGCCGGGCGCCGCCCACCAGTACAACGGCGGGTCGGAGCGGGGGTGTTCCATTCATCGTACGGCGAGGGGCGTCATCGAGGACGGCCGGGGTGGCGGTCAGGCCTCCGGCCGGCGCGAGTCGTACCGCGCGAACCGGGGCTGCCAACGGGCCACGGCGAGCACCAGCACGATACAGGCGGCGCCCCCGACGACGGCGGTCCAGCCCTCCCCCAGCCAGGCGGCCTGACCGCCGGCCACCATGTCCCCGAGCCGCGGACCACCGGCGACGACGACGATGAACACGCCCTGCAGGCGCCCGCGCATGGCGTCCGGCGTGGCGGACTGCAGGATGGTGTTGCGGAAGACGCTGCTGACGGAATCGGCGATGCCTGCCAGCACCAGGCAGGCTGCTGCAGGCAGCACCCACACCGAGAGTTCCCCCTCACCGGGAACCGGCAGGGCCGACGAGCTCGCCATGACGACCACGAGTCCGAAGCCCGCCACGGACGCACCCCACCCGACGATGGACCAGATCACGGCCTGGCCGTGCTTGTGGATCCGGCCGAGGGGTCCGGAGAACAGGCCGGCCAGCACCGAGCCGAACGCGGCCGAGGCGAGCAGGATGCCGACGGTCAGCTCGCCCCCGCCGATGAGCACCGCTCCGACGGCGGGCAGCAGCGCCCGCGGCTGGGAGGTGATCATGGCGATCAGGTCGAGGATGAATGTCATGCGGATGTTCGGCCGCGTACCGAGGAAGCGGAAGCCCTCGAGGACGGTCGCGAGCCCGGCCCGGCGGGTGGGACCCCTCGGGCGGCAGGGCCGGGAGCCGGAAGACGGCCCACAGCGCGAAGGTGAAGGTGACGACGTCGACCGTGTACGTCCAGGCGTAGCCGACCTGTGCCACCAGGAGGCCGGCGAGCAGCGGCCCGACGGTGAAGGCGAGGCCGAAGGTGATCATGCTGAGCGCGTTGGCCGCGGGCAGCAGTTCCGGACGGACGAGGCGCGGGATGATCGAGCTGCGCGTGGGCTGGTTGATGCCGGCCGCACCGGACTGGATGGCGATCAGCGCGTAGAGCAGCCAGACGCTGTCGACGCCGATCCAGGCCTGGGCCGCGATGGCCATGGTGGTGGCCCAGAGCGCGAAGCCGGAGTACAGCGCGACCTTGCGGCGGTCCTGCGCGTCGGCGATCGCGCCGCCGTAGAGTCCGGCCACCACGAGGGGCACGAGAGCGAAGAGGCTGAGGAGGCCGACGCTCAGGGTGGACTGCGTCAGCGAGTAGATCTGCAGGCTGACGGCCACGATGGTGAGCTGCGTGCCGATGGCCGAGAGCGCCGTGCCGATGTAGAGCCGACGGAAAGCCGGCGACTCCCGCAGCGGGGTGATGTCGGCGAGGAGTCGTGGCACGGGGAAAGTCTAGCCGGGCGTTGATTCGCTGCAGCAACGAACCGGACGCGTCTCAGGCGGTGTCGCGTTCCCCTGCCCCGATCGCGTGGTCGATCTCCTGCAGGACCCGCTTGTCCGCGATGGGCCGGAAATGACCCATGGTGGCCAGCTGGACGTTCCGTGCCCCCTCCACGAAGCTCCCGCCCGGGATGTGGGGATCGAACCGGCCGTAGATTGAGGTGATGCGGCTGTTCAGCTCGAGGTTGGCCAGGAGCGTCCGGAGTGTCGGGTTACGCGGCGAGAACGCGCGGATGCTGGGCAGGAAGAAGAAGTCGGCGTAGACGGACCCGGAGAACGGCGTGTTGACGGCGACGAGACGGGTGATCCGCGGCGCCACGCTGGACATGGTCATGAGGAACTTGCCGATCAGCCCGCCCTTGCTGTGCGCCACGATCACGACGTCGGTGAGGTCGTGCTCCTCGAGGTAGCCGGCGGCGAGCTGGGCCATCGCCTCCACGGTGCCGCGGTTGTACCCGAGCTTCTGCACCACGTGCACGGGATGGCCGGCCCGGTGCAGGTGGTCGGCGACGGGCCGCAGGAACTGCCAGGTCTCGTAGATGCCCGGGATGAGGAGCACCGGCGCCTTGCCTCCGGGGGCATCGGCGGCGGGAGTCAGGTACTGCGCGGGATCGGCCCGGAAGAGGAAGCCCTGCACCTGCCAGAAGCCCACGTAGGCGTAGTCCAGCAGCCAGGCCCGGCCACGCTCGAAGAGGTTCACCCTGTCCACGGTACCCATCGCGAGCCACGCATGGTGCGCAAGTTAGCCGGACCTTATTATGACTAATTCAGATTTACTGGTTCACTGGAGGCATGATGCAGGCAGCGATGACACCGGAGGCCCGCGAGGCCCGCTGGTCCGCGGCCCTGCATTCCCATGGCCGCCGCGTGACGCGCCAGCGCCTCGCCGTCCTCGCCGCCGTCGAGCAGTCCCCCCACGCCACGGCCGACGACGCCGCGACCGCGGTCCGCGCGGACCTGCCGCACATCACCGTGCAGTCCGTCTACGTGATCCTGGCCGACCTCACCGACATCGGCCTGCTGCGCCGTATCGACACACCGCACTCCCCCGCCCGGTACGAGACGCGCGTGGGCGACAACCACCACCACGCGATCTGCACCGGCTGCGGCCGTATCGAGGATGTCGACTGCGCGGTGGGACACGCGCCCTGCCTGACCCCCGAATGGTCGCCCGGCGCACGCCGCATGACCATCCAGATCGCGGAGGTCCTCTACCAGGGCCTCTGCGACGACTGCCGCCCGGCAGCCCCCAGCCACCACTGATCCCCAACCCCAGGAATAGGAGCACTATGTCCGCGAACTTCAGCACCACGCAGTCCGGCGCCCCCGTCATCGATGACAGCAACTCGTCCGCCCTCGGCCGCGACGGCGCCATCCCGCTGACCGACCACTACCTCGTCGAGAAGCTGGCCCAGTTCAACCGCGAGCGTGTCCCCGAGCGCGTGGTCCACGCCAAGGGCGGCGGAGCGTTCGGTGTCTTCGAGACCACCGAGGACGTCAGCATGTACACCCGCGCAGCGCTCTTCCAGAAGGGCACGACGACGGAGACCCTCCTCCGCTTCTCCTCCGTGGCCGGCGAGCAGGGCTCACCCGACACGTGGCGCGACCCCCGGGGCTTCGCCCTGAAGTTCTACACCTCCGAGGGCAACTACGACCTCGTGGGCAACAACACCCCGGTGTTCTTCATCCGCGACGGCATCAAGTTCCCCGACTTCATCCACTCGCAGAAGCGCCTTCCCGGCACCAACCTGCGCGACGCCGACATGCAGTGGGACTTCTGGACGCTCAGCCCCGAGTCGGCACACCAGGTGACCTGGCTGATGGGTGACCGCGGCCTGCCGAACTCGTGGCGCACCATGAACGGCTACGGCTCGCACACCTACATGTGGATCAACGAGTCCAACGAGAAGTTCTGGGTCAAGTACCACTTCAAGTCCAACCAGGGCCACGAGGTGCTGACGGTGGACGAGGCCGAGGCGCTGGCCGGCTCGGACGCCGACCACCACCTGCGCGACCTCTCGGAGAACATCGCGAAGGGCAACCACCCCAGCTGGGACCTCAAGGTCCAGATCATGCCCTACGACGATGCGAAGACGTACCGCTTCAACCCGTTCGACCTCACGAAGGTCTGGCCCCAGGGCGACTACCCCCTCATCCCGGTCGGCAGGCTCACGCTGAACCGCAACCCGGAGAACTACTTCGCGCAGATCGAGCAGGCAACGTTCGCGCCGTCGAACTTCGTGCCGGGTATCGCCGCGAGCCCCGACCGCATGCTGCAGGCCCGCATCTTCTCCTACGCGGACGCGCACCGCTACCGCGTGGGCACCAACCACGCGCAGCTGCCCGTGAACATGCCGAAGAACGAGGTGCGGAACTACTCGAAGGACGGCGCGGCGCGCTACTACTTCAACTCCTCCTCCACCCCGGTGTACGCACCGAACTCCGTCGGCGGGCCCGCCGCGGATCCCGCGCAGTACGGTGCGCACGGCGGCTGGGAGAACGACGGCGACCTCGTCCGGGCAGCGCACTCGCTGCACGCGGAGGACGACGACTTCGGCCAGGCCGGCACGCTGTATCGCGAGGTCTTCGACGACGCGCAGCGTGCGCGCTTCCTGGAGACGATCACCGGCGCGGTCGGCGGCGTGAAGAGCGACGAGATCCGCGCCCGCGCCGTCCAGTACTGGGCGAACGTGGACGCAGAGCTCGGCGCGAAGCTGGCCGCGAACCTCGGCCACGGCGTCACGCCGGCCACCGAGTCGGAGGCCGCCCTCTACTAGGCGATGCACGGAGAAGGGCGGATCCGGCCGGGTCCGCCCTTCTTCATGTCCCGTACCCGCCGCGGCCGGCGGAATGCCGGCATGCCCTCCCGTACCGTCCGCCGTGCCTCCCCCGACGGCGCCGGAGCCTGCGCACATCTAGGCGTCCTACGTGCCAGGGATGACGATCCCCTTCCAGACCGAGCCGCCCGGCACGGCGGGGACCCTGCCAAACGAGTCGAGCCCGGCGCTGCACCGGACCCTCGGCTTCGAGCCCGGCGGCGTCCACCGCGGCGCCGGGTTCGAGAACAGCCGGTGGCACGACACCCGATGGCTGCAGAAGGACCCCGCTGCGCCCGGGAGCATCGACGTCGCGCGGCCCGCGCCGCCCAGCCGAAGCGCGGAGTGCTCCGGCCGAGCGGCGCGGGCCCATAGGCTGGAGCCATGCCTTCCCTGCCCTGCGCCGAACTACACCTGCACATCGAGGGGACCCTCGAGCCGGAACTCATCTTCACCCTGGCCGCCCGCAACGGGATCCGCCTGCCCTACACCGACACGGCCGACCTGGCGGGCCGCTACGCGTTCACCGACCTGCAGTCGTTCCTCGACCTGTACTACGCCAACATGGACGTGCTGCGCACCGAGGCGGACTTCACCGATATGACCCGGGCCTACCTCCGCCGCGCAGCCGTGGCCGGCGTGCGGCACGCCGAAATCATGCTGGACCCGCAGGCGCACCTCGCCCGCGGCGTCGCCCTCGAGACCTGCGTCGGCGGAGTGGCTGCGGCCCTGTCCACGAGCGAGGCCGACTACGGCATCAGCACGTCGCTGATCGCCGCCTTCTTGCGCGACCGCCCAGCCGCGGAGGCGCTCGCGGTCCTGCGGGACCTCCTCGCCATGGAGGCACCGATCATCGGGATCGGCCTCGACTCCGCCGAGGTGGGCTATCCGCCGTCGCTCTTCGCCGAGATGTACGACGTCGCGCGTGCCGCCGGCCTGAAGTGCATCGCGCACGCGGGCGAGGAGGGCCCGCCCGGCTACGTCCGGGAAGCGCTCGACGTCCTCCGGGTGGACCGGGTGGACCACGGCATCCGGTGCCTCGAGGACGAGGCGCTCGTGCAGCGGCTCGTCGCCGACCAGGTGCCGCTGACGGTCTGCCCGCTCTCGAACGTCCGGCTCCGCGCCGTCGCCGCCCTCGGGGACCACCCGCTGCCGGCGATGCTGGCCCGTGGGCTGAACGTCTCGGTGAACTCGGACGATCCCGCCTACTTCGGCGGATACGTCGACGACAACTTCTCGGCGCTGCAGGAGTCCTTCGGACTGGGTGTCGACGACCTCGCGACCCTCGCCGCCAACTCGTTCCGCTCCGCGTTCATCAGCGGGGGACGGCGGGCCGACCTCCTGGCAGAGGTCGAAGCCTGGAGGTCCGCGTCGCGCGCGGTCGGCGCCGTCTAGGCTTCCGGCCACACCGTTCAGGCTCCCGGGCGACACTGTGCGAGACTGCAGGCAACGGCTGCACACCCGCGCGCCGACGGAGGAGGACCGACCGTGGACGACTTCAGGATCCTGCATGCGGCCGGGGTCCTCGAGGTCCTGTGGCGGCCCGGAGCCGTGATCGGACCCGCCGAGCTCGACGTGCTCGCGAACACGATCACGCATTTCCCGCGCTGGCACTCCGCTCCGATGCTGGTACACCTGACCCTGATCAGACACATCACCCCGCCCGCACGCCAGATGCTCGTGGCCTACCGCCACCTCGGGCCCATAGCGCTGATCGGGAGCGACCCGGTGGACAGGGTCCTCGCCGCCTTCATCGCCCAGTCACGCAGCCGGACACGGTACTTCGCGGAAGCGGACGACGCGCGGGACTGGCTGGCCGCCGTCCGGCGCGACCTGCCGTCGCCGGTGGACCTCCGCGTCCCGCTGCACTGACCACCGACGTCGGACCCTTCACCCGACCCCGGTTCTGTGCTTTCCTTCACATCGGCGCGGATCCGTTGGTTCCGGCCAAACGCCCGATGGTACGTTGCGGCCATGGACACCACGACACCCCCACCCGAGACCGACGAACCGGACCTGATCGTCCGGCATTCGGCCTTCGAGGACGTCCTCGGGATCGTGACGGGGACCTTCACGGTGTCGCTCGGTCTGTTCCTCCTCAAGACGAGTGGCGCCGTGACCGGTGGCACCGCCGGCCTGGCCCTGCTCCTGAGCTATCTGGGCGGACTCCCCTTCAGCCTCCTGTTCTTCGCCGTGAACCTGCCGTTCTTCGCCCTGGCCGTATGGAAGAAGGGATGGGACTTCACCCTGCGCACCATGGCGGCGGTCGCCCTGGTCTCCGCCCTGTCCTACGTGCATCCCCTCGCGCTCGGGAACGTGGCCCTGAACCCGCTCTATGCAGCCCTCGGCGGGAACCTGCTGGCCGGCGTGGGGCTCCTGATCCTCTTCCGCCACAAGGCGAGCCTCGGCGGCTTCAACATCCTCGCGCTGATCCTCCAGGAACGCCTGGGCTGGCGGGCCGGGTACGTCCAGATGGGGCTGGATACCGCCGTCATCCTCACCGCACTCACCGTGGTCGAGCCGGCCGGTGTCCTGCTGTCCGCCGTCGGGGCCGTGCTGCTCAACCTGGTCGTCGCCCTCAACCACAGACCGGGGCGTTACCTCGGCACGTAGCGGCTCCCGCCGGGCAGAGCCGGACGGCGCCTGCGACGGCGCCGTCCGGCACGAGCAGGACTAGACCGAGACCGGTACGCGCTCCTCCTTGTCCTCGCGCAGGAGCTTCGCACCCTCGACGTCGACGTCCGGCAGGATCCGCTCGAGCCAGGCGGGAAGCCACCACGCGTGCCGTCCCAGCAGGTACATCGCGGCCGGAACGAGCGTCATGCGGACCACGAATGCATCCAGCAGCACGCCGAAGGCGAGTCCGAACTCGATCGGGCGCACCATGGCGAGGTGCGAGAAGACGAAGCCCGCGAACACCGAGACCATGATGATCGCGGCCGCGGTGACCACGCGCGCGCCGTGGCTGAAGCCGATGCGCACCGCGGCCTTCGGGTCGTCACCATGGACGTACGCCTCACGCATCCCCGACACCAGGAACATCTGGTAGTCCATCGCGAGTCCGAAGAGGACGCCGATCAGGATGATCGGCAGGAAGCTCAGGATGGGCCCCGGGTTGGTGACCCCGAAGAAGTCCCCGAGCCAGCCCCACTGGTAGATGGCGACCGTCGCCCCGAAACTCGCCAGGAGGGACAGCAGGAAGCCCGCCGTCGCGATGACCGGCACGAGGATCGAGCGGAAGACCAGCAGGAGCAGGATCAGTGACAGGCCGACCACGATGCCCAGGTAGACCGGCAGCGCCTCCATCAGCTTCGCCGACACGTCGATGTTCGCGGCGGTCTGCCCGGTCACCGCGATCGGGACGCCCGTCTGCTCCTCGAAGTCGTCGGTCAGTGCGCGGAGGTCCCGGACGAGGTTCTCGGTGGTCTCGCTCGCCGGGCCCTCCTCCGGGAGGACCTGGAAGATCGCGGTACGGCCGTCCTCGCTGACCGCCGCGGGCACGGATGCGGCTACGTCCGGCACCTCGAGCAGGCGGTCGTTGACGTCCAGCCGCAACGCGGTCAGCTCGGCGTCGTCGGCGGTCTCGGGCAGGGAACCGACGACGATCAGCGGGCCGTTGGTGCCCGCGCCGAACTTGTCCCCGATCGTGCTGTAGGCCTGGAACGCCGTCGAGTCGGCGGGTTCGGTGCCGCCGTCGGGCAGGCCCACGCGGAGCTGCGCCGCGGGGATCGCGATCACGCCGAGGAGGAGGATCCCGGCGAGGACCGTCAGGACGGGCCGCCGCGTGACGATGCCGCCCCACCCCGCACCCCGCGCCGCGCGCTGGTCGGCGAGGGACGCTCCGCTGTCCGTATCGAGCGGTGCGGCGGCCGAGTGCCTGCCACCGTGGGTCCGGGCCCAGCGACGCTTCGAGACGACCCGCCGTCCGATCACTGCGAGCAGGGCCGGTGTGAGGGTCAGTGCCACGAGCACGGACACCGCGACGGTGCCGGCGGCCGACAGTCCCATTACCGTCAGGAACGGCAAACCCGGTACCGCCAGGGCGGCGAGGGCCACGATCACGGTGATACCGGCGAAGAGGACCGCGTTGCCCGCCGTGCCGGTTGCCCGGGCGAGCGACTCCTGCAGGTCCATCCCGTGCAGCAGCTGTGTCCGGTGCCTGTTCACGATGAACAGCGAGTAGTCGATGCCGACGGCGAGCCCGAGCATCAGTGCGAGGACGGGAGAGATGCTGTTCATCTCGATCAGGCCGGAGAGCGCGAACGTGATGCCCACGCCCACCCCGACGCCGACGATGGCCATGAGGAGCGGAAGCCCCGCGGCGATCAGGGTGCCCAGCATCACGATCAGCACGACGGCGGCGACGGCCAGGCCGATGACCTCCGTGGCACCGACGATGCCCGAGACGTCCTCGACGATCTCCTTGCTGTAGTCGACGGCGACACCGGCTGTCTCGGCGTCTGCGGCCGTCTCCTGCACGGCTTCCCGCAGTTCGGGTGACACGCCGTTGATCTGCTGCTCGAACTGGACGCTGGCCACCGCCGTCGTGCCGTCCTCGGAGACGAGGCTCACGCCGGACGTCGCCTCGAGCTGACGCTCGGCGAGCTCCAGCTCCGCCCTGCCGGACTCGAGCTGCTCGCGCCCGGCTTCGAGCTCGGTCCGGCTCGCGTCGAGCTGCGCCTGTCCCTGCGTGAGCTGCTGCTCGGTGGTGACCACCTGTGCCGGCGGGAGCTTTCCGCGGGCCTGTTCGAGCTGCGCACGCTGCTGGTCGAGCTGGGCCTGTCCCTGCGCGAGCTGTGCCTCACCCGCGCTCAGCTGCTGCTCGCTCGCCGCGAGCTCGGCGCGGCCCGCTTCGATCTCCTCACCACCGGCGGCGACCTGGTCCGCGACGTCGAACGGGTCGACGACACCGCGCACACCGTCCAGGTCCGCGATCGCTGCCAGTGCGGACTCGACGCCGTCGCGCTGCTCGGGCGAGAAGGCGGCCCCGTCCTCGGTGGTGAAGACCACGGTGCCCGTCCCGCCGACGGCCTCGGGCAGTTCCTCCCGCAACCGGTCGGAGATGCGCTGCGACTCCGTCCCGGGGATCGTGAAGTTGTTCGTCAGGGTGCCCGAGAAGGCGACGGCGGCGCCCGCCACCGCGAGCATGATCGCGAGCCATGCGGAGATGACCCACCACCTCCTCCGGAACGCGAACGAGCCGAGCCGGTAGAGCAGAAAAGCCATGGAGTGGTCCTTGCAGGGTGAGGGCCGGGGGCCGGGGAGGGGTGGTGTCAGGGACCGGCGGTCGCGGACGGCGCAGGGCTCGTGCCCTGTGCCGGCGTCGCCGTCCTGTCCGCGGCGATGCCGGCCGCGAGATCGGCTGTGGAGTCGGCCGCGAGATCGGCTGTGGGGTCGGCTGTGGGATCGGCTGCGGGATCGGCGAAACCGTTCCGCAGCATGGTCAGCGAAGCGAGGATGCGCGCCTCGAGGTGCGTTCCCGAGTCGTCGCCGGACTCGGGCGTGCTGGCGGCCCAGTCCCGCATGGCCGCCTTCGTGCAGGACAGCACGCACCCGACGAGGGCGGTGAGGTAGAGGGAGGATGCGGCAGGTCCGAGGCGCCGACGCAGCGCCTCGACGATCAGGGCCTCCGCCCGCTCCCACGAGTGCAGCTGCGCGCGCAGGAGATCGGGATTCGAGTCCGCCATCCGGAAGAGTTCGCCGTGCTGGGACAGCCCCTCGATCCGCGTGGTCTCGGAGAACGCCCGGACGATGGAGTCGAACAGCGGCTCGTCCTGCGGTAGCTGCCCGAAGACGGCGAGCGCGAGTTCGAGGAACCCGTCCGTCCGTACGGTCAGGGCGTCCTCCGCACTGTGGAAGTAGTTGAAGAACGTCCGGCGTGACACTCCGGCCCGCGCGGCGATCTGGTCCACGGTGAATGCTCCCGGACCCACGGAGCGGGCGAGGTCGAAGGCCGCGTCCGCGATCGCGCGGCGCGTGTCGACCTTGTTCTGTTCGCGGCGGCCCAGGGGGCCGGCGTTGTCGGTGGTACTCAGCACGGGTCAAGCGTAGGGGCGAAGTTGCACACCGTGCAAACAACGGGACATCCGGAACTCCCCGCCCGCGGTCCGCCTCCCCGGCGTACGCTGGCCGGGCACCCCTTTCCCTCGGCACAAGGCGGCTCCATGAAGACCATCCGACTCGGTTCCAGCCTCGACGTCTCCCGGCTCGGCCTCGGCTGCATGGGGATGTCGGCGTTCTACACCGGCAGCGGCACGGACGACGCGGGTGCGACGAGGACCCTCCACCGCGCCCTCGACCTCGGTGTCACCTTCTTCGACACCGCCGAGATGTACGGGCCTTACACGAACGAGGAACTGCTCGGCCGCGCCCTGAAGGACCGGCGGGACGACGTCGTGATCGCCACGAAGTTCGGCACCATCCGCCACACCGCGGGAGATGCCATGGGCATCGACGGGAGCCCGGAGAACGTGCGCCTCTCGATCGACGGATCGCTCCGACGGCTCGGCACGGACCACGTCGACCTCTACTACCAGCACCGGATGGACCCCTCGGTTCCCGTGGAGGAGACCATGGGCGCGCTGGCGGACCTCGTGCGGGAGGGCAAGGTCCTGCACATAGGACTCTCCGAAGCGGCACCGGAGACGATCCGCCGGGCGCACGCCGTCCATCCCGTGACGGCACTGCAGACGGAGTACTCCCTGTGGAGCAGGGATCCCGAACGCGAGCTCTGCCTCCCCCTGGTGCGCGAACTCGGTATCGGGTTCGTACCCTATTCGCCGCTGGGCAGGGGATTCCTCACCGGCACCATCCGCTCTGTGGACGAGCTCGACGAGTCGGACTTCCGCCGCAGGAATCCCCGCTTCGCAGGGGAGAACCTGCAGGCGAACATCCGCATCGTGGAACAGGTGGACGACGTCGCCCAGCAGGTCGGCGCGACGCCGGGCCAGGTGGCTTTGGCCTGGCTCCTTGCGCAGGGGGACGACATCGCTCCGATTCCCGGGACCAAGCAGGTGCACTACCTCGAGGAGAACGTCGCGGCGGACGGCCTCACCCTCACGACCGGCCAGCTGCAGCAACTCGACGCCGTCGCCGCTCCCGTCGGCGACCGCTATGAGGACATGTCCGGTGTCGACCGCTAGCCGCGGTCAGCACGAGAGGCGGTTCGCCACCGCGATCTTTCCGCCTGTCCACCGTCGTCCGGATGGCCGACTACGTCGACCTCCTGCTGGACGAGCCGAACGGACATTCCAGCCCGGGGGCGGCAACAACATGCTGTGGCAGCTCGGCGTGCTGGAGCTCCGGCTCCAGCGGTACGGCACCACCGGTCGACGGGACGGAGGCGACCGCGTCAGCTCCTGCCCCTCCGGCGTACCGGGAAGTTCCCCGTGTTCGCCAGCTCGTCGGCCACGGACAGCAGTTTGAGGTTCATCTCCGTGGAGACCTTCACCAGCATGATGAACGCCTGCCCTGCGGTGATGCCGTACCTCTCCATGAGGATGCCCTTGGCCTGGCCGATCAGGTCACGGGTGGCGATGGCGTCCTTGAACTGGTGGAGTTTCTGCGCGTCGGCGAAAGCGACCGCGGCGTGGGACGCCACCAGCCGGCCCACGTAGTCCGATTCCGCCGTGAAGGCGTTCGCGGTGCGGCCGATGAGATTGAGTGCCCCGAGGTTGTCGCCCTCGACGAAGAGCTGGAAGGACAGCATGCTGCCCGCGCCCGCCCGGGCCGCCTTCGTGGAGAACTCCGGCCAACGGCTCTCGGTGCGCAGGTCGGGCACCCGGACGGTCTGCTCGTCGTACACCGCGCTCATGCAGGGGCCTTCGCCGGTCCGTTCCTGGAGTTCGTCGATCGCCCGCGCGAGGTCTCCCGACGGTGCCCGGGACTCGACGCGGCGGCGCGCCATCACGAGGGTGATCGAGCCTTCGTCGGCGCCGGGGACGAGGCTGATCGCGGCGCGCACCAGATGCTCGAGCACGGCGTCCTCGGAGTCCTCCTGCTGCAGGGACCGGGCCAGTTCGCTCAGCCGGCCGGCGACGTCGTCGTGCGGGGCGGCCCAGGGCTCGCGATGGTCCCCTTGCCCGTCGTCCGTGATCATGGAAGTCTCCCCCTGCCTGCAGCGGCACCGCGTCCGGGCCGGACGGGCTGCCCGGCGGTGGCCCGCGGAACCCCACCGTACCAGTGACCTGCGTTCTGGCAGCGGGCGTCCGTGCCCGAGGGGTACGGACAGGGGCCCGGGTTGCCGGGCCCCTGTCCGTCACGGCTGGTCCATCAGCCTCGAGCGGATGAGGAACCGTTTGCCCTCCGGTGCCTCGACCGAGAAGCCGCTCCCTCTTCCGGGCACCACGTCGACCGTCAGGTGCGTGTGGCGCCAGTACTCGAACTGCTCGCGGGACATCCAGAACTCGATGGGCCGGGGTCCGTCGCCGGCAACGATCCCGGCGCCGGGCCCCTCGTCCGGTCCGCTCCGGAGATCCGCACGGTCGTGCGCGGCGGTCGAGATGTCCAGGACGCCGAGCAGCACGTCCGCCTCCGCCGTGATGAACTCCCCGGCCGGATAGCACATCGGCGACGAGCCGTCGCAGCATCCGCCGGACTGGTGGAACATCAACGGCCCGTGGATGAGCCACAGCTTCTCCAGCAGCTCGACGGCGCTGTCCGTCAGTGCCACCCGGGAGGAGGTCTCCCCCGGAAGGGTCACCGAGGCTTCGACGGTCATGGCATCTCCTAGAAGAAGCCGAGCTTGGATTCCGAGTAGCTCACCAGCAGGTTCTTGGTTTGCTGGTAGTGGTCGAGCATCATGGCGTGGTTCTCCCGCCCGATGCCCGACGACTTGTAGCCGCCGAACGCAGCTCCTGCCGGATAGGCGTGGTAGTTGTTCACCCACACGCGGCCCGCTTGGATCTCCCTCCCGGCGCGGTAGGCGACGTTCCCGTTCCGGGACCATACGCCGGCGCCGAGTCCGTACAGGGTGTCGTTGGCGATCTCCATGGCCTCCGCGTAGTCCTCGAAGCGCGTCACCGACACCACCGGGCCGAAGATCTCCTCCTGGAACACCCGCATGCTGTTGGTGCCCTCGAACACGGTGGGCTTCACGTAGTAGCCCTCGGCGAGGTCGCCGTCGAGCATGTTCCGCTGGCCGCCGATCAGGACCTTCGCTCCCTCCTGCGTGCCGATGTCCATGTAGGACAGGATCTTCTCGAGCTGGTCGTTGGAGGCCTGCGCACCGACCTGGGTGTCGGTGTCGAGCGGATTGCCCTGGACCATCTTCTCCACACGGGCGATCGCATCGGCCATGAACGAGTCGTAGATGGAGCCCTGCACGAGTGCGCGGGACGGGCAGGTGCAGACCTCGCCCTGGTTCAGCGCGAAGAGCGCGAAGCCCTCGAGCGCCTTGTCGTAGAACGAGTCGTTGCTGTCCGCGACGTCCGAGAAGAAGATGTTGGGGCTCTGGCCCCCGAGTTCCAGGGTGACCGGGATGAGGTTCTGGCTCGCGTACTGGCTGATCAGCCGGCCCGTCGTCGTCTCACCGGTGAACGCGATCTTGCGGATGCGCTTGCTCGAGGCGAGCGGCTTCCCGGCCTCGACGCCGAATCCGTTGACCACGTTCACGACACCCGCGGGGAGGATGTCGCTGATCAGCTCCATCAGGACGAGGATGGACGACGGCGTCTGCTCGGCGGGCTTCAGCACGACGGCGTTGCCGGCGGCGATCGCGGGCGCCAGCTTCCAGGTCGCCATGAGGATCGGGAAGTTCCACGGGATGATCTGCCCGACGACGCCGAGCGGCTCGTGGTAGTGGTACGCCGTCATGTCCTCGTCCAGCTGGGACAGATGGCCTTCCTGCGCGCGGATGGCGCTGGCGAAGTAGCGGAAGTGGTCGATGGCGAGGGGCATGTCCGCAGCGAGGGTCTCGCGCACGGGCTTGCCGTTGTCCCACGTCTCGGCCACGGCGAGCATCTCGAGGTTTTCCTCCATGCGGTCCGCGATGCGGTTGAGGACCGAGGCCCGCTCGGCGACGGAGGTCCTGCCCCAGGCGGGGGCGGCCTTGTGCGCTGCGTCGAGGGCCAGTTCGATGTCTTCCGCCGTGCCGCGTGCCACCTCGCAGAAGGCCTTGCCGGTGACCGGCGAGATGTTCTCGAAGTACTGGCCCTTGATGGGTGGAGCCCACTCGCCGCCGATCCAGTTCTCGTACCTCGGCTTGAAACTGACCTTCGATCCGTCCTGGCCAGGCTGGGCGTAAACAGTCATTGTCCAACTCCTCGAACTCCGTGTGTGCAGGACGTCGTCGTCCCTGCTCATCACAGTAGGAGCCCGGTGGTTGCATCGACGTTGCATGCCCCGCAGGGCCGCCAGGGTAGCGTCAGACCGGCTCGTCCGCCTAGCCCTGTTGGCGCGTCGGTGCCGCCGCGATTCCGGGCGCCGGTGCGGGTGCCTGATCCGTAGGCGTGGCCGGGGCCGGCTCGGTGTCCTCGCACGGCGTCGCCTCGGGCTCGGCGCCGGCCTCGGCGTCCGTCTCCTGCGCAGGTGTGGACGGCTGCGGCGCGGGCGCGGTGCCGGTGGGTTCCGCCGCGGGCGCCGGGTCCGTGCCGGGCACCGGCTCTCCGGGAGCCGTCGGATCGGTGTCACACGAAGGGTCCGGGGTCGGGTCAGTCGTCGGGTCAGTCGTCGGGTCCGGGGTCGGGTCCGGCGTCGGAGTGGGGCTCGGGGTCGGGACAGGCGTCGGGGTGGGGCTCGGGGTCGGATCAGGCGTCGGGCTCGGCGTGGCACTCGGGGACGGCGTCCCGCCCGGGTTCGGCGTCGGGACGGGCGTCGGAGTCGCACTCGGGGTCGGATCAGGCGTCGGGCTCGGCGTGGTACCCGGGGACGGCTTCGCACTCGGGGTCGGCTTCGCACTCGGGGACGGCTTCGCACTCGGGGACGGCGTGGACGTCCCACCAGGGGAGGGCGTGGCACCCGCCGTGGATCCGGGCGTGGGCACCGGCCTGGCGGTGGTGCCGGGCTTGGAGACGCCGTTTCCCGAGGTGAACGGCGACGTGCCGGACGGTTCCGCCGGTGCGCCGGCGCCTGTCGGACTGCCCGGCCCGAAGCCGCCGCCGGTCCTTCCCGACGGAACGGATGCTGCTGGGCGCGGATGGGCGCCGGCGGTCGGCACCGGCTGGCCGGAGCGGGTGAAGGATTGCGCCCAGGCGGGCATCGGGGCGGCAGCGGTGGTGCCCGGCGTGTAGTCCGTCAGTTCACCTCTGGGTGCTCCGTGCCCGATGGGCACGAGCTGCCAGCGCACCGGGTCCACGTGCTCGCCGTCCAGGATGGTCTCGAAGTGCAGGTGGCACCCGGTCGAGGATCCCGTCGTCCCGATCGCGGCGATCGGATCACCGCCGTTGACGGCGTCGCCCACGGTGACCGAGATGCCCTGCAGGTGGTTGTAGCTCGTGATGAGGCCGTTGCCGTGGTCGACCTCGACCCGGTTACCGCCTCCCCACTGGTGCCAGCCGACGGCCCGGACCGTGCCGGCATCCGCTGCATAGACCGGCGTGCCGCACGGCGCGGAGAAGTCCTGGCCGGTGTGGAACTCTCCGTGCTCCCCGGTGATGGGACTCGTGCGGAAGCCGAAGGAGGAGCTCGGGGTCAGCACGTCGAGGGGTGAGAAGAGGGTGCCGGCCATGGGTCGCTTCGCACCGGCGGTCGCCGAGACGACGATCTCCTCGTCAGCGCTCACCTCGGAGCCTTGCGCCGCCTCGGGGAGCGGCATGGTCGGATCGAGCGCGTCGAGGCTGCCGAAGGGCGGCAACAGGTACGGTCCGACGACTCCCGTCGGCAGTGCATCATCATGCAGAGCAGCGCTGGACTGGTGCGCCGCCGCCGCGGACACGGTCGACGCCGCTTCCCAGGACTGCGGGACGACACCCTGGAACCCGACGAAACACACGACCATGGCCAGGCTGGCGTTCATCTTCGTCCGGGAGGAGCGAGTGGTCCGCCCCTGCACACGCGGTGTCCCACGGTGCTGTCCAGCCTGCGTCACGAGAATCCTCTGGTCGATGCGGTCCTTCTGGTGGCGGATCCGTCGCGCGTCACTGCCCGTGGTACCGGTCACCAAGGACAACGGTAGCCGGACGGTCCCGGGTCCGCGACGGTTCGTTGCGATTCGCTAACAAAATTTAGGAGAACTTGAGCCAACGGACAGCGGAGCGGACAACTCCGCCTCGAGCCACTCCACGTGTGCGACGACCGCTGCCCGCCTCGGCGAACGCCTGGGCAGGACGCGCAGCGCGAACTGCCATGCCTCGATGTCGTACTCGGCCTCGGCGAGTGCCAGGTACTGCAGCACGGTGTCGGGGGCGCCGTCATTGAGGACGGCGTCCCGCAGAAGCGTCGACACCTCACCCCGCAGGCGCGTGACCGCCGGCGCCTGCGACCGCGGGAGGACGGCTCCCCGGTACATCCCGAGAGCCATGCGGTGGGCTCCCCGATGCAGGTAGTTCAGCACCTGCACGGCATCCACCACCAGTTCCGCGGCCAGCCGGTAGGGCCTGGACTGAGGCACGATCGCACCACCGTGATTCGCCAGCACCCGGCGCAGTCGCAGCATCTCGGCGCGAACCGTGGTGCCGGACGCATCCTCCGGATAGGCCATGGTCGCGATCTGGTCCGCGGTGAGGCCCTCCGGATGCAACGCGAGCAGCGTCAGCAGTTCGGCGTGGCGGAGACTGAGGTCCAACGGGGCCCCACCGGCGTGGATGATGCCGTGATCCGTACCCAGGATCTGGAGGCTGTTGCGGTACAGGGCTGCCGGCGTCCGGGCCGGCCGGTGCCGCCTCGTCCCGGTCAGCCGGCTCTGCAGCCGGTGGATGCTCAGGTGGGCCTCGGCCGCGGCGACCGCGGCCTCCACGAGGGACAGGGTGTGCGCGGCGACGGCCTCGGCCGTGCCGGTGATGTCGATGACGCCCAGCACGGTCCCGGAGTCGGGATCGTGCAGCGGCACCGCCGTGCAGCTCCAGGGATGGGCCTGGACGCTGAAGTGCTCGGCACCCGCGATCTGCACGCTCCGCTCGAGCGCCAGGGCGGTCCCGGGCGCACTCGTGCCCACCGTCGCCTCGGACCAGTCGGCGCCCGCCATGAACAGCATGCCTTCGGCGCGGCGGCGCAGCTCGCGATCCCCGTCGACCCAGAGGAGCCTGCCGTTCTCGTCCCCGACCGCGACGAGCATCCCGGCGTCGAGGCTCGGGCGTACCAGCAGACGGTCGAGAACGGGCATCACCGCGGCGAGCGGATGGCCCTGGCGGTACGCCTCGAGCTCCTCCTCGGAGCAGAACAGCCGGGCGCTCGCCGTGGCGGGGTTCGGCAGGAAGGTGAGGGACCTCAGCCAGGACTCGTGCACGATGCCGCGGAGGTTCTCCTCGACGCCGGCGCCCCGGCCGAGGGCTTCGTGCGCCGCGACGGCGTTCCGCTGCACGACGTCGGCAGGCAGCTCCGCTGGGGAGATCGAACGGGACGGCGACATCGGCACTCCGCTTCGTGACCTGTCCTGCGGGGCAGCGCAGGACAGGTCACAGTGTAGCGGGACTACTGACCGCGGGAAATGGCCACCATGTCCTCTCGGGGGACGAGCTTCACCCGCTCGCGCACGAGCTCGGCGTTGCCCGAGGTGTTAACGAAATTCGCCCCCAGCTTCATCTCGTGGGCGTCCAGCTTCAGCCAGCCGTCCCAGGTGGTGTAGCGGACGCCGCGTTCCTCGAGCAGATTGATGATGGCGTCCTCGGACGGGTCCTCCGCCGGGGGCAGGTTGAGCCGGTCCTCGAGGAGGAATCCGATGGTCTCCAGGGCGTCGCCCTTCGTGTGGCCGATCAGGCCCACCGGCCCGCGCTTGATCCAACCGGTGGCGTAGATGCCGGGCACGGGCTGCCCGTCCTCGTCGATGACCCGGCCGCCCTCGTTGGGGATGACGCCGCGCTTGTCGTCGAAACCGACCTCCGGAAGTTCGGAACCGAAGTAGCCGATGGCGCGGTAGACGGCCTGCACGGGGTAGTCGAGGAACTCACCGGTTCCGCGGACGTTGCCGTCCCCCGTCAGCTCCGTGCGCTCGAACTTGATGCCCGCGACCTTGCCGGGCGTCTCGGGCGCATCGTAGACCTCGACGGGCGAGTGCAGGAAGTGCAGGTGCAGCCGCCGCGACGCGCCCGTCGGCTCGTCCTCCACCAGCCAGTTGGTGAGGGTCTTGACCATCGTCTTGGTCTGGTTGTTCGTGGCGATCTGCTCCTCCGAGCCCGCGTCGAAGTCGAAGTCCTCGGGGTAGAGGACGATGTCGACGTCGCGCGAGTGGGAGAGTTCCCGCAGTTCCAGCGGCGTGAACTTCACCTGGGCGGGACCGCGCCGGCCGAAGACGTGGACATCGGTCACGGGCGAGGCCTTCAGGCCCTGGTAGACGTTCTCCGGGATCTCGGTGGAGAGGAGGTCGTCGGCGTGCTTCGACAGGATGCGCGCGACGTCGAGCGCGACGTTGCCGTTGCCGATCACGGCGATCTCCTTCGCCTCCAGCGGCCAGTCGCGGCTGACGTCCGGGTGTCCGTCGTACCAGGACACGAAGTCGGCTCCGCCGAAGGAGCCCTCGAGGTCGATCCCGGGGATGTCCAGCTCGGCGTCGCGGATGGCACCGGTCGCGAAGATCACCGCGTCGTAGAAACGGCGGAAGTCCGACAGGGTCAGGTCACGGCCGTAGTTGATGTTGCCGAGGAAGCGGATGTCGCCGCGGTCCAGCACCTTGTGGAGGGCGTTCACGATCCCCTTGATGCGCGGGTGGTCAGGAGCAACCCCGTAGCGGATCAGACCGTAGGGTGCCGGGTACTGGTCGAAGAGGTCGATGCTGACGGCGAAATCGCCGCCCTGGACCTCGTTCGACTTCGTCAGGATGTCGGCGGCGTAGACGCCTGCCGGACCGGCGCCGATGATCGCGACCCGCAGCGGTCGCGCCGCAGCTGAGGTAGACACTGATTTGCCTTCTTCCCGGTGGAAAAGCTCCTGGTGGACAGCGTGCGACGAATAAGCGCACACTTCCCTATTCTAAATGCCGTGTCGCAGCACGGTCTAAATACGTGGCCGGGATCTCGTCCGGCCACCCTCGTTCCGTCCCTCCTGCCGGCAGGAGGGAATAAAGCCCGGAACCGGCCGGTTCACGACTCCGTGAGCGGAACAGGTGTGCAGACCAGACGTCCGGCGAGGAGCGAGAACTCCGTGGGCGTGCTCTTCGGCATCGGCGCCTACGGGTTGTGGGGTCTGCTTCCGCTCTACTTCCTCGTCCTGGCGCCGGCGGGCCCGGTCGAGATCGTGGCCAACCGCGTGGTCTGGTCCCTGATCTTCTGTGCCCTCCTGCTGACCGCCCTGCGGTCCTGGCGGCCGCTGCTCACGGCGCTTCGCACACCGCGCATCGTCGGCACACTGGCGGTCGCAGCACTGCTCATCGCCGCCAACTGGCTGGTCTACACCTATGGGGTCACCACGGGACAGGCCATCGAGGCCGCTCTCGGCTACTTCATCAATCCCATCGTCTCCGTGCTGCTGGGCGTGATCGTGCTCCGCGAGAAGCTCCGCCCCCTGCAGTGGACCGCGATCGGCATGGGCGTCCTCGCAGTGATCGTCCTGGCCGTCGGGTATGGCGCCGTACCGTGGATCGCGCTCACCCTGGCCTTCTCGTTCGGCCTGTACGGGTTCGTCAAGAAAAAGGTCGGTCCGCGCGTCGACGCCGTGACCAGCCTCAGCATCGAGACGGTGGTCCTCGCGCCGATCGCCGTGGGCGTCATGATCTGGCTCGACGCGACGGGCGCGGCCACCCTCACGACCGAGGGCACCGCCCACTTCTGGATCATGGTCGCATCCGGCGTCATCACCGCGGTTCCCCTGATCTTCTTCGGCGCCGCCGCGCGCCGCCTGCCGCTGACCACGATCGGGCTGCTGCAGTACCTCGCTCCGGTGCTCCAGTTCCTGCTCGCACTGCTGGTCCTCGGCGAGGACATGCCTTTCGAGCGCTGGATCGGTTTCGGTCTCGTCTGGGTGGGCCTCGTCCTCCTCACCGTCGACATGCTCCGGACCGTCCGCCGCCAGCCGCGACGGGCGGGAGCACCCGAACCGGCGGTGACGGTGGCCTGACGGCGCCCTGCTCCCCGGTCACGTCCCGGGCACGGGCATCGGCGGGCGAGCGGGTGCGGAGACCGGTCGCTCGAGCCGCTCCGGGAGTTCCGCAGCGAGATAGGCCGCGTTGAAGCGGGACAGCAGGGCCACGAGGTCGACGACGTCGACCTGGTCCCAGCCCTCGAGCTGCCGCCGGAAGTCGCGCCGCCGGCGCGCACGTGCAGCGTCCACGCGGCGGAGGCCCTCGTCCGTCAGGGCCACGGGACGCGACCGTTCGTCGTCGTTGGTGGTCCCGCGCTCCAGGAGGCCGAGCCTGCGCAGCGCCGCCACGTGTCCGCTGACCGCGGGTTTGCCCATGCCCAGGGATGCTGCCAGATCGGTCACCCGGCAGGGGCCGAGCATGCGCACGGCGGCCAGGACGCTGTAGGCGGCCGGCTCCATCGCGGCATCGATGCCACGAGCCAGCGCCCGGCACACCTGCTGCTCGCTGCGGCACATCGCGGCAGCCTTCTCCTCGACGACGTCGAGCGCGGCGCGGCGCGCAGCGCTTCCTGCGTACGTGCGATGTCCGTCCATGGCCGAATCCTAGGCACGCGGAGGAGCCCCGGGACAGCAATCCCGCAGCATTACCCAGCATTACTCGCGCGACCGCTCGCCGGTCGACGCGCCCGTCGCAGGGCGGAGGAATCGCGAGGTCAGCCCGGGGTACGGATCCAGTCGCGGGGTACCACGACCATGGGCACCGGCAGCGCGCGGAGCATCTTGTTCGCCGTCGCACCGAGGAAGATCTGGCGGTGCTGGGCGAGGCGGCTCGATCCCACGATGACGAGCTCGCCGGGGTCCCATTCGATGTCGTCGATGGCCTCTTCGATCGTGCGGCCGTGCGCCACGATGATCGAGGCCTCGGAGCCCTCCGGCAACCGCTCGACGGCGCGCGCCAGCACCGAATGCGCATGCTGGTGGGCCTTGTTGATCGCCTCCCCCGAATCGGAGGGTTCGTGCACGTCCAGCGCGACGAGTGAGACGAGCCGCAGGGGCAGGCCACGCCGGGCAGCGGACTCGACGGCGACGTCGAGCACCCCCTCGGCACCTGCCCGCGTCCCGACGGCGCAGGTCATCCGGGTGAAGTTGGAGCGGTGACGGTAGCCACGCGGCGCCAGTGCGACGGGGACGTGCGAACTGTGCAGGACGGCATTGGCGACGCTGCCCACGGTGTAGCGGCGCAGCAGGCCGTTGCTCGAGGCGCCGATCACGATCAGGCCGGCATCGACGTCGTGCGCCGTCTCCAGCAGGCCCTGCGCGAAGGAGTCCGCGAGGCGGACATGCGTGGTGACCTCGACGCCGCCGGGCACGCCGTCCTTCGCACGGTCGAGAGCCTCCTGTGCACGCCGGCTCCCGGGGGCCGCGCTGCCGTCCTGGGGCCAGTCGAGCACGGTGACCAGGTCGATCCCCGCCGACTGCGTGAGCGCGAGCGAGGTGG
Source organism: Arthrobacter sp. MN05-02 (assembly GCA_004001285.1). Lineage (NCBI taxonomy): Bacteria > Bacillati > Actinomycetota > Actinomycetes > Micrococcales > Micrococcaceae > Arthrobacter > Arthrobacter sp. MN05-02. Next base: position 2,792,577 of record AP018697.1, read on the forward strand.
CCAGTTCGAGGGCGTCCTGCCCACGGTCGTTCTCGGTATAGCCGACGACGTAGCGCACTGGGGCTCCTCCTCGGTGGGATGCGGGACGGCACGGACGGAAGCGCCGCGGAGTCGGTCCACTCTAACGCAGCGCTTCCGGCCGTGCCCGCGTGCTACTCCTGCGGAGCCGACCCCTGTGTGAGCACTTCCTGGCGGAAGAACGCCGGGTTGATGCGGGACCACACGAGCATCAGCACGGCTCCCAGCAGGATCACGCCGATGCCGAGGATGAACACCATGCCGATCCCGAAGAGCTCCGACCCGGACCCGTAGCCGGGATCCATGGAGTCCACGGCCGTCTTGACGAACATGACGAGCAGGATCACACCGCCGAGCAGCGGGGCCAGGAAGCGGAAGAGCAGGTTGCGTGCGCTCGAGAACGCCTGGGCTCTGAAGTACCAGACGCAGGCCAGCGCCGTGATGCCGTAGTAGAAGCAGATCATCAGACCGAGGGCGGTGATGGTGTCCCACAGTGCGTTCTCGGAGACGAGCCGCGTGAACACGTAGAAGCCCGCGGCGGCGACGGCGGCAGCCACGGTGGCGTAGCTCGGCGACTTGTGTGCCGGGCTGATGCGTCCGTAGCCCTTCGGCAGGGCCCGGTAGTGGCCCATGGCGAGCAGCGTGCGCGCCGGGGAGACGAAGGTGGACTGCAGGGAGGCGGCCGAGGAGCTGAGGACGGCCATGGACATCAGGATGGCGAACGGCCCCATCACCGGCCCGGCGAGCGCGGCGAAGATGCTCTCCTGGTTGTCCGGATTGCCGGCTCCCAGCTCGCCGTCACCCACACCCGCGAAGGCCAGGGTGGCGAGTGCGACCGTGAGGTAGATGACCACGATCACGACGACGGTGAGGGCGCCCGCGCGTCCCGGCGTCTTCTTCGGGTTGGTGGTCTCCTCGTTCATGGTCAGCGTCACGTCCCAGCCCCAGTAGATGAAGATGGAGAGCGAGACGCCCGCGGCGAAGGCCGAGAAGGACCCGACGGCGAACGGGTTGAACCATTCGGCGCTGATGCTCGTCGCGTCGAACGCCGTGCCGTTGGCCACGTGGACGAAGGCCGCGATCGCGAACCAGGCGAGCACGACGAGCTGGAACGTGACGAGGACGTACTGGACGGTCTTGGTGGCCTCCATACCCCGGTACGAGACGTAGCAGGCGAGCGCGATGAACACGAGCGTCGTCGCGATGTTCACCGGGAGGTTCAGGGTCAGGTCCGCGATCGCGGGGTCGTTCAGCAGCTGCGAGAGCATCAGGTAGAAGAAGTCCACGGCCACGGCCGCGAGGTTGGAGAGCACGATCACGGTGGCCGCGATCAGGCCCCAACCTCCCATCCAGCCGACCCATGGACCGAAGGCGCGGGTGGCCCATGTGAAGGACGTCCCGGAGTCGGGCATGGCACTGTTCAGTTCGCGGTAGCCGAGTGCCACGAGCAGCATCGGGATGAACCCGACGAGGAAGATGGCGGGCAGGTTCACGCCGACCTCGGCGACGGTGGGGCCGAGCGCCGCCGTGAGCGTGTAGGCGGGGGCCACGCAGGACACCCCGATGACCACGGCGCCCAGCAGGCCCACCGTGCCCGAGTCGAGGCCCTTCCTGCTGAGCCCGGTTCCCCTTTGTGTTGTCTCGTCGATACTCATGCATCCGCCTCTGTGGGAAAGGCGCCCGGGCCGGAGGTGGTGCCGGGCGTTGCGTACGTACGCGGGACGACGACCATGGGGATGGTCAGCGTACGCAGGATCTTGTTGGCCGTGGATCCGAGGAAGAGGCGCATGTGCTGCGCGAGGCGGCTCGAGCCGACCAGCAGCACCTCCCCCTCGTCCCAGGCCAGGGCTTCCACGGCCTCCTCGATGGAGGAACCGTGCGCCGTCTCGACGCTCACCCGGCCACCGGCCGCCAGCGATGACGCCGCTTCCGCGAGCCGCCGGTTCGCCTCGTCCTCGACACCGCCGGCATCCGGTTGGCCGGAGTCGAGGGCCACCAGGGAGACGAGGCGGAGCGGAAGGCCGCGGCGTTGCGCGGAGGACACGGCGACGGAGATGACGTCGTCGGCCCCGGCCCGCCGGCCGACCGCGCAGGTGAGGCGGGTGACGGGTTCGGTGCGCCGGTAGGACCTGGGCGCCAGCGCCACCGGGACGGGCGAGGCGTGCAGGAGGCTGCGGGCCACGTTGCCGACGTTGAACCTGTTGGCGAGCCCCCGGGAGCTGGCCCCGATGACGATCAGCGACGCCTCCGTGTCCTCTGCCGCCTGGATGAGGCCCTCGGCGTTGGACTCGGCCCGGACCACCACGCCACGAGCGGCGACGTCGTCGGGAACGAGTGCGAGGCCCTGGTCCATCCATTCCCGCATCTGCTCGGAGAGGAGGGTGTCGAAGCTCTTGTCCGGCGGATAGGCACCCGCGTAGAGCGAGTGCTCGGGGGTGACGAGGACGAGGTCGAGGGTGGCATCCTGGCGCCGCGCGAGCGCGACGGCGAGGCAGACGGCGTCGTGCCCGCGCTCGTCCGCGGTGTAGCCGACGATGTAGCGCACGGTCAGGCGCCTGCGGCCGTGCCGGCGGACTGCAGCCCCGACGCCAGTGCACGGTGGATGGCGGCGGCGGTTCGCTGCCCCATCCGGATGGCGCCGTCGACGTGCTGGTAGCCCTCCGCCGCGATGTCCGAGCAGGACCAGTAGATGGGCCCCACCGGCGTGCGCTGGTCGCGACCGTAGCGGTGCAGTCCGCCGAGGTCGTAGCTCGACGCGTACGCGCCGCGGGTCCACTCCTCCGAGGCCCAGTCGGACTCGTAGTACACCTCCGGCTCCAGCGCCTGCGGGCCGAGGAAGCCGGCGATCGAGGAGAGGATCCGCTCGCGGCGCTCGTGCGGCGGGAGCTCGAACATCGCATCGGCCTTCTCGTCGGAGACGAAACCGACCAGCGTGCCGCGCGGGTCCTCGTGGTTGGTGTTGTCGTAGACCTCCTGCACGATCGAGTCCGCGCCGAAGCCCGTGCCGGAGAGCCCTTCCTCCCGCCAGAACGGGGTGGCGTACGTGGCGTGCACCTTGATGACGAGGCCCAGCGACTGGTGCTGGTGCATCTGGTGCTGGCGGCGTGGCAGGGGGCGGCTCGTAGCTGATGCGCGAGTAGAGGTTCGGCGGGACGGCGACGACGGCGTAGCGTGCGTGCACCGTGGTCGTGTCGGAGACGACGGTCACGCCGTCGCGCCCGTCCATCCCGCTCCAGCGCAGCGTGCGCACGGGACTCGAGAGGATCACGTCCTCCCCGAGCTCCGCCGCCATGCGCTCCGAGACCGACTGCATGCCGCCGACCACGCGCTTGTCGAGGATGAAGTCCTCGTCCACGAGGTTCGAGAAGGAACCGGCGGTCGCGGCCATGAGGATGGCCTGGAGTGCGGAGAAGGAATGGGCCGGCTTGGTCAGCATCCCCCCGGCGATGAAGAGACCGATGTTGTCGCAGGCCTCCTCGTCGTCGGACTGCTGCCGCAGCCAGTGGTGGAAGGAGATGGTGTCGAGGGCGCGGGCGTCGGGGTGGTTCCAGGGCGCCTCCGGCCCCGCCTCCGCCACGAGCCGGTCGAGCAGGGCGATGAGCCGCTCCATCTCCTCGCGGGTGTAGTCGTTCACGGGGAACATCTCTCCCGTGTAGCGGACGGGCCTTCCGTCGGGGCCGATGTAGACCGAGTCGCCCCTCGCGGTACCGGGAGAAGGTCTGCAGGCCCAGTTCGTCGAGGAGCCCGATGAGGGCGGTCTGGTCCGGCGACACCCACTGGCCACCCACCTCGTAGACCGCGCCGTCGATGACGTCGGTGTGGGTCCGCCCGCCGACGCGGTCCCGTGCCTCGACGACGGCGACGGAATGTCCCGCCCTGGTCAGTTCCCGTGCGGCGGTGAGGCCCGAAGGACCTGCCCCGATGATGACGACGTCGCGCTCGATGGTATCCACGTGATCCTCCCGGGCCCGCATGACGCGTGCCACAAAATGAACGGTATTCATTATTCCGCCCTACTATAGCCACGGGTGCCCTCCGAGGGAAGGGAACGCCCGTAGAGTTAACGCCACCGCAACCCAGGAGCAGGATCGATGACCGCAGCAACACCTGCACCCCGGCGTGCGGGCCGACCCCCGCGCAGCGTCCTCTCCAAGGACGGCATCACCAGGGCCGCCCTGGACCTCATCGCCTCCGACGGGTACGAGGGCCTGACCATGTCCGCCCTCGCCCGGCGGCTCCGGGTGGCGCCGTCCGCGCTGTACAACCACGCCGAGTCGAAGCAGGAGGTGCTCCGCTGGGTGCAGGACCACGTCATGACGATGGTGGATTTCAGCGCCTTCGACGAGGAGCCGTGGGACGAGGCCGTCCGGCGATGGGCGTGGTCCTACCGCGAGGTCTTCGCGCGGCATGCTCCGCTCGTACCCGTGATCGCCGTGATGCCCGTGACCGACGCCGCGGAGACGCTGCGCATGTACGAAGAGGTGGCACGCGGCTTCCTGCGGGCCGGCTGGCCGGAGGACCGGATCGTGCCGGCGATCGTGGCGCTGGAGTCGTTCATCTACGGATCCGCGCTGGACGTCGCCGCCCCCGGGGACATCTTCGACTCCGGCACCCTGGCGCACCAGTTCCCCGTCTTCACGTCGGCGGTGAGGAGTGCCACCGATTCGGCGGCCGCGGAGCAGGCGGCGGACGCTGCGTTCCGGGCAGGACTGGACGGGATGATCGCAGGCCTCCGCCTCCAGCTGGCGGCCTACTCCTCCTGACGCGCGGGGCGGACGAGCTGTCCCAGCCGGTACGCGGTGGAGTGCAGCACGTCGGAGAACGTGTCGCTGTCGCCGTCGAGCCAGTCGTTCAGGGCGATCTCGAACACCAGGACGCCGTACCGCGCCACGAGGCGTGCTTCGCCCCCAGCCACGCCCTGTCCGGACAGCGCCCCCGCGATGCCCCCCGCGAGGTGGACGTTCTTCAGCAGTTCGCGCTCGCGCAGTCCCTGGTCGGAGCCGATGATGGCGCGTCGGGCCTGCAGGTCGGCTTTCCGACCCTCGAACGGACCGGCGGCCATCGCCTCGAACCCGTGCATCACGAGCCCCAGCGGTGACAGAAAGGCGGGAGCCCCGGCCACGAGGGACGCGACGACCGCGGGGAGCTCCCGATCATGCAGGAAGAGCACCTCGCGCTTGTCCGGGAAATAGCGGAAGAACGTCCGGGTGGTGAGGCCCGCCCGTGCCGCGATCTCGGGTACCGCGGTGGCCGCATAGCCCTGCTCGGCGAAGAGTTCGAGCGCCGCCTGCTCGAGCCGTGATGCTGCGTCCGCTGCCCATCGACCCATGCACCGACGATACTGCCGATGACACGAGATGTCATGACGACGGATGATGACACGCCGTGACATGACGGTTGCTGATGAGCCTACTGATTGCTAGATGGACTAGCTTTACGGATCGTGAGTCAGCTGTTAGGTTCGGAGGACGGTCAAGCAACGGCCCATCCTTCTCCTGATCACCCGAGGTTCGTCATGTCTGTTGCCCCTCTGTCCCCGGCCCACTCCGTCCGCCAGGACGACAACGACTCCCGGAGCACGTGGCCGGATCTGGCCGCGCTCGACTTCGCCGCCACCCCGGACCCCGCAGCGGCGCTGGGCCCGGCAGTGCCGGATGTGCCCCACGATCTGTCGTCGCTCTCCACGCGTGAACTCCGCATCCTCTGCAACCAGCTGTACCGCGTGCTCGATACGGACTACCCGCCTTTCGGCGCGCAGGAGGACTACGAGGCCGTGGTGGCAGCACTCTCGGATCGCGTGGCGCGGGCAGCCGAGCGTACCGAGAGCCAGAAGCTGCGCGAGAAGTTCCGCGACAACCCCGTGAGCTCGCGCTTCGAGCTGTTCCACGACGGGACGATGGTCGGCTACGTGAAGTACGACATGCGGGCCGGGCGCATCCGCCTGCTCGAGACCGTGGTCGGCCCCGGGCACCGACAGGCGGGCCTGGAACCCGTCCTCGTCCGCCAGGCGCTGCTCGAGGCGCACCGCCGTCGCCTCGCCCCCATCCCCTACTGCCCGCACGCGCAGGCGTTCCTGGCCGAGAACCCTCAGTTCCGGGCACTCATCCCGGTCGGCTGACGCCGGCCGCACCATGCGAGAAGGGCCCCGCAGCTCGTGCTGCGGGGCCCTTCTCGTTCCGTATCGGGAATCAGCCGGCGTTCGCCGTGCGGATGGCGTTCTCCAGCACGTCGAGGCCGTCCGCGAGCAGCTCGTCCGGGATGACGAGCGGCGGCAGGAGACGGATCACGTTGCCGTAGGTTCCGCAGGTCAGGACGATGACGCCCTCGCGGAGGCACTGCGCCGCGATCGCCTTGGTGGCGTCCGCATTGGGTGCCTTGCCGCCGGGCATCACGAACTCGATGGCCAGCATGCCGCCGCGTCCGCGGAGCTCGCCGATGATGCTGTGCTCCCCCAGGTCCGCCTGCAGCGCGTCGAAACGCTCGGTGACCCGGGCCTCGATGCTGCGCGCACGCCCGGCGAGATCCTGCTCCTTCATGGTGGAGATCGCACCGAGCGCTGCCGCACAGGCTACGGGGTTGCCGCCGTAGGTACCGCCGAGGCCGCCCGCGTGGACGGCGTCGAGCAGATCTGCACGGCCGGTGATGGCCGAGAGCGGCATACCTCCGGCGATGCCCTTCGCCATCGTGATGATGTCCGGTACCACGCCCTCGTGGTTCACTGCGAACCACTCGCCCGTGCGGCAGAAGCCGGACTGCACCTCGTCGGCGATGAACACGACGCCGTTCGCCCTGGCCCATTCGGCCAGCGCCGGCAGGAACCCGTCGGCAGGGACGATGAAGCCGCCCTCACCCTGCACGGGCTCGATGATGATCGCGGCGACCGAATCCGCGCCGATCTGCTTCTCGATCATCGTGATGGCGCGCTGCGCCGCCTCGGGACCGGTGATGTCCGGATTCTCCTCGCGGAACGGGTAGCTCATCGGCACACGGTAGATCTCGGGTGCGAACGGTCCGAAGTTCGTCTTGTAGGGCATGGACTTCGCGGTCAGCGCCATCGTCAGATTGGTGCGCCCGTGGTAGGCGTGGTCGAAGGCGACGACGGCGTTGCGCCCGGTGGCCAGTCGCGCGACCTTGACCGCGTTCTCGACGGCCTCGGCGCCCGAGTTGAAGAGGACGGTGCGCTTCTCGAAGTCACCCGGCGTCAGCTCTGCGAGCTGCTCGGCGACGGCGATGTAGCCCTCGTAGGGCGTGACCATGAAGCACGTGTGCGTGAAGTGCTCCACCTGCTCCTTGACGGCCTCGACGACGGCGGGATCCGACGCACCGACGCTCGTCACGGCGATGCCGGAGCCGAGGTCGATGAAGGAGTTGCCGTCGACGTCGCGGATGATGCCGCCGTCGGCGTCGGCAGCGTACACGGGCACGCCGGAGGCGACGCCCTGTGCGACGACCGCCGCGCGGCGGGCGGCCAGCTCGGTCGACCTGGGACCGGGGAAGTCGCCGTTGATGCGGCGCTTCTGTTCCAGCCGGAAGCCGGGAGCGACGGACCCTGGAGTGGTTGCGAGTGTTGTCATGGGAATTCCTTTTCCTAGGGGACGGCTAGGCGTCCAGCACGCTCATGACGTGCTTGATGCGGGTGTAGTCCTCCACGCCGTACATGGAGAGGTCCTTGCCGTAGCCGGAGTTCTTGAAGCCGCCGTGCGGCATCTCGGCGGTGAGCATGATGTGCGTGTTGATCCAGACGGCGCCGAAATCGAGGTCCCGGGAGACCCGCATGGCGGTGCCGTGGTTCGTGGTCCAAACGCTGGACGCGAGCGCGTAGTCGACGCCGTTCGCCAGCTCCACGGCTTCCTCCTCCGTGGCGAAGGTCTGCACCGTCACGATCGGCCCGAACGTCTCCTGCTGGACCACGGGGTCGTCCTGGCGGGCGCCGGTGATGATCGTGGGCTCGAAGAAATAGCCCTTGTCACCCGCACGCCTGCCGCCGGTCGCGATGCTGCAGTGTGCCGGCAGCGCGTCGATGACGGCGTTGACGGCATTGAAGTGGTTGATGTTGTTGAGCGGCCCGAAGTAGTTCTCCGAGTCGTCCGCACTGCCCGTCCTCAGCGTGGCGGTGTGCTCGACCATCGCTGCGACGAACTCGTCGTGCGCCTGCTCCTGCACGAGCACGCGGGTGATCGCGGTGCAGTCCTGGCCCGCGTTGAAGAACGCGAACTCGGCGATGGCCGCGGCGGACCTCTTGAGGTCGGCATCGGCGAAGACCACGGCGGGAGCCTTGCCGCCGAGCTCGAGGTGGGCACGCTTGAGACCCTTGGCGGCGCTCGTGGCGACGGCGATGCCCGCGCGTACGGAACCCGTGATGGACACGAGGCCCGGTACGGGATGCTCGATCATCGCAGCGCCGGTCTCGCCGGTCCCGAGGACCACGTTCAGGACGCCGTCCGGCAGGATCCCCTGAGTGAGGCGCGCCAGCACGAGGGTGGACTCGGGGGTCGTGTCGCTCGGCTTGAGCACGACCGTGTTGCCGGCAGCGAGCGCGGGCCCGATCTTCCAGATGGCCATCAGGAACGGGTAGTTCCACGGGGCCACCTGGGCGACGACGCCGATCGGCTCCCTGCGTACGAAGGAGGTGTGGCCCTCGAGGTACTCGCCCGCGGACTTGCCCTCGAGGATGCGCGCAGCACCTGCGAAGAACCGCAGCTGGTCAGCACCTGCCGCGACCTCCTCGGCGGCGATCATCTCGCGCACCTGGCCCGTGTTGCGGTGCTGGGCCTCGACGAGTTCGTCGCTCGCGGCCTCGACGGCGTCGGCGAGCCGCAGCAGCAGGAGCTGGCGCTGGCTCGGCGTGGTGCGCTTCCACGTGGTGAACGCGCGGGCAGCAGCCTGCATGGCGGCGTCGACGTCCGCAGGAGAGGACACCGGCGACTGCGCCACCACCTCGCCGTTGGTCGGGTTGACGATGTCCAGGAGCTCGGTCCCGGTCCCGGCGGGCGTGACGAACGCGCCGTCGATGTAGTTCTGAAGGGTCTCAGCCACGCTGCAGTGCCTTTCACGAGGGTGTGTCCGCGGGGGTCCGGGTAGCTCCGGCCACGGGTATCGAATCGACGGTACCGGGACGAGGTAACCCGTGCCACGGATATCTGCACAGCATCTACGGCGCAGTGCCGTGCAGAAGCACAGCAGAGCCTAGGCTTGGGCCATGGCCATCACACTTCCCGACCTGCTGTCCGACCCGACCCTCGGGCTCGTGGCGGAGGGCCGCGCCGAGCCGCCGACCCAGCCGATCCAGTGGGTCGCGGTGACCGAGCTGGAGGATCCGCGACCGTTCCTCAGCGGCGCCGAGGTGATCCTCACGACGGGCGTCCGGCTCAAGACCGGCGCGGCCCAGCGGGCCTTCGTCCGCCGGGCACACGAGGCGGGGGCCCTGGCCATCGGATTCGGCGTAGGACTGACGCACCGGAGGATCCCCGCGGCCCTCCTGTCCGAGGCGGACGAGGTCGGCCTCCCGGCCTTCCGGGTCCCCTACGAGGTCCCGTTCATCGCCATCGGGAAGAGGGTGGCGGACGCCCTCTCCGCCGATCACTACGCAGGCCTCGAGGACCTCCTCGAGGCACATGCCGTCCTCGCATCCGCACTCCTCGGCGCCGGAGGCCTCGGCACGCTCCTCGCCGAGCTCGCGAGGATGCTGGGCACCGACGTCGCCCTCTTCCAGTACGGTGCACGCATCGCCGGAGCCGCGGGGCCACCGGGCGTCCGCGGGAACCGACGTCCTGGCACCGGCTACCCATCGCCACGGGGCTGAAGGACCGCTGCACCCTCGCCATCGGGGAACCGTACACGCGGGCGGCGGTCGTCGACTACGCGCAGAGCCTCATCTCGGTGGAACTCACCAACCAGGAGGAACCGCACGGGAGCACGGACGGCTGCCGGGCAGCTGCTCGAGGACGTGGTGCGGGAAGCCTCGCGGGTCCGGAGGCCGCCGCGAGGCTTGCGAGCTCGGTATCGACACGACGCTCAGGCACAGCGTCCTGATCGTCGACGTCGCCTCCGGCCAGCGCCGGGCCCTGCGCACGCTTCCGTTGCCCGACGGCTGGGACGGTGTCTCCTCGGCCCTGGTCGAGGAACGCCTCGTCCTCGTCCTGCCGGCCACCGACGCACCGGAGCCGGCGCAGCTCAGCCAGTACCTGCATGGCGCCGGACTCACCTCGCGCATCGGCGTGGGCGGGGCCTACGCCCAGCCGAACGGGCTGCGCTGGAGCTACTTCGAGGCCCGGGAGGCACTCCGGCGCGGGCAGGCGCTGAATCTCGCCGACCGCCTGAGCCTGACGTCCCTCCTCATGGCGAGTGCTGACGTTCCGCTCGCCGACCTCGCGGCCGAGACCCTGAACCCGCTCGAGGCCTTCGACGAGGCGCACGGCGCCGGCCTGCTGGCCACGCTGCAGCGGTACCTGGACCTCGACGGGTCCGTCGCCGCCGTCGCGGCCGACCTCGACCTGCACCGCAACACCATCCGTTACCGGCTGCAGCAGGTGGTGGCGTTGACGGGGTACGATCCTGCGGTCACGGCGGACCGTGTCCACCTCTACCTCGCCCTCCGGGTGCGCGCACTCGGCTGAGGCGGGACGGCGGGTCCGCCCAGCGGCGCTCCGTGTGGCACGGCCGCTCCGGCCACGCTGCGCCTACCACGCAGGCCGCACCCCCGCATGCGATAGTTGGATCACCAGATACCGGTCTCACAGTTCTTCGGGGGTATTCATGTCACTGCTTCACGCCGACGAGGTGGAACTGCACGAGGTGGCCCGACAGGCGATCCTGCAGGAGTACCGGCTGCCCTACGGGGAGGCCGACGGCACCCCGGTGGAGGCGTTCGACTACCGGACACCCTCGGAACTCCTCAATCTGGTGAAACTCGCCGTACGCGTCAGCGGGATGCACGCGGGCGTCATCAACATCATCACGGCCGACCAGCAGCACCAGATCGCGGCCGTCGGGGTGGACGCGGCCGTGTGCTCCCGCGAGGACTCGATGTGCTCGAAGGTCTTCCGCTCCGGGTCCATCACGGCCGTCTCGGACGCGTCACTGGATCCCCGCTTCGCCGACAACCCCTTCGTGAACGGTGGGATCGCCCTCGTGCGCTCCTACGCCTCCGTCCCCCTCGTGACGGAGAGCGGGTACGCCCTCGGGGCGCTCTGCGTCTTCTCCCCCGAGATCCTCGGCTTCGACGCCGAGCAGCGCGAAGGCCTCGAGATCCTTGCCCGGCAGGTGGTCGAGGTCCTCGAACTGCAGTTCAAGACCCGCCAGCTCGTCGAGGCCCTCGAGGTGGTCCGTCGCAGCAACGAGGACCTCGCCGGCTTCGCCGCCCGCGTCAGCCACGACCTGAAGAACCCGCTGACGGCCATCCTCGGCTACACCGAGCTCAGCGAGCAGGACGACGACGTCGAGACCTCGGGACCGGCGGCCCGCTACTTCAGCATCATCCGGGGCAGTGCCAGCCGGATGCTCTCGACGGTGGAGGAGGTACTCGAGTTCTCCCGCATCGGCGGCGCGATCAGTCGCCGGAAGGTCCGCCTGAACACGATGATGAACGCCGTGCTGCAGGACGTGCTGCCGCTCAGCAGCGCGTGCGACGCCGTCGTGACCGTGCAGGACGCACAGCTGGAGGTGGACCAGGCGCAGGTCACCGCCCTCCTGCAGAACCTCATCTCCAACGCGATCAAGTACTCGGTCCCGGGGACGCCTCCCCGCATCGAGGTCGTCGCGGACGTCGGCCAGACACAGGTGCTCCGCATCATCGACCACGGCAAGGGCATCCATCCCGCGGACCGGCAGCGGGTCCTGGAACCGCTCGTGCGGCTCCAGCGGGAAGGTGACCCGGCCGGTAGCGGCATCGGCCTCGCCACCTGCGCACGGATCGCGGCCGCCCACGACGGCTCGATCAGCCTCACGGAGACGCCCGGCGGCGGGACGACCGTCACCATCGATCTCGGCCCTGCCTGATCCCGCCCCGCAGCGCGCCGCGGCGCCCGGTGGCTACCGCTGCTGAGACTGCAGCTGCTGGCCCTGGTCAGCGCGGGCCAGCGGGAGCCGGAAGGTGAAGGTGGAACCCTCGCCCTCGACACTGCGGCAGCTGATGGTGCCGCCATGGCGCTCCACGATGGCCTTGGAGATGGCGAGCCCCAGTCCGACGCCGGGGATGGCGGCGTTCCGGGCCGCCGAGGTCCGGAAGAACTTCGAGAAGACGCCCTTCAGCTCCTCCGCCGACATGCCACTGCCCTGGTCCGTCACGCTGCACTCGACCTCGCCGTCGACCTCGGCGGAACTGACCGTCACGCGCCCGCCGTCCGGCGAGTACTTGACGGCGTTGGAGAGCAGGTTGTCGAGGACCTGACCGATGCGCGGGGCGTCGCACAGCGCCAGGAGCCCCGGCTCCGTGCGGTCCTCGAAGCGCACCAGGGGGTTCGTGGAGTGTTCCCTGGCCGATGCCACGCGCTGCAGGACCAGTTCCGAGAAGTCGGTGGGAACGGGTGTGATCTCCGGGGTCCCCTCGGCGGTGGAGAGCAGGTCCACCACGAGCTTGTGCAGCCGCTCGGAGTTGCGGGACACCACCTCGAGGCCGGACGCGACCTCGGGTTGCAGGTCGGGCATCCCGGTCAGCAGTTCGAGATAGCCACGGATCGCGGTGAGGGGAGTCCGCAGTTCATGGGACACCGTGGCCACGAACTCGTCCTTCGCGTTGAGTGCGGTGACGAGTTCCGTGACGTCGTTGAAGGTCACGACGGATCCTTCTCGGGCGCCCGCCTGGTTCGTCATCAGGCGCGACGACGTCGACAGCACCCTCTGGTCCGGCCGCTCGCCCCACCACAGGAGGTAGTCGGAGAAGACCTGCCCCTCGGCGGCACGCCGTGTCGGCCTCCTCGCTTCGGGCATGACGGACTGTCCGTCGTGCTGGAAGATCCGGAGATCCGCTTCCGCCGAGTCCCGACCACCACCCGCGAGGGCGCGGAACTGCTCGAGCTTCCGGTTGGTCAGCATCGGCTGCCCGGTCTCGTCGACGGCGATCAGTCCGATGTCCACGCTGTTGACCACGGTCTCCAGCAGACGCTCCCGGCGCGCGCTCTTCTCGAGGAGCATCTGCAGGGCCCGGTCCTTCTCCTCGACGACCTGCTGCTGCGCCATCATGCTGGCGGTCATGACCCGTATGGTCACGCCGATCGCGAGCATGATGAACGGGAGGAGGAAGGACTGCGTGAGGGACTGCGAGTTGACGGCGGCGTCGGTCCCGAAGACGGGGGCCCAGACGATGGCGAGCGAGCCGAGGAATCCCAGGGCCAGGGCGGCGCGCGGGAAGAGCCCCGAGGCCGCCAGCCAGATGACGGGGAACACGGCGAGCAGGCCGACCCCGGTGATCACGGTCCCCGCACCATGGCGCATGAGTCCGATGGGGATGAAATCGAGCAGCGGGATGACCAGGAAACTGGCGTACGGCAGGCGGTCCCAGGGGACGACGACGCACAGCGCCAGCAGTACCGCATGGAGCCCTGCGCCGAGGAGGAAGGAATGGCTCGAGAAGAGGTCGCGGTGGAACAGTGCCCCTCCGACGACGATGAGCAGCACCGTGAGTGAGAGCGGCAGCTGACTCAGGATGACGCGCATCCGCAGGGTCAGTTCATGGAACTGCCTGGTGTTGAGCGTCAGGTAGGAGAGCACCCCTATCCATGCTGACCGATCCCCCGTCCGTCGTCGAGCCGTTCCGTCGCTGCATGACGGTGCGGGCGGCCTCGGCGCGCCGGCTCCAACAGAGTAGCGCGGCAGTCCGGTGATTGAAGGTGCGGAATCCGCCTGCGCTCCTCAAGATCACCTCAAGATCCGCGCACCAAACCCGTGATCGGGGCGAAGCTCCTGTAGGGGCGTCGAGCATGGCCCGACGTAGCGTTTAATGAGGATCATGACTGCCGCCCCCGAGAAACGCCGTGCACTGGTCGTTGAGGACGACGTCGACATCCGGGGCCTGCTCGTGCAGATCCTGAAGCGCGAGGGCTTCGAGGTGACGGAGGCCGCGACGGCGAGCGACGGGCTCGAGAAGGCACGCGCCGGCGCCGACCTGATCACGCTCGACCTGAACCTGCCCGACGGCGACGGCGTGGAGGTCTGCCGGGAGGTCCGCACCTTCTCCGACGCCTACATCCTGATGATCACGGCGCGCACGGATGAGATCGAGCGCCTGACGGGCCTCGAGACCGGTGCCGACGACTACATCAGCAAGCCCTTCAGCCCGCGCGAACTCGTGGCGCGCATCAACTCGCTGTTCCGCCGCCAGAGCCGGCAGGCGGCTGCCGATGTGGCCAACGCCGATGAGCGCCAGCGCGCCGCCGAGGTCCAGCAGAACCTCCTCCCCCCGCGACAACCTGAGGGTCCGCGACTACGAACTGGCGGGGCGCTTCCGGCCGTCCCGCAGCGTGGGCGGCGACTTCTACGACTGGTACGGCACCCCGGACGGGCTGCATCTCACGGTCGCCGACGCGATGGGCAAGGGCATGGGTGCCGCCCTGGTCGCGGCGACGGTGCGCGCCATCATGCGGTCGGTCGCCCCGCAGCCGAGCATCGAGACCGCGTTCGCGACGGCGGCGCGGGCCACCGAGGCCGACCTCGAGCAGACGAGCTCGTTCGTCACGCTCTTCCACGGGCGCCTCGACGCCGCTACCGGCGTCGTCGGCTACGTGGATGCCGGGCACGGGCTGGCGCTGCACGTCACCGCCGATGGCAACGTCACCCGGCTGAAATCGGCCGGACCGCCGGTGGGCGCGTGGCCGGACCAGGCCTGGGCGGCGGATACGGTGGAGCTCGGGCCCGGCGACTCCCTGGCCATCGTGAGTGACGGCCTGCTGGACATCTACGAGACGGTCGAGCAGTTCACCGCGGCGGTGGCCGGCGTCATCACGGCAGCTCGCAGCGCGGAGGCCGCCTGCGCCGTCCTGCTGGACATGGCCGACGTACCCGAGGTGGCCGACGACGTCACCGCCGTCGTCCTTCGGCGCACGCAGGACCGCCCCGAGCAGCACGCACGACCACAGACCACCGACAGGTAGAGGAAGAGGACGCACAGATGGAATTCACCACCCAGGACAAGGGACGCTACACCGAAGTGACGGCCAGCGGCCGCCTGAACATGGTGGCCGCCCCCAAGCTGCGCGAGGTCATCAACGGCGTCGTGGCCGCGGGTGGGAAGCGCATCGTGGTGAACCTCGCGGAGACCAGCTTCATGGACTCCTCGGGGCTCGGCGCCCTCATCGGCTGCCTCAAGCTGGCACGGCAGTCCGGCGGCGACCTGCGGATCGCTGCCGTCCAGCCCCAGGTCACCATGGTGCTCGAACTCACCAGCATGCACCGGGTCCTGACCCCCCACGGAACACCCGACGAGGCCTTCCCGAATGACTGACATCCTGGCCCGGCGGACCCTTGAGGAACCGGCGGCCGAGCAGGCGATCGAGGACCTGCACGGCGTGCTCGACCAGCTGTGGCACGACGCCGCGTTCGTGCCGGCGATGGACCAGATGGCCTTCAGCACCGCCGTGATCGAAGCCGCGAGCAACGTCGTGCGCCACGGCGTCGCTGCGCAGGGCGCGGAACTCCTCCTCGGCGTCGAGCTCACGGTGGCCACCGGGTACCTGCGGGCGGTCATCAGCGAGATCGGGGCCGCGCCGCTGGATCCGGTACCCGACCTCGAGGGGCCCGACCTGACCGCGCTCCCCGACGACGCGCTGCTGGAGGACTACGACGAATCAGGTCGCGGTCTCTCGATGATCCGGGCACTCGTCACGACGGTCACGGTCGAGCGGCAGGGCGACTCGAACGTGTGGGTCCTGTCCAGGGACGCCGGGTAGGAGCGTCGACCCTCCGGTCCTGGTGACAGCCGGCCGTGGGTCACGGCAGGGACGGCCGGCCGAGGAACGCCGCGACGTCCGCGTAGACCTCCCGGGACTCGGGCAGGCGCGGGGCCGCCGGGAAGACGTGGAACCCGCCGGGGTAGGTCCTCATGGTGACGTCGGCACCGGCCGCGACGGCCCGGTCCCGGAACACCGTCGCGTCCGCCATGCACACATCGCGGGTGCCCTGGTAGATCCGCGTCGCCGGAACCGCGGCCAGCAGGTCATCGGGTGCGCAGGCGGGGCTGACCAGGGGCGTCCTCGGGTCGTCGCCTCCGGCCCACCACAGGCCGGCCTGCACGGGGCCCGCGACGGAGAGCATCGGGTCGACGGCCTCGTACTTCGGGATCGCGGGGTTGGTGCCCGTGACGTCGAGCCAGGGAGCGAACACCGCGACGCGCCCGGGTGCGGGCAGCCCGGCGTCGCGGAAGGCCCACGGCTGGGCGATGGCGAGCCCGCCGCCGGCCGAGTCCCCCATCAGCGTGACGTCGTCCGGATCCGCTGTCCGCAGGACCTCCCGGTACACGGACACCAGGTAGGGGAAGGCCTCGCGGTAGGTGCTCTCCGGTGCCAGGCGGTAGAGGGGGACGGTCACGGCAGCGCCCGTGCGCTTGGTCAGCTCGGCGAGAATCCACCAGTGCGGCCGCCCGAACTCGTTGAGGTAGATCCCGCCGTGCGTGTAGATGATGTGGGACCGCGTGGTGCCGAGCAGCGGCCGGACGGTGAGCGTGCGCACGCCGTCGATCCGCTTCTCCTGGATCGTGTGGGTGTGCTTGAACGTCCACGGGACGGCCGCCGCCGACGGGTACGTCCGGCCCGGGTACTTCCTGTTGACCCAGTCCGTCCCGGTCAGGTTCCTCTTGGTGGGCAGCAGGCTGATCAGTCGGCACGCGACACGCATGGCCCGCGAGCCGTCATGCGCGCTCGGTTCGACGGGGTCCGTGCCGGCCGCGTATCCGCTCGTCATGGCCCCAGCCTAGTGCGGAGCCCGCGGACCGCGCCGCCTCTGTCATGCTGGTCGGGGCCGGAATGCCCCGGTCGGCGTCCTCCGTCCCACCGACCCGCCCGACGCCGTTCCGGCCCGACGAAGGAAGAGATGGATACCGCCTCACACATCGCCCTCGCCGCCGACCTCCTCGGCGTGTTCTTCTTCGCCGTGTCCGGCAGCCTGCTGGCCGCACGGAAGGGCTTCGATCTCGTGGGGTCCCTCCTGCTCGCGTCGCTCGCGTCGCTGGGCGGCGGCGTGGCACGGGACCTCATCATCGACGTCCCGCCGGCGGCGTTCAACAACCCCGCCTACCTGGTGCCTCCCCTGCTGGCCACCGTGCTCGTCTACTTCGTGTTCTCCGGCGTGGAGCGCGTCAAGCGCGTCCTCGTCCTCTTCGACGCCGCGGGCCTCGCCCTGTTCTGCATCACCGGCACCATCAAGGCCCTCGACGTCGGCCTCAACCCGGTCTCCGCCGCCCTCCTGGGCGTCACGACGGCCGTGGGCGGCGGCCTGCTGCGCGACGTCGTCGCCAACGAGATCCCGCAGCTCTTCGACCCCCGGGACATCTACGCGCTGCCCGCGATGCTCGGCGCCGCCGTCGTCACCGTGCTGTACCTGACGGACACCTTCACGCTGGTCACGGGCATGCTGGCGGCGTCGCTCGTGTTCTCGCTGCGCGTCCTCGCCTGGCGCTACGGCTGGCACGCGCCACTCGCGGCACGCACCTCCCCCACCCGGAGGTAGCCCCGGCGCCGGACGCGGCGGCTAGGATGGGGGAATCCCCCGCCGCCACTCCTGGAGTACCTGTGACTGAGCTCTTTTCCGACCGATTCCGCGCCCTGGTGCCTCAGTACTTCGAGGGCGAGTGGGTCGAGGAGGACGGCCTGTCCGAGGACGAGCTCGCCGGGATGCTCGCGGGCAAGGACTTCGAACTCCCCCTCGCCCTGCACGAGTTCTACCGCGCCGTGGGAGCCACCGAGGACATCATGGAGGCGTTCCACTTCTTCTGGGACCCCGACGAGCTCGAGATCGAGGACGGCTTCCTCCTGTTCCTCGAGGACGAGGACGAGCAGTACACGTGGGGGATGCGGGCCGACCAGCTGGACGTCCCGGACCCCATCGTCTGGCGCCGCAACAACGCACGCGGCGAGTGGCAGAGCGAGGAGGGCACGTTCAGCGAGTACGTCCTCGACCTGTTCGAGTGGGTCTTCGAGGAGGACGGGGAGGACTGATGGAATTCGCCCACCACGCTCCCGACGGGTACCGGTGCCCGTTCTGCGACCTCGCGCGGGGGGACTTCAGCAACCCGAGGAACCTGTGCCGACCGGGTGACGTCGTCTACTCCGACGACCTCGTGCTGGCGTTCATCGCGTCGCACGGCTTCGAGCCGAATCCGGGGCACGTACTCATCACGCCGCGTGAGCACGTCGAGCTGCTCTACGAACTGCCCGACGACGTCGCCGCCCGCATCATGACGATGACCCGCGACATCGCGATCGCCATCAAGCGGGCGTGGGCGCCCGACGGCGTCTCGACCCGGCAGCACAACGAGCCCGCCGGCAGCCAGCACGTATGGCACTACCACCAGCACGTGCTGCCCCGCTGGCACGACGACGGCTTCTACTTCACCCCGAAGCGGCCCATCGTGGACCCGGCGATCAGGGCGCGGAAGGCCGACGAGTTGAGGTCCTTCCTCCCGACGGTGTAGCGCCCACCGGCTTCCCGCCCTGCTGCGGCTTCGTGCACGGGTTTCGGGCAACAAGAGCGTGTCGTGCGAGGACACGCCGGTCTGCAGGGTCGGGTGCCCACGAAAGCGGTGCAGGAAGCCGCACCTCGCCATCGATGTCAGCGCACGGGCCGGTGCCCGAGGGCCTTGAAGACCATGGCGAGAAGGTCCTCCGGCCGGAACATGACGTCCTCGTAGCAAAAACGCAGCACGAGGTAGCCGCCGATCACCGTCATGTTGTTCCTCCTGCGGTCGCGCCGGAGCGCCTGACGGTCCGAATGGAACGCCGCGCCGTCGATCTCCACGACGAGGCATTCCTCGACCAGGAAGTCGACCCGCCCCACACCCGCTATCCGGACCTGCGAGCGAACACGGAGACCGGCGCCGCGCAGCAGGAGTCGCGTGACGACCTCGATCGCCGATTCCCCGGTGAGGTCGACCGAGGCCAATGCTCCGCGTGCCCTGCCGTTGCGCTTCCCGGGCAGCCGAGACTCAAGGAACGCCGCCACGGTGTCGCCGCGTCGCAGAGCACACTCGACCATGGGGACCGACTCGTCGGCAGGCCGGCACTGCAGCACGTGCACCAGCACGTCGGCCAGACCGACGAGTGGCAGCCGGGAGTGCGGAGGAACGGTGACGACCCGATGATTGATGCAGCCTGCGACCGAGCGGGCCGGCCGGCTGACATGCACCCCGATCGCAGGTCGGACGCGCCACAGCCCGTAGTGGACCGCGGCGGAGACAGACGTGAGCCGTGCTCCCGCACCCACCGCCCGGACGAACTCCGGTGGGGCGTCGGGAAGAGCCAGGACCCCCCGTCGAACGCGGAGAAGCCTGCCGTCGCCGAGATAGTGCTCGATCGCCCGCTCCCCAACCCCGCGCTTCAGCAGGGCACCCGTGGAAGCCACACCGCCCGATGCCGCGAGGATCTGCTCGATCGTCATGGACCAACCCAAGCGGCTGCCGCCCGTGATCGACGCCGGGCCCACCGCTATGTGGACGGGCCTCGGGGTGCAGCGGCACATGAGGATGCGGCGTCGTGCACGCGTTTCACCATGGCGCACGCGTGTCGCCATGGGACACGCCGATCATCAAGGACCTTCAGCCGGAAAGCCGTGCACGAAGGCGCAGGCACGGCGGCAAGGCGCGGCACTGCAGGTGCGACGGCGGCGCTAGACGTCCCTGCTGACGACGGCCTGCGCGAAGCTCGCCAGGGCCTGCTTCACGACGCTGTCCGGGAGCGGGTCGAGGGCCGCGACGGCGTCGTCGGCCCACTGCTGGGCCACGGCCCAGGCCTCCTGCGTCTGCGGGTGCGAGCGCACGGCGGCGACGGCGCCGGCGAGGGCTTCATCGGAGGAGAGGTCGCTGTCGACGAGCGCGACGACGTCGGCCGCCGAGGAGTCGCCGGCAGCCGCGGCGCGGCGCAGCAGGATGACGGGCAGTGTGGGGACGCCCTCGCGGAGGTCGGTGCCGGGAGCCTTGCCGGACTTCACCTTGAGACCCGTGACGTCGATGACGTCGTCGGCGAGCTGGAACGCGACGCCCACCTTCTCGCCGTACGAGACCATCACGTCCACGACCTCCGGCGGGGTGTCCGCGAAGAGGGCGCCGAGCTGCCCGGAGGCCGCCACGAGGGAACCGGTCTTGTCAGCGATGACCGAGAGGTAGTGCTCGAGGTCGTCCTGGCCGTCGCTCGGTCCGACCGTCTCGTGCAGCTGGCCGAGGCAGAGCCGCTCGAACGTCCGCGCCTGGATCCCGAGCGCCTCGCCGCCGAGTTCGGAGACCAGGATGGAGGCCCGGGCGAAGATGAGGTCGCCGGTCAGGATGGCGACGGAGTTGCCCCATACCTCGTGGGCGGTCGGGGCTCCGCGCCGGAACGGCGCGGAATCCATGACGTCGTCGTGGTACAGCGTGGCGAGGTGTGTCAGCTCGACGACGACGGCCGCCTGGACCACCTTGGTGCGCGCCGGGTTGCCGAGGTGGGAGGCGAGGATGGTGAGCAGGGGGCGGATGCGCTTCCCGCCGGCCTCGACGAGGTGGCGGCTGGTGGCGTCGGCAAGGGGATCGGAATTGGCGATCGCTCCGCGCAGCTGCTTCTCGACCTCCGCGAGGCAGGACGAGACGGACGGCCCCAGTTCCGGGTCCTCGGCGATGAGGGCGAAGCCGGGAGGCAGACGCAGGGCATCGGCGTCGTCCGGGATGTCCGCGGTATCCAGCGCGCTGTTCAGACCCACGCTGGTCCAGCCGGAGTTGAAGGATTGTGTCACGGTCTAAGACTAACCAAGGAGGGCGGCGCTTTGCGCACGCAGGTGGCCCGTCAGGGACGGCTGGTTGGAGGTGGGGGGCACGAGCGACTCGAGGAGATGGATGACGCGATCCTCGAAGCCCCGACCGCCGGCGTCCGTCAGGTTCGCCAGCATGCGCACCACGAAGCGCATGAGCACCGGCACGGGCATACCGGTCCGCAGGGCCAGGGACAGGATGGCGGGCTTGCCGATGAGCTGCGCGAAGATGCGGCCGAGCGTGAAGTGGCTGCCCCACTGCTCCCGCACGTACGGCGCGTACCCGGACAGGACCTGGTCGCGTCCGAGCGGCGAGGCGACACCCTGCGCCCGCTCGATGAACTCGGCGGCGTACCGCGCCGACTCCATCGCGTAGGAGATCCCCTCGCCGTTGAACGGTGACACCATGCCGCCGGCGTCGCCGAGGAGCAGCAGCCCGGGGCTGTAGTGCGGCGTGCGGTTGAAGCCCATGGGCAGTGCGGCTCCGCGGATCTCCCCGACCTGGTTCTCGGGCGCGAAGCCCCACTCCGACGGCATCCCCGCGGTCCAGTCGCGCAGGACCTGCTTGTAGTCGAGCTTCCCGAACTCCGCGGAGGAGTTGAGGATGCCGAGGCCCACGTTGGAGGTCCCGTCGCCGACGCCGAAGACCCACCCGTACCCCGGCAGGGGCTTCCCGGTGGCGTCCGGCAGCTCGAGCCAGCCCTCCATCCAGTCGTCGTTCGTGCGGGGACTGGTGAAGTAGGTGCGCACGGCGACGCCGAGCGGCCGGTCGTCGCGCTTCTGGAGCCCGAGGCTGACGGCGGTGCGGGTGGAGTTGCCATCCGCTGCGAGGACGACGTCGGCCGTGAAGGTGCGCGTCTCGCCGGTCTTGCGTCCCTCGGCGTCCAGCAGGTTGGCGGTCACCCCGGTGACGCGCCCGGCCTCGTCGCGCTGCGCCGAGGTCACCGAATGGCCCTCGAGGATCATGGCGCCTGCGGTCCGGGCGTGCTGCGCGAGGGCCTCGTCGAAGCCGAGGCGCGTGCGCACCAGACCGTAGTCGGGGAAGTCGCTCAGTTCGGGCCAGGGCACCTCGACGGTCCGCTTGCCCGCGATGAGCCGCAGGCCCTTGTTGCGGCGCCACCCCTCGCTCTCGTCGTGCGGCAGGCCGAGGAGCTGCAGTTCACGTGTGGCGCGGGGCGTCAGTCCGTCGCCGCACACCTTCTCGCGGGGGAACCAGGTCTTCTCGAGGACCGTGACCTCGATGCCGGCGCTCGCGAGGTAGTAGGCCGCGGTGGAACCGGCCGGGCCGGCACCGACGATGAGGACGGACACCTAGACGGCCGCCGAGATCCGGCGCAGGCGGACCTGCCCCGGCAGGAGCGGTTCCTCGCCCGGTGCCGCCGGCGCCTTGGTGGCGCGGTGGACGGCGACGATCCCGCCGTTGAGGTTCCGGTATTCGACGTCGTTCCAGCCGCTCTCGCCGATCCAGGCGGCGAGCTCGTCCTGGTTCGGCCAGGCGCGGATGGATTCCGCGAGGTAGACGTAGGCGTCGGGATTGGAGCTGACCCTCCGCGCGATCGCCGGCAGCGCCCGCATCAGGTACTCCGTATAGGTGGTACGCCACAGCGCGACGGTGGGCGAGGAGAACTCGGCGATGACCAGCCGGCCGCCCGGCTTCGTGACCCGCAGCATCTCCGCGAGGGCCTTCTGCGGCTCGTCGACGTTGCGGAGCCCGAAGGAGATGGTGGACGCGTCGAAGGAGTTGTCGGCGAACGGGAGGTTCGTGGCGTCGCCGGCGACGAAGTCGATGTCCGGCCGCCGGCGCTTGCCGACCTTCAGCATGCCGAGCGAGAAGTCGCAGGCGACGACGTCGATCCCCGCGTCCGCGTACGGCTCGCTCGAGGTCCCGGTACCGGCCGCGAGGTCCAGGACGCGCTGACCCGGTTCGGCGCCCACGGCATCCACGACGACCCGGCGCCAGCGGCGCGTCTGCCCCATCGACAGGACGTCGTTGACGACGTCGTACTTGGGCGCCACGTCGTCGAACATGGCTGCTACTTCGTCAGGACGCTTCTCCAGCGATGCACGATTCACCCGTTCATTGTCTCAAACAAACACCCGGCACCTAATCCGCGTCGGCTGCCCCGCGGGGACGACGGCGGCGGCACGGCCGCGGCGCACGTGCCCAAGCTCACGATGCCGCACGGATACGCCGCAGGACCGCGGAGTACGCTTGGAGCATCATGAGCACTCCGTCCCTCACCGCGCTGACGCCTGCGCCCGGACAGTCCCGCGGGCTCCGCAGCATCACGGTGGGACGCGCCGCCATGGACCCCCAGTCGGGTCTCCTCGAGTACGTGGTCCGGAACGACGCCCACACCTGGATCCGGCGCGGTGGCGGACTCGTGGCGTACGGCGAGACCGCGAGGTTCACCGTGACCGGTCCGGACCGCTTCACGCAGGCCCAGGAGTGGTGGCGACGCGAGCTCGCGGGTGCGGAGGTCGTGAACGAGCTCGGCGTCCCCGGGTCCGGCCTCATCGCGTTCGGGTCCTTCGCCTTCTCCAAGACCTCGCCGCACGAATCGCGCCTGATCGTCCCCGAGGTGGTGGTCGGCTGCAGCGAGGGCCGGAGCTGGCTGACGTTCATCACCGACGACGCCGAGGCCGACCTGACCGCCGAGGCGGCCGAGGCCACCCTCGCCGCCTACCTCGTCGAGCCCGACGCCGACCGCTCCCCCAGCCCCGGTGACAGGCTCGGCCCCGGCGTCCTGAGCGAGGAGCAGTACAAGCTCGCCGTCGCCGAGGGCGTGAAGCACGTCCAGACCGGCGAACTGAGCAAGCTCGTCCTCGCGCGCGACGTCGTCGCGGACCTCGAGACGCCCGTCGCCACCGCCCAGGTGCTGCGCGAACTCGCCGTCCGGTACGAGGACTGCTGGACCTACGCGGTCGACGGCCTGATCGGCTCGACGCCGGAGATGCTGATCAAGGTCGAGGACAACACCGCCCGGGCCCGCGTCCTCGCCGGCACCCTCGACCGCGCCAACGCACCCGCGGGCGACCCCGACTACCCCACACGGGTGCTGGCCGGATCCGAGAAGCAGCTCCACGAGCACCAGATCGCGATCGACTCGCTCACCGAGACGCTCGAGCCCTTCACGAGTTCCATGACGTCGCACAGCGAGCCGTTCGTCCTCCAGCTGCCGAACGTGTGGCACCTCGCGTCCGACGTCACGGCGCAGCTCGCCCCCGACGCCGACGGCGAGATCCCGACGTCGCTGGCCCTCGTCCAGGCCCTCCATCCGACCGCCGCCGTCTGCGGCACCCCGACCACCGTCGCGGGTGCACTGATCCGTGAACTCGAGCACCTGCAGCGCGGCCCCTACGCCGGGCCGGTGGGGTGGATCGACGCCGGCGGCAACGGGGAGTGGGGCATCGCCCTGCGGGGCGCCGTCGTCGAGACCCCAACGCGCGTGCGGCTGTATGCGGGCTGCGGCATCGTCGAGGGCTCGCAGCCCGAAGCGGAACTGGCGGAGACGTGGAGCAAGTTCCGGCCCATGATCGAGGCACTCGGGCTGAGCCGCTGAGCCCTGCCCTTGGTTACCAATAAGCAATACCTGTAGCCTGTGATGCACATCTCTCTTCGCTCGTTAGAATCAGCAGGACCTTTTCCGCTTCATCCCGTCCGTTCAAGTGAGGTACCCATGCTTTCCAAGAAATCCGCAATGCTGGCCGCCCTGGCCGCCGGTGCCCTCGCGCTCAGCGCGTGCGGCGGAGGTTCCGACGACGCCGCGGCCGGCTCCGGCGGGGACAGTGGCCTGAACCTCGTCTCCGAGGGTTCGCTGACCGTCTGCTCGGACATCCCCTACCCGCCCTTCGAGTTCGAGGAGAACGGCGAGTACACCGGCTTCGACATGGACCTCATGAAGGAGATCGCCGCGGGCATGGACCTCGAGCTCGCCGTGCAGGACGTCGAATTCAACGGCCTCCAGAGTGGTGCCGTGCTGGCGGCCCGCCAGTGCGACATCGGCGCGAGCGCCGTCACCATCACCGAGGAGCGCCAGGCGAACCTCGCGTTCTCGGACCCGTACTACGATTCGCTGCAGTCCCCTCCTGGTCCCCGCCGACTCAGACATCGCCTCGATCGAGGACCTCGCGGGCAAGCAGGTGGGCGTCCAGCAGGGCACCACCGGCGAGACCTACGCTGGGGAGAACGCACCCGAGGCCGAACTGGTCGCGTTCCCTTCCGACGCCGAGATGTATGCCGCGATCCAGGCCGGGAACGTCGACGCCCTGCTGCAGGACCTCCCCGTCAACATCGGCCACACGGAGGACGGCTCCTTCACCATCGCCGAGGAATACCCGACGGACGAGCAGTACGGCTTCATCATGGCGAAGGACGGCAGCGAAGCGCTGGTCACCGCGGTGAACGAGCAGCTCGCCACCCTGCGCGACAACGGCAGGTACCAGGAAATCTACGACTCCTACTTCGCGGAGTAGCCCCCCGATCCGCGCGGCCAGGACGACTCCCGGCCGCGCGGGCTCCACTTCTGTGAAGGAAGGTAGTTCCCCCCGCGTGAAACGATCGACACGCAGACGCCTCACGCAGGGCGTCCTCTACGCGGTATTCGCCGCCGTCGTCCTGTTCGTCATACTCTCCGCCGACTGGGGCAGGATCCAGTCCAACTTCTTCGACCTCGACGTCGCTGCGGCGACCTTCCCGGAGATCGTCACGATCGCCGCGAAGAACACCGTCGTCTACACCGCGATCGCGTTCGTCGGAGGTCTTCTGCTCGGACTCGTCCTCGCGCTCATGAAGCTCTCTCCGGTGCTCCCGTACCGCTGGCTCGCGACCGCCTACATCGAGCTCTTCCGCGGACTCCCGGCCCTGCTCGTGATCTTTGGTTTCGCCTACGCCGTCCCGATCGCCCTGCAGTGGCGCCCTCCGGGCGGCAATGCGGGCGCGGGCCTGATCGCCCTCATCATCGTCTCCTCCGCCTACATCGCGGAGACCATCCGAGCCGGCATCGAGGCGGTGCCCAAGGGGCAGGTCGAGGCCGCGCGCTCGCTTGGCATGAACTCCGCGTGGACCATGGTAACCGTCGTCCTCCCGCAGGCCTTCCGGATCATCACCCCCCCGCTGACCAACGAGCTCGTGATCCTCATCAAGGACACCTCCCTGCTGTTCATCGCGGGCATGGCCATCGGCGACCGCGAGCTGACCACGTTCTCCCGTGACGCCCTCACCAGCCAGGCGAACGCGACCCCGCTCGTGGTCGCCGCAATGATGTACCTGGTCATCACGCTGCCGCTGACCCAGCTGGTCGCGAAGCTCGAACGACACAACAAGAGAGGCCGGTGATTCCGGTGGCCCAGCCAGCATCGGGTGCCGCATCCCGCGGATCGGCCGCGGCCGTCCCCGCGATCGAGGTCCGGGCACTGTGCAAGACCTTCGGCAGCAACGAGGTGCTCAAGGGCATCGACTTCCACGTGGACCAGGGCGAGGTGGTCTGCGTGATCGGCCCCTCGGGCTCCGGCAAGTCCACGCTGCTGCGCTGCGTCAACCGCCTCGAGGAGCCCACCAGCGGCACCGTGATGGTGGAGGGCGTCGACATCACGGACAGCGAGACGGACCTCGACGACGTGCGGACGCGCATCGGCATGGTGTTCCAGCAGTTCAACCTGTTCCCGCACCTCACGGTCCTGAGGAACCTGACCCTCGCGCAGCAGCGGGCGAAGAAGCGGGGTAGGGCCGAGGCCACGGAGATCGCCCGCAGGAACCTCGCCAAGGTGGGCCTCGCGGAAAAGGCGGACGCCTTCCCCGCGCAGCTCTCGGGCGGCCAGCAGCAGCGTGTCGCGATCGCACGTGCGCTCTCCATGGACCCGGACATGATGCTGTTCGACGAGCCGACCAGCGCGCTGGACCCCGAGCTCGTCGGCGACGTGCTCGAGGTCATGAAGCAGCTCGCCAAGGAGGGCATGACCATGATGGTGGTCACCCACGAGATGGGCTTCGCCCGCGAGGTCGGCGACCGCGTGGTGTTCATGGACGGTGGCGTCGTCGTGGAGCAGGGCAAGCCCGAGGACGTCCTCGGGAACCCGCAGCACGAGCGGACGAAGCTGTTCCTCTCGAAGGTGCTGTAGCTAGAGGAATCCGTCCGCCACAGCACGGCGGATGCGTGCATGGAGGTCCCGGAGCGTCGCCCGCTCGGCACGGACCTCGAGGATGGAGCGGCCCCGGATGGGCCGCTCCATCGCCGTATGCAGCTCGTCCAGCGTCGTCGCGCGCTCGTACAGCAGTCCGTGGGCGGCAGCGATCGCCGCGAGATCCACGGTGTGCGGGGTGCCGAACAGCCGTTCGACGGCGGCACCGTAGCGCGCCCTCGTCGACTCCGCGCCGTGCTCGAGCAGGCCGAAGATCCCTCCGCCGCCGTCGTTGAGGACCACGATGTGCAGGTCGGGCTGAGGCTCACCGTTGCCGAGGAGGAGTCCGCCGACATCGTGCAGGAACGTCAGGTCGCCCATCAGTACACGAGTCGGGATGCCGGCGGCGAGCGCCACCCCGGTGGCGGTCGAGACGGTGCCGTCGATGCCCGCCAGCCCGCGGTTGGCGAAGACCTCGAGCGGATGCCAGTCGGTGGCGCCCACGAGGTCCACGTCTCGGATGGGATTGGAGGACCCCAGCACCAGGTTGCCGTCCGTGTGCTCCCACACGGCATCCGCGAGGTGGAGTCCGGTGATGCGCTCCTCGTCGGCGAGGAGGGACTGGATCACCGCTTCCGCCGTCGCTCCGGCCTCCCGCCAGGAACGCAGCCAGCCCTCCTTGCCGCGGCCTGCGAAGGCGAGCAGTTCGGGCAGGTCGTCGATGATGCGCTCCGGGCGCCTGCCCTCCTCGAACCAGGCCACAGGCCCCGGGAGGTACAGCGCGTGCTCGACGTCGGGACGCGCCAGCAGGGCGGTCACCGGCCGGGAGAGCGTGGGGCGGCCGAAGGTCACGACGCGCGTGATCGCGGGGCCCAGGTGCTCGAGCAGCAGCCGGTACGGGGCGATCGCGCTGCTGCCGAAGCGCGCGTTCGACGACGGCTCGGCGAGCAGCGGGAGGTCCAGGTGGGCGGCGAAGACGGCCGCGAGTTCGCCGGCGCCATGCCCCGCGACGACGACGGTGGTGCTGCCGGTGGTGCTGCCGACGGTGCTGCCGGCGCCCGGGCGGGCATCGACCACTGCCCGGTCCCCGGGAGGTGCCTCGAGGGCCGGCGCGGGCGGTTCGTCGCCTGCTGCAGTCCCCTCGGCCGCGCCGTCGGGCACCAGCGGATCGCGGAACGCGAGGTTGAGGTGCACGGGCCCCGGCGCCGCCGTCCCAGCCGCCGCCCCGTCCGCTGGACGACCGAGGGCCGTGCGGAGTGCCTCCGCGACGGGGATCGACGGGTCCTCGCCGGCGCCGACGTCGAGGGCCGCTCGAACGTGCACGCCGAACAGCCCGGGCTGCACCGTCGTCTGGTTGGCGCCGGTCCCCCGGAGCTCGCCGGGCCGGTCGGCGGAGACGACCACCAGGGGCACAGCGGCATGGTTCGCCTCCATGACCGCCGGAAGGAGCTCGCCCACCGCCGTGCCCGACGTCGTCACCACGGCCGCCGGCCGCTGGCCTCCGAGCGCCAGTCCCAGGGCGGTGAAGGCTCCCGAGCGTTCGTCGATGCGCACGTGCAGGCGCACCTGGCCGGCCGCCTCGGCCTCCGCGAGGGCATAGGCGAGGGGCGCACTGCGGGATCCGGGAGCGACGACGACGTCGGTGACGCCGCCCGCGATGAGCGCGCGCACCGCGCGTGCGGCCGAAGCGGCGGAGTCGAGCGGAGCTGGGCGGGATACGGCGGAATCGGTCACGGATCCATCCTCACATCCCGGACGCGGACGCACCCCCTCCCGCGGGAGGGGGTGCGTCGAGAGGTGCACAGTGCTGCCGTCCTCGCCCCGTGGAGTGCTCCTCGGAACCTAGGTGCGGTAGACCTGGACCACCGACGGGCGCGGAAGGGCGGCCGCTCCGCTCGCCGGGACGGTGCCGGCCGGCACGTAGTCGGGGAAGTAGGAGGTCTGGGCCGCCCAGCTCCCGTCCTCGCCGGGGTGCTGCACTGCGACGAAGACGGTGCCGTCCTGGTCGTGGATGACCGGACCGCAGGTCTCGGCGTCCCGCGGCACCGCGAGGAACTGCTGCACGCGGCCGCGCTCGGCTCCTTCCAGGCCCACCTTGAACAGGCCGTCGTTGAAGCCCACCGTGCTGGGCTGGCCGTCGGTGGAGATCCACAGGTTGCCCTGGGAGTCGAAGGCCACGTTGTCGGGGCAGGAGATCGGCGAGACCTTGTCCTTCGGGTAGCCGCCGAAGTAGGTGGCCTGGTTTCGGGCCGGATCGCCGCAGACCAGCAGCAGGTTCCAGGTGAACCGGGTCCCGGACGCGTTGCCGCCCGCCTCCGACAGCTCGACGATGTGGCCGTCGCGGTTCTGCGCCCGCGGGTTCGCCTCGTCCGTGCGGGCATTCGAGCCGACGCCGCGGTTGGTGTTGTTGGTGCAGGCG
The DNA here is from genome assembly GCA_004001285.1 of Arthrobacter sp. MN05-02. Classification (NCBI taxonomy): domain Bacteria; kingdom Bacillati; phylum Actinomycetota; class Actinomycetes; order Micrococcales; family Micrococcaceae; genus Arthrobacter; species Arthrobacter sp. MN05-02. The sequence continues at coordinate 2,822,053 of AP018697.1, forward strand.
ACATAGACCTTGCCCGTGGCCGGGTTGGGCTCCACGTCCTCGCAGCGGTCCATCTTCGTGGCGCCCATCGTGTCGGCGGCGAGGCGCGTGAAGACGGAAACCTCGGCGGCCGTCATGCCGGCCACGACAGACTGGTTGTCGATCAGCAGCGGGAGCCATTCGCCGACGCCGTCGAACGCGCCGTCGGTGGGCAGCGTACCGGTGCCGTCGATCTCGGCCACGGAGTTGCCCTGGAAGCGCGCGACGTAGAGCGAACCCTCGCTCAGCAGCGTCATGTTGGCCTTGCGGGCGGCGGCGCTGGTGCCGGGCTGGACCTTGTTCCTCGACACGAACTTGTACAGGTAGTCGAAGCGCTCGTCGTCGCCCATGTACGCCACGACACGGCCGTCGGAGGCGACGGTCACGTTGGCGCCCTCGTGCTTGAAGCGTCCGAGTGCGGAGTGCTTCCTCGGGGTGGAGGTGGGGTCGAAGGGATCGACCTCCACGATGTAGCCGAAGCGGTGCTTCTCGTTCTCGTAGCCGGCGTTCCGCGTGTCGAAGCGCGGCTCGTCGATCTCCCAGCCCCGTGCGGTCGGGCGGTTCGTGATGCCGTAGCGGCGGTCGCCGTCGCTGGTGCCGGTGGCCACGAAGTAGCCGTTGAAGTTCTCCTCGCCGGAGAGGATGGTGCCCCAGGGCGTGGTGCCGCCGGCGCAGTTGCCGAGGGTGCCGAGGATGCTGCGGCCCGTGGGGTCGTCCTTGGTCTTGAGCAGGTCGGAGCCGGCCGCGGGGCCCGTCACCTCGTACGGGGTGGTGGTCAGGTAGCGGCGGTTCAGCGGGGCGCCCTGCACGTAGGACCACGGCTTGTTTTTGTTCTTGCGCTCGAGTTCGACGACGGACAGTCCGTGGGCTGCCTTGCCGATGCCGCGGACCTCGACGGCGGCGAGCGTGGGCGGCACCATGATGGTCTCGTTCGTGTACTCGTGGTTGGCGAAGAGCACCGCGCGGCGGCCCTTGCTGCCCTCGACCTCGAGGACGTCCGTGTAGTCGCAGTTGTACCCGAACTGCAGCGCCTGCGCGGCGGCGGTCTGGTGCTCGGGGTCGAAGGCGGGAGACGTGCTGAACAGGGGATCGCCCCAGCGGATGACCGGCTTCCAGCCGTAGCCCTGCGGCACCGTCATGTCGTCGACCAGGGCATCCACGGGCGCGATCGGCTCGAACGGCAGGTTGCTCTTCAGGTAGCCCTTGCCGGGCGGCGGTGCGGCCTGGGCCGGGCCCGCTCCGGTCTGCATACCGACGAGCAGCGTCAGCACACCCGCAGCACCGGCACCGAGAGCGCTGCGGCGTGAGAACTCACTCGAGACGATGTCCCGGAAGTAGTTGTTGGCGGATGTGTTGCAGACGGCGTCGGAACACGCGTTGTCACACTTGAGTGCGCAGGTGACGGCACTGCGCTTTCCCTTGGTGTGGCCGAGCATGGGCAGCAGGCGACGCGCGGTTTCAGTCATGGGTGGTACCTCTTCCAGGGACGATCGGGTTCGCCTCCACCCTCCCGGGGTTCCCTGAACGGCCACGGTCCCTGCCGGTGAACGCCGCGTGAACGGCGATCGAACAGGTCCCCCGGCAGATCACGTCGCGGCTCGCCTCGCCTGGAGGTCCATGCCCTAAAGGCCGGCGTCGACGGGCGGCGGAAGGGCACGGCCGAGGTGTCGTTCCCTGGTGGCCTGGACGAAGGCGTCGAACAGGCTGTCTCGGCGGGGCCTGTCCGGGATGCCACGGGACCCCGGTGCAGACACGGTTCTGCGGGAGGTCGATCGCCTCGTTCCGCCGGGTGATTCTCGCAGGTCGTCCTACCGGCCGGGGGACTGCCGAGGTCCGTCGGCCAGGAGAGCGTAGGCCCTGTCCAGGCGTTCCAGCCACCACTGCCTCCTGCCGGGAGGGGCGGCGAACCTGCGCAGCTTCTCCTCGGAGACCTCGACCTGCCGCACCCCGATCCGCCCGAGGTCCGGCACCAGCGGTGCGTCGGTGACGTCACCGGCCAGAAGCGACACCGTCGCGAGACCGCAGGCATAGGGGAGGTCCGGCAGGGCGGCCGCCAGGGCGACACCGGCCCGGATCCCGACGGAGGTGTCCAGGGCGGAACTGATGACGGCGGGCAGGCCCGCCCGCCCGATGATGTCGAGGGCGCGCCGGACCCCGCCGAGCGGCGGGGCCTTGATGACCAGGATGTCGGCCGCGTCCTCGCGGGCGACGCGCAGCGGGTCGTCCTGCCGGCGGACGCTCTCGTCGGCGGCCACCAGGACTCGGTGTCCGCGTCGGCGCAGTTCGAGCCGCACCGTCCGCAGGCCTGCGATGTCCGGTACGGGCTGTTCCACGTACTGCAGGTCGAAGCGCGCCAGCGCGTCGAGCGCGGCCAGGGCTTCCCCGACATCCCAGCCGCCATTGGCATCCACCTTGATCCCCGCCTCCGGGAGGAGCCTGCGCACCTCCGCGACGCGGGCGATATCGGCCGTAAGGTCCTGTCCCTTCTCCGCGACCTTCACCTTGACGGCGCCCACCGCTCCGAAGCGGGAGAGCACGCCCTCCACCGCATCCGGTCCGACCGCCGGCACCGTGGCATTGACCGGCACCGATGTCCGCAGGGCTTCGGGGAAGCCGTGCCAGGCCGCCTCGATCGCGGACGCGAGCCACGGGGCGGACTCGGCGTCGTCGTACTCGGGGAAAGGACAGAATTCGCCCCATCCCGCCGGTCCCCGAACCAGGAGCGCCTCACGCTGGAGGACACCCCGGAACTTCACCCGCATGGGCACCGAGACCACGCGCGCCGACCCGGCCACCTCCGCCAGGCCGGGCAGCGGCAGGGGCGACGGCGGGGAAGGCGGTGGGGCGAACGGTGGGGTGTGCACGACCTCAGGCTACGGGAGGCGCGGTCCCGGCCGGAGGTCACGGGACGGTTACGGGACTCGCAGGATCGTATGGAACGATTGGGTGGATGACGTCGCAGCGAACCTCCACCGGGCAGGCACGGGCAGCACGCTCGCCACTGCTGTTCGTGCTGGCCGCCGTGGCGTGTGCGAGCGCGCTGGGCTGGACCTACTGGGCCTTCGTGCGCACCACCACCGGCCAGTTCGCCGACGAGTCCGCGTGGCGCGAGGCAGGAGTCGCGGCGCCGGACACCCAGGGGCCCTTCCTGCGCTTCCTGGACACGCTGCCCACCATCTCGGTGATCGTCGCGGCCGCCGCGATCCTGTTCGTCGCCCTGCGGCGTCGACGGTATGCGGCCGCGGTCATCGCCGTCGCCGTGATCCTGGCGTCGAACCTCACCACGCAGATCCTGAAGAACGTCGTGTTCGATCGGCCGGACCGCGGCGTCGCGACGCTCGCCTTCAATTCATTACCGTCGGGACATACGACCCTGGCGGCGTCCGCGGCCGCGGCCGTGTTCGTCATCGTGACGCCGCGCTGGCGTCCCTTCGCCGCAGCGGCGGGCGGGTCGTATTCCGTCCTCGCCGGAGCGGCCACCTTCATCAACCTCTGGCACCGGCCCGCCGACGTGGTGGCGGCGCTCCTCGTCGTCGGCACGTGGACCCTGGTCGGCGGGCTGATCATCATGCGGACCGGCGACACCTGGAACAACTGGCGGGGATTCGGTACGCACTGGGCATCGGTCCGCAGCTGGCTCGTCGCGTGCTGGGTGCTCGGGCTCGGGAGCCTCGTGCTCTCGGCGGCCCTGTACTTCTCCGTGCAGGCCATCGGGCCGGCACCCGAACCCGGCACGGCGAACGTGCCCCTGTTCTTCTGGTGGGGGCTCGCCTGGATCGTCGGCGTCGGCTTCACGCTCTCGGCCGCCGCCGGATGGCTCTTCGCGGCCCAGGCCCGGACGACGGCCCAGCAGCAGCCGTAACACTCCGGCGACTCCTCCGCACGCCCTTTCCCTCCGCCGTCGAGCCGTTGAAGCGCCGCCGTGACGGTGCAACGCTGGCCGGACCAGCGACGAGAGAGGCGACCGATGAAAGCCATGGTGTACCGCGGGCCCTACAAGATCCGGGTCGAAGAGAAGCCGATGCCGAAGATCGAGCACCCGAACGACGCCATCGTCCGCGTCACCACGGCCGCCATCTGCGGCTCCGACCTGCACCTCTACCACGGGCTGATGCCGGACACCCGGGTGGGCCACACGTTCGGGCACGAGTTCATCGGCGTCGTCGAGGAGGTGGGGCCGTCCGTCCAGAACCTCCAGCGGGGCGACCGCGTGATGGTGCCCTTTAACGTCTACTGCGGATCCTGCTACTTCTGCGCCCGCGGCCTGTACTCGAACTGCCACAACGTCAACCCGAATGCAACGGCGGTGGGTGGCATCTACGGGTACTCGCACACGACGGGCGGGTACGACGGCGGGCAGGCGGAGTTCGTGCGTGTGCCCTTCGCCGACGTCGGACCGGCGATCATCCCGGACTGGATGGACAGCGAGGATGCCGTGCTGCTCACGGACGCCCTCGCCACGGGGTACTTCGGGGCGCAACTGGGCGACATCGCCGAAGGGGACACCGTGGTGGTGTTCGGAGCGGGGCCCGTGGGCCTCTATGCGGCGAAGTCGGCCTGGTTCATGGGTGCCGGGCGCGTCATCGTCATCGATCACCTCGAGTACCGCCTCGAGAAGGCCCGTGTCTTCGCGCACGCGGAGACCTTCAACTTCGCGGAGTACGACGACATCGTGGTCGAGATGAAGAAGACCACCGACTACCTGGGCGCCGACGTCGTGATCGACGCCGTCGGGGCGGAGGCGGACGGCAACTTCCTCCAGCAGGTCACCGGCACCAAGCTCAAGCTGCAGGGCGGCTCCCCCATCGCCCTCAACTGGGCCATCGACTCGGCGCGCAAGGGTGGCACGGTGTCGGTCGTCGGAGCCTACGGCCCGATCTTCAGTGCCGTGAAGTTCGGTGACGCCCTCAACAAGGGGCTGACGCTGCGCATGAACCAGACCCCGGTGAAACGGCAGTGGCCACGCCTGTTCGAGCACATCCGGAACGGCTACCTGAAGCCCAACGACATCGTGACGCACCGGATACCCCTCGAGGAGATCGCCGAGGGATACCACATGTTCTCGGCGAAGCTCGACAACTGCATCAAGACGCTCGTCATCGCGGATCCCAGCTAGGAGGCCACCATGCCGTCATCCAGCCCGTCAACGCCATACGTCGCGGACAAGCCGAAGGACATCCCCACCGCGGAGTCCCTCCGCGCCCGGATTCCCGGGTGGGGCGTGGACCTCGACCCGAAGGACCGCCCCTCCTTCCCGCGAGAGGTCTTCGACCCGGGAAGCACCGGCGCCCACTGGGACTACCCCGAGGAGCAGCAGGGCGGGGAGGGCCGCGAGCGTTCCATCGAGCACGGGCAGCTGACCCCGGTCTTCGGCACCAGCGCACCGCTCAGGGGTGTCTCGGGCAGTATCCGGCGCTACGCCTACCGGTACAGCGAGGCCCGCGCGGCTCACTGGCTCCTGCTCATCCTCGGGGACCGCGTGGACGCATGGGGGGCGCATGCGGCATCCCTCGCGACCCTTCGGCCGGACAACCCGGTGACCGAGACGGGCGTGCTGTCCGAGGGCCGCCGGCACGGGCTCGCGTCGCGGGTGGGCAGGGGCCGCGCGGACGTCAACCACTCCTGGCTGGACCCCATCGTCGTCGGCGGTCCATGGGTGGTGGCGACGGCCGGCGCCGCCCTGGCCGCTCGCGCTATCGCCCGGCGCGGGCGCGGACGCGCCGGGCGCGTCGGTAGGGCTACCGAACGCTGATGCACACTGGGTCCATGGACATCGACAAGACGAACATCGACGACGAACTCGCCCGGGTGACGCATTTCTGGACGCCCCCGCGTGGTGGGGCGTGTGAACGACCAGTACGTGAAGGTCGCCAGGCTCTCCGGCGAGTTCGTCTGGCACGCACACGACGACGAGGACGAGATGTTCCTGGTCGTGGCGGGCAGGCTGCGGCTGCAGCTCGAGGGGCGGGAGGACGTCGTCCTGGCTGCCGGCGAGTTCTTCGTGGTGCCGAAGGGGGTGCGCCACAATCCGGTGGCGGAGCCGGAGGCGCACGTCGTGCTCATCGAGACCGTGACCACGGCCCATACGGGGGACGTCGTCGTCCCCCGTACCGTGTCGATCGACCAGCAGCTCTCCCCGTAACACACCCCGGACTGATGCCCGAGGGCGGATGTCACGCCCGCGTGGCCGCCGGCTCCGCCGACCCCGGGGTGGCACGAGGGATCCAGTACCAAAGGACCCCGGCACCGAGGAAACCGAGGGCCGCCGTCGCCCAGATACCCGCCGAGAGCGTGGCCAGCGCCGTCACGAGCGAGAGCAGCGCGGGCCCACCCATGGTGCCGGCGTCGGTGAGCAGGCGCCAGATCCCGAGGAACTGGGGTCGGCCGGGTGTCGGCGACAGATCGGCTCCCAGCGTCATGACGATGCCGGACCCGATCCCGTTCCCGAAGCCGATGAGCAGGGCGACGAGCAGCAGGCCCGGGGCATCCGCGGTGAGGGGCAGCAGGGTCAGGGGCCGTCCCCATGATGAGCATGCACGGCACGGCGATCCACCGGCGGCCCCTGACGTCCATCACCTTGCCCGAGGGGTAGAAGATCAGCATGTCGATCGCGCCCGAGAGCCCGTAGATCAGTGCCGTCGCCGAAGCGTCGAGGCCGATGCTCTCCGCCCACAGGGGCAGCACCGCCTGTCGCGTGGCCCGCACGGCGGCGATGAGGAGCACCCCGATGCCGACCGTGACGAAGATCCGCCGATGGCTGCGTATGACGGAGCGCACCGTCGGAGCCGGCGGCGGCGCGAGGGCGGCCCCGACCGCGTTCCGTGCAGAGAGCGGCCTCCGGCCCGGTGCGTCGAGTTCCGGGACGCGCCAGCTGAGGGCGGCAGCGGCGAGGCTCGCCACTCCTCCCACCCAGTACGCGCCGTCCAGCCCGAGGGCTCCCATGGCGAGGGCTGCCGCGAAGGGACCCACGAAGACCCCGATGCGGGTGACACCGCCGAGTGTCGAGAGCGCCCGTGCCCGGAAGTACGGCGGCACGGCTTCGGTCAGGTAGCTCTGCCGCGCGAGCCCGAACACGGCGCCGGCCATTCCGACCATGAAGACGGCAGCCGCGAACACCGGCAGGGTGGGAGCCGCGAGCGCGAGGAACATCGCCGCCGCACACCACAGGGCGGCACCCACCAGGGCCTTCCGCTCGCCGAAGCGCGTGGCGATCAGGGTTGCCGGGACGTTCGTGACCAGGGACCCGATGCCGGACAGCGTGATGACCAGGGCCGCGGTCGCGATGTCGGCGCCCAGGTCGCGTGCCGTCAGTGCGATGACGGGCAGGATCGCGCCCGTGGCCACCCCGTAGAGCAGCGAGGGGCCGTAGGCTCCCACGGCGATGGCACGCAGGTCGAAGGTCTCCTCGGGCACCGTTCAACCCTAGTCCGCCCTTCCGCGGCCGGGTGCCGCTCTGGACAGTGCCGGGTGACTGGCATACGTCTCTCCTACCGCCGAACCGGCGCGCTTCTCGGGCGGGAGTACCGCATGGCAATACCGACCTCAGGCTTCGCGGGCAGGCGCCGGAACAGGGACGTGAACCTCCCGCCGGGCCAGTACGCGACGGACGGCTTCCCTGTCATGTCCGCCGGCCCCACACCCAGGTGCTCCGGTCGGACTGGAGATTCCAGATCGCGGCCGGCCAGGGCCAGACGCACCACTGGACGTGGAAAAGCTGCAGGTCCTGCCCCAGGAGGACATCACCACGGACATCCACTGCGTGACCCACTGGTCGAAGTTCGGCACCACCTGGCGCAGGGTCTCCCTCGACACCCTGTTCGAGGACGTGGAATCCGAGTCCGACTATTCGATGGTGCACTCCTACGGCGGCTACACCACGAACATCCCGCTCGACGACCTCCTCGACGGCAAGGCATGGCTCGTCCACGAGTTCGACGGCGAGCCGCTCGCGGCCGCGCACGGCGGGCCGGCCCGGCTGCTCGTACCGCACCTCTACTTCTGGAAGAGCGCCAAGTGGGTCAGCGGCATCCGACTGATGGACCAGGACATCCCGGGCTTTTGGGAGACCAACGGCTACCACATGTACGGGGACCCGTGGCGCGAGGAACGCTACTGGTGACGCGGACCTGGCGCACGGCAGAGATCAGCGCCGCCCGGCCCGAGACCGCGATGGCGCGTACGCTGCGGCTCCGCTTCCCCGATGCCGTCTCGGGAGTGGCCGGGCAACACGTGGACCTGCGGCTCACCGCCGAGGACGGCTACCAGGCCGTGCGCTCGTACTCGGTGGCGGCCTGGGTCCCACCCCACGAACTGGAGCTGACGGTCGAGGAGCTCGACGACGGGGAGGTCTCCCCCTACCTCGTCACCGCGTCGTCCGTGGGAGACCGGCTGGAGGTCCGCGGTCCGGTGGGCGGCTGGTTCACCTGGACCCCGGACCTCGGAGGCCCGCTGCAGCTCATCGCCGGAGGATCGGGCATCGTCCCCCTCATGGCGATGCTCCGCTCCCATTCGGAGGCCCGCTCGGTGGTGCCGGCACGCCTGCTCTATTCCGTCCGGGATCCCGAGAGCGTGTTCTACCGCGGTGAACTCGCCGTCCTCGGCCAGGAGGACACGCAGGTCACCATCGACATCGCCTACACCCGTACCGCGCCCGACGGCGGGCCCGTCGGCCGGCTCACGCGGGACGCCGTCACTGCCGCCTGCTTCCCACCCGAGGACCATCCGGTGATCTACATCTGCGGCTCCACGGGTTTCGTCGAGTCCGTCGCGTCGTGGCTCGTGGCGGACGGACACGACGCCGGCTGCATCCGCACCGAACGATACGGAGGATAGGGATGGACGACCAGCAGCAGTATTCCCCGGACCAGGACCACCTCGACGGCAATGCCCTCGCAGGTGCCCTCGAGCAGTTCGTCGCCGACCTCACGAGCGCGGACTGCACGTGCGACGGCTGCGGATCGTCGGCACCCCTGGCGACCGCCCTGCTCTACGCACGGGCTCCGGGCATGGTGCTGAGGTGCCCCACCTGCACCGCGGTCCTGCTGTGCCTCACGGATCAGGGTGAGCGCCAGGTGCTGACGCTCGACGGCGTCCGCCATCTGGTCATCGCCCGACGCTGAGGACGGATCCGCTCGGTCCCCGCCGTCTCCCCCGCCGTTCCCCGAGGTGGACGGGCGGTGCGGGAGCGGTTGGCCAGGGCTGCACCTCAGGCGACCAGCAGTCCGATCGACAGCCCGGCCCCCGCCGCAGCGAGCGCCGCTGCCGCGGTTCCCGCCCCGGACAGCACCGCGGGCCAGATCCGGCCGGCCTGGAGCAGCCGCACGGTCTCGCTGCTCGCCGTGCTGAAGGTGGTGTACCCGCCGAGGAAACCCGTACCGCCCACGAGCGTCCATGCGGGCGGGAGCGCTGCGGCGAGGACGAGTCCGGTCAGGAGCCCGAGCAGGAAGGACCCGCTGATGTTGACGGCCATGGTGCCGGCGGGGACGGTACTGCTGACGCGCGCGCGGAGGGCGCCGTCGAGCAGGAAGCGCGCCACCGAGCCCAGCCCGCCCGCGACGCCGAGCACCAGCACGAGTCCTCCGCTCATGGCGCCGCCCCCGGCGCTCCCGGCGGGCGGGGGCGGGTCCGGCTGCCCACGGCGATGCCCGCCGCCGTCGTCGCCAGCCCCGACAGGACGGACAGCACGAGGTAGGCGATGCCCTCGACGGCGCGCCCGGCTCCCACGAGGACCGCGGAATCAACGGCGAGCGCGCTGTACGTGGTGAAGCCGCCGAGGAAGCCCGTGCCGAGGAGGAGTCGGGCTGCCCGACGGCCGCCCGTGTCCGAGCCCCGCCGGGCGAGCGCTTCGAGGAGCAACCCGAGGGCGAAGGCACCCGTGATGTTGATGAGGAGGATCGGGAGAGGAAGGCCCGCCGGTGCCGGCAGGGCCTCGGCGAGGCCGAAGCGCGCAAGGGTCCCCGCGGAGCCGCCGAGGAAGACCAGGCCCAGGGCGGCGGGCCGGAGGTGCGGTGGCAGCTCCCTCTCCGTCGTGCGTGCCGTGGACTCAGGCAACGTGGCGCGCGAGGAAGTCCAGGGCGCGGTCCCATGCGTCCTCCGCCGGACCGGGCCTGTACGCGAAGCGGTTCGAGTCGTTGAAGAAGGCATGGCCCGCGTCCGGGTAGACCGCGGCGGTGAAGTCCACGCCTGCCTCCGCCATCGCCGCTTCGAGGGCCGGCAACGCGGCGACGAGCCCGCCGTCGTCCTGCCCGTAGAAGGCCAGGACGGGAGCCTTGATGCGCGCCAGGTCCGCGGCGGAGAAGTCGGCGTGGCCGTAGAAGGGCACACACGCGAGGAGCCTGGACTCGTGGACGGCGAGCGAGAAGCTGTACGTACCGCCGAAACAGAAGCCGGTGATCCCCACGCGTCCGGCCACCTCGGGGTCGTCGGACAGGAACTCGAAGCAGGCCTGCACCCGCTGCGTCGTGAGCGCACCAAATCCGGGGTCCTGCAGCGGCGCCAGCAGTGCCCGCAGCCGCGGCTGGGCCCGGTTGCGAGCCTCCGGGTCCGGGCCGGCGATGGCCTCACCGATGCCGGCGGTGCTCTCCTCGGTGATACCCCGGTCGGCGAGGAGGTCCGGGGCGACGACCACGTAGCCTTCCCGCGCGAAGCGGTCCGCGACGTCGCGGATGTGGCCGACGAGCCCCCAGACCTCATGGAGGAGCACCAGCCCGCCCCGCACCGGGCCGTCGGGGCGCGCCACGTAGGCGGAGATGCTGCCGGTGCCCGCGGGGATGTCCTGGAGGAGGCTCATCCGCCTAGGCTTGCACGCTTCGTCAGGGTGCGCCAACCGCCTGCGCGGTTGTCGGCGATGATGGCCCGGAAGATCTCCCGCAGCGCGTCCTCGTCGAGCGCCCGGTCCTCGTACACCGCGACGGTCCGTCCCGTGGAGTTGGTGTGCCCGCCCGTGATGATGCCCCGGGGGTCGGGGGCGAGACCGCCGTCGTAGAGGAAGACATTGACGTGGTCCCTGGTGGCGAGCAGCGCGCAGACGTTGCCCTGCAGCACGAAGTACGGCTGGCGCGTGCGCTTGATCGTCTCCTCCACCTCCGGGTCCGCCTCGTGCACGAGTCGGCGGACCGTCCGGCAGATCTCCTGCTGCCAGGGCGGGAGCGCATCGATGTAGTCGTCGATCCGGGGTTCGGGTGCCGAGGCCATGCGGACAGTGTGCCAGTGCGGCCCGCCGGCAGGAAGGCCGGGCCGGAGGGCCTCCGGAGCGGGGGCGACCGCGGTTCCTCGTCCCCGCCCTGCACTACAGTTGCCGGGTGCCACGATCCACCCTGCCTCCCGGAGGAAGCCTGCGCCTCGTCGAACCGTCGGACGCCGAGCCCCTCGCGCGGGCCTACCGGCGGAACCGGGAGCAGCTCGAGCCCTGGGAGCCGCTCCGCGACGACGCCTTCTTCACGGAGGCGGGCCAGGCGGAACGGATCGCGGTGATGCTCGACGGCCTGGCCGCAGGCACCGACGTTCCCTGGGTCCTGACCGCGGACGAAGGGATCGTCGGAACGATCACGCTGACGGGGATCGTCCGGGGACCCTTCCTCAACGCCCACGTCGGATACTGGGTGGACCGGCGGCTGCAGGGCCGGGGCCTCTGCACGGCAGCCCTCGGGGAGGTGCTCCGGTACGCGCGCGACACCCTCGGGCTGCACCGGGTCCAGGCATCGGTCCTGCCGCACAACGCGCCGTCGATCGCCGTCCTGGAGCGGGCCTCGTTCACCGTCATCGGCGTGGCGCCGTCCTACCTGCGCATCGCCGGGCACTGGCAGGACCACACGCTCTACCAGCGCCTCCTGTACTGATCCGGGGGCACAGGGAGTACTATCGGTGCCACCACAATCAGTCAACGACGACGGACGTGTGATGAGCACCAGATTCTTCCTCCCTCTCGGCATCCTCAGCATCTCCCTCGGATTCTTCGCCCTGTTCGCGGGCGCCCGCGGCTATCCCCTCCTCCTGGTCGTCGTGGGCGGCATCGTGCTCGCGCGGCTGTGCTTCCGGCGTGCGCCCGCTCCCCGCAGGGACCCCGACGTCGGGCGCTCCTCCGGGTTCTCGATGCCCCCCGTCGGCACCTGCCCGCCCGAGCGCCTGCGCGAGGCACGCGATCTCGCGGCGCGCGTGCTCGAGGTTTCGGACACCACCGGCGCACACCGGCGGTGATGGCCTTCCCCCGGCCCGCAGAATCGGGTGCGCGCGCAGCGTGCCCTCCGCCCGGGCGTCCCGTCGGCTGGGCGCCATGAGGCGGGTCCTGATCCTGGGCGGCACCGCGTGGCTCGGCAGGGAACTCGCCACGCAGCTCGTACGCGGTGGGGACCACGTCACCTGCCTCGCCCGTGGCACCGCCGGCCCGCCTCCGCCCGGCGTCGCCTTCGTCGCCGCGGACCGCACGGACCCGGCGGCGTACGACGCCGTCCGGGGCTCGGACTGGGACGAGGTCGTCGAGATCTCCTGGGACGTCGCGCACGTCACCGCGACCCTCGATGCGCTCAGAGCACGGGCCGCACACTGGACCCTGATCTCCTCCTGCTCCGTCTACGCCTCGCACGACGTCCCCGGTGCGGACGAGTCCGCGGCGCTGGTCGAACCGGGCGAGGGAAGCGAGGACGACTACGCGCAGGCGAAGGTGCTCTGCGAGCGGGCGTCGACGGCGGGTATCGGTGACCGCCTGCTGATCGTCCGCGCCGGGTTGATCGCCGGACCCGGGGACGGGAGCGACCGCTTCGGCTACTGGGTCTCACGGTGCGCCCTCGCCCAGGACGGCGACGTGCTGGTGCCGACCCTCTCCGGCCGGTACGTGCAGGTCATCGACGTTCGTGACCTCGCCGCGTGGACCATCAGGGCCGGTCGGGCCGGCGCCACGGGTGCGATCAACGCCGTGGGTGACGCGCACACCTTCGAGGAGGTGCTCGCCCAGGCGCGCTCGGTCTCCGGTCACACCGGTGCCGTCGTCGAAGCGGCACCGGAATGGCTGGTGCAGCAGGGCGTCGCGTACTGGGCGGGCCCGCGGTCCCTTCCGCTCTGGCTCCCCGAGGACCTCGGCGGATTCAGCCGCCGCAGCAACGCTGCCTTCCAGGCCACGGGCGGCGTCCTGCGGACCCTCCGGGAGATCCTCACGGACACGCTCGACGACGAACGTGGACGTGGGCTCGGGCGCGCGCGCCGGTCCGGGTTGACCCGGGCGGAGGAGAGCGGTCTGCTCGCCCGGCTCGGGGGCAGGACATCGGACAGCTGACCCGGCACCCGCGATCGGTCCGGAGGGGCGGGACCTCGACCAGCAGGACCGCCAGGGCGGCAGCCCTGTGCGCGATGCAGCTCGCCGCTACGTCCTGCACGGTCGAAGCGCTCCCCTGTACGGCGATCGCAGCGCTTTCGGGACTGTCCATCAGCATCGAGGGTGGGCCTGCGGCTGTCACGGAGGAACTCCGACTGACGGCGTGCACCGAGGACGGCTGCACCACCACCGAGGTGGTGCCGGCCCCCGGCTCGTCGGTGACTGCGGAGACATGCAGTCCCGATGCGAACTCGTGCAGCGCATCCTCGACGCCGGACGGCACGCTCCAGGGATTCGCCGACCTCGACCTGCCCGAGCAGGAGGTCCGCGTCGACGTGGTCCTCCGGGGGACGGACGGGTCCACGGATCGCCATACGGCCACCGTCCTCCCGACCAGGGTGTACCCGAACGGCGAGCAGTGCGGCGGCGACGCCGTGCAGGGTCACCTGGTGCTCGACGACGCCGGGCTCCGTCCCGGCCCGTGACCGCCCGTCGGACCCGCCCGGGGAACGGCGCCGGTGCGGGTTCCGTTGAACCGGGTACACCCTCCATGGAAGGCTCTCCCCCTGCGCATCCTCCTGACCGGTATCGACGGGTCCGGCAAGAGCACGGCCGCCCGCCACCTCACCCACGCCATCACCTCCCGGGGAGGACGCGCCGTGCTGCTCAGGACCCCGGCCGGGCGCCGGACGATGGCGGCGTGGTGGTCGCGGCTGGGCCGGGCGCCGGGACCGCGTCTGCAGGACACGCTGGAGACCGTGGCCCGCGTGGCCAATGCCCTCTCCCACGAAGTGCGACTCCTCCGCTTCGACGGCGTCGTCGTGCTCGATCGCGGGCTCGCCTGCCAGCTCGCGCTGCGCGAGGCACGCGGCCTTCCGCGCGGGGTGCTCCTGCCGTGGCTCCAGCGGGTCCTCCCCGCACCCGACGTCGTCGCGCATCTCGACCTGCCCGTCGACGTCGCGCTGCGTCGCGTCGCGGCACGCGGCACCGACGTGGAGACACGCGCGGGGCTCACGGCACTGCAGGCCGGCTACCGGACGCTGCCCGAGTTCGGCTCCTTCACGCTCCTCGATGCCGACCGACCGGCACGGGACGTCCTCGACGACCTGCTGGCCCTCGTCCACCGGGAGACATCCGGGGCCAGGACCTGAGACCCGGTTCTGGTGCAGGACGGCGGGGCTACAGGGCCGTGATCGTCCAGCCCGTCGCGTGCATCTCCCCGGGCTGGAGGACGACGAGGTCCTCGCCCGAATTGAAGGCGTCGGGCGGGCAGGTCATCGGTTCGACGGCGAGGCCGAGTCGCGTGTTCTCCGGCTTCTTCGGGAGGTCCGCAGTGTGGATCTGCACCCAGGGGCAGCTCTGGTCCCACACCATGGCCGCGCCGGTGCCGGACGCCGGGTCGGTGACCCGGACCGTGGCCCGGCCGGCACCGTCCCGTGCGAGGCCGGTGAAAGCGTGGTCGATCCGGACGTCCCCGAGGACGCGTGCGGAACGGAAGTCGAAGGGCGTGCCGTCCACGGCTTCCCTGCCGATCGGCAGGAGGCGGTCGGGCGTGACGGCCAGGACCGTCGAGGCGGGGAGCTCGAGCACCCATTCGTCGAGCGGTGACGGACCGGCGACCAGGTACGGGTGGGGGCAGACCCCGTACGGCGCTCGCCGGGATCCCGTGTTCAGGGCGGTGACATCGGTGCGGAAGCCCTCCCCGCCGACGCTGAAGCGTGCCTGCAGCGCGAGCGTGAAGGGGTACGCCTCCGTCGGTTCGATGGTGCACCCCAGGATCACGGTGGAGTCGGTGTGCTCCACGAGGTTCCAGGGGATGTCGAAGACCAGTCCGTGCAGGGCGGCGCCGCGCTCGGGTTCGTTGACGTGCAGCTGGTGGTGGACGCCGTCGAACGAGTAGCGGCCGTCCTCGATCCGGTTGGGCCACGGCGCCACGAAGGCCCCGCGGAAGCTGGGCATCTCCTCGTCGGCGCCGAAACCGACCACGAGCGGCCGTCCCTCGTAGGTCAGTTCCCGGACGGCAGCACCGAGACCGAGGACGACGGCCGTGTAGCCGCCGCCCTCGATCCTGTATTCGGAAGAGCTCATGCGAGGGATACGGCCGTCCAGGACACGGGGGGCAGCGTGATGGTCACGGCACCGCCGTCGAGCTTCGCTGAGGTGTTGGTCTTCATGGTCACGCGCTCGGGCTCCTCGAGGGTGTTCTTGGCATATACGTCCGTATCGTACAGCGACTGCGCCTCCACCCGGCTGAACCCGTTCAGTGCCGCGATGTCGATGGTCACGGTCGTCTCCTCGGTCTGGGACCGGTTGACGAGGAAGACGGCGGTGGCCCCGGTCGCGTCGTCGTGCGTGGCCACGGCGTCCACCAGGGACACCGTGCCGTAGTCGCTGGTCTCGTACGTGCCGGCGTCGAGCTTGAGTTCGAGCACGGACCCCTGCGCGAGCTTCGAGGTGAGGGAGAACGGGAAGAACGTGGTCTGGCGCCAGGCGGGGCCCCCCGGCTCGGTCATGATCGGGGCGATCACGTTCACGAGCTGCGCCAGCGACGCCGAGGTGACGCGGTCCGCGTGCTTGAGCAGCGAGATCATCAGGTTGCCGAACACGACGGCGTCGGCCACCGAGTAGCAGTCCTCGAGCAGGCGCGGGGCCACGGGCCAGTTGTCGAGGCCCTCGATCTTGTCGACGTTCTCGAACCGGCTGATGTACCAGACGTTCCACTCGTCGAAGGAGATGTTGATGGTCTTGGAACTGCCGCGGACGGCCTTCACATGGTCGGCGGTCGCGACGACGGATTCGATGAAGGAATCCATGTCGACGGCGGAGGCGAGGAAGGAACCGAGGTCCCCGTTCTTCTCCTCGTAGTAGGCGTGGCACGAGATGTAGTCGACGACGTCGTAGGTGTGCGTGAGTACCACGCGCTCCCATTCGCCGAAGGTCGGCATATGGGCGCTCGAGGAGCCGCAGGCCACGAGTTCGATGGACGGATCGAGCTGGCGCATGGCCCGGGCCGTGATGGCTGCGAGCTTGCCGTAGTCCTCGGCGGACCGGTGGCCGAGCTGCCATGGGCCGTCCATCTCGTTGCCCAGGCACCAGATCTTCACGTCGAACGGGTCGGGGCGGCCGTTGGCCATGCGCTGGTCGGCGAGCGCCGTGCCCTTCGGCAGGTTGGTGTACTCGAGGAGCTCGAGGGCCTCCAGGGTTCCGCGCGTCCCGAGGTTCACCGCGAGCATGAGGTCGCTGTCGACCTTCTGCAGCCAGGAGGCGAACTCGTGCATGCCCACCTGGTTGGTCTCGGTGGAGTGCCAGGCGAGGTCGAGGCGGGTGGGGCGCTCCTCGCGCGGCCCCACGCTGTCCTCCCAGCGGAAGCCCGAGACGAAGTTCCCACCGGGATAGCGGATGGTCGAGACGCCCATCTCCTTCACGAGGTCGATGACGTCCTGGCGGAAGCCCTCGTCGTCGGCGGTCGGGTGGCCGGGCTCGTGGATGCCGTCGTAGACGTGGCGGCCGAGGTGTTCGACGAACCCGCCGAAGATGTTGCGGTTGATGCGCCCGACCGTGAAGGAGGGATCGAGTGTGAGGCGTGCGTTCTGCATCGAGCTGCTTTCTGTTCGGGGTGGCGTGCGGTGGGGCGGGGCGCGGGCTACTTGAGCGAGCCGAGCGACAACCCGCCCTGCCAGTACTTCTGGAGGGAGAGGAAGGCGATGATCAGCGGGATGATCGAGATGAAGGCGCCCGTGGTGATGAGGTTCCACAGGGCCTCGCCGCCGCTGCCGGCGTTGGACAGAGCCTGCCAGCCGTTGAGGCCCACCGTGACGGGGAGCAGCAGCGGGTCGCTGAGCACCGCCAGCGGCAGGAAGAAGTTGTTCCACGTCCCGACGACGGACAGCAGGAGCACCGTGACGATGGCCGGGCGCAGCAGGGGGAGCGCGATCTGGAAGAACGTGCGGATCTCGCCGGCGCCGTCGATCCGGGCAGCGTCGAGGAGCTCGTCCGGTACCGCCTCCTGGGCGAAGACCCGCATGAGGTACACGCCGAAGGGGCTGAGCAGCGACGGCAGGATGACCGCCCAGATGGTGTTCACGAGTCCCACCGAGCTCAGGAGGACGAAGGTCGGGATGACGAGCGCGGTCAACGGCACCATGACTGCGCCGAGCAAGATGCCGAAGAAGGCTGCCCGACCGCGGAAGTTGTACTTGGCGAAGCCGTAGCCGGCGAGGACCGCCAGGATGGTTGCACCCACGCCACCGGAGATGGCGTAGAGGAACGAGTTGCCGAGCCAGCGCCAGTAGATGCCGTCCTGCCGTTCGAACAGGCCCTGGAGGTTGCTGAAGAAGTGGAATCCGTCGTCGAACCAGAGCGGCCCGCCGGATCCTCCGAACAGGCCCGCCGTGTCCTTGGTGCTTGCGACCGTCAGCCACCAGAGCGGGGTGATGAAGTAGATGACGAGCATCAGCAGGAAGATGTGCGAGCCGATGCGCGGGCCGCCGTTGCGGGCCCGGTTGCGGGCTGCCGTACCGCGTGTCTTCCGTCCGGCGTCCTGCTGCTGGGGGGTGTCTGTGACGAGTGCCATGGCTTATTTCAGTCCGCTCTGCTTGCGGGTCAGGAAGAGGAAGATGAAGGAGAAGACGAACACGACGATCCCGAGCGCGAACGAGATGGCGGAGGCGTAGTTGAACTGGCTGTAGGAGAAAGCCAGCGTGAACGCATACATGTTCGGTGTGTAGGACACCGGGATGGCTCCCTGTGCCACTCCCCTGAGGACCTGCGGTTCGGTGAAGAACTGGAGGGTGCCGATCAGGGCGAAGATGACCACCATGACCAGCGACGAGGAGATCATCGGGACCTTGATGCGCAGGGCGATCTGCCGGTCGGAGGCGCCGTCGAGCACCGCCGCCTCGTAGATCCCGGGGTCGATGCCTCGCAGCGCCGCGTAGATGATGATCATGTAGTAGCCGGCCCACTGCCAGGTGACGATGTTCACGAGGCTGCCGAAGATGCTGTCCTGTGCCAGGAATTCCGGTGCGGCGAGTCCGAAGAGGCCGAAGATGCTGCTGGCCGGACCGAACCGCGGGCTGTAGAGGAAGCCCCACATCAGGGCACCGATGACGACGGGGATCGCGTAGGGGATGAAGATCATCAGGCGGGAGAACTTCGAGGCCCAGGTGGCGAGGTTGTCGAGGACCAGGGCCGCGACGAGTGCCACGAGCATCTGGGCCGGGATCATGATCAGCGCGAACTTCGCCACCGTGCCGAGGCCCTGCAGGAAGATCGGGTCGGTGAACGCCTTGAGGTAGTTGTCGGCGCCGACGAACTTGTTGCCGGTCGCGAGGGTGCTGGTGAACAGGCTCATCCGGAAGGCATAGACCAGCGGAAGGATGAGGAAGGTCAGGAAGATGAGGGCGAAGGGCGCCACGAACAGCCATCCCCAGCGCTGCCTGCGCCGGTAGTTCCTGTCCGGGCGGTGCTTGGCCTGCCGGGATGCCTCGGCGGGGTGTGACGACGTCGGCGCGGTGGTCGTGGCCATGGTGGTCTTTCCTCGAGCTATGGGACGGATGTGTGGCGGACGGACTCCACCCGGAGCGGAGGGAAGGTGCCCGCCACGCGAGCGGGCACCTTCCGACGGCTTACTTCAGGGTGAAGCCCTGCTCGGTCGCGTACTGCTCGAGCGATGCCTGGAGGTCGTCGAGTGCCTGGCCGGCATCCTTCTCGCCCTGCACCATGGCGTAGAGCTGCTCGGTGAGCTGGTCGTAGGCGTAGTTCTGGAACGGGCTGAAGGTCGCGCCCTCGTAGCCCGCAGCAGCGTCGAGGAACACGTCCTTGTTGATCTGCTGTCCGCCGAAGAACTCGTACTCCTTGTTGGCGAACGCCTCGGACTCGAGCACGGGGGCGTAGGACGGGAAGAGTGCTCCCTTGTCCACACCGAGGTTCATGCCCTCCTCGTTGCCGAAGATGCCCATGGCGACCTTCGCTGCGAGCTCCTTGTCCTTCGCCTGTTCCGTCACGGCGAAGGTGGAGCCGCCCCAGTTCACCTGCACGGGGTTGGCTGCGTCCCACTGCGGCAGCGGCGCCGCACGCCAGACCGCGGTCGGATCGGCATCGGACAGGCCCTGCAGGTAGCCGGGGCCCCAGGCAGCGGCGAGGTAGACGGCGTAGGAACCGTCGACGAGCTTGGTGTTGTAGTCGGCGGTGAAGGCGTCATCGGTCGCGACGAGGCCGTCCTTCACGAGGCCGTCCCAGTACTCGAGGACCTTCTTCGCGCCCTCGTCGTTGACCTTGATGCCGATCTCCTGCGGGTTCGCGGAGTCGTACTCGAACGGCACGGAGCCGGCTTGGGCGAAGAGAGCCTGGTTGAAGGCACGGCCGTTGGTCGGGAAGTCGCCGATGATCGCGCCGCTGCCGGACTCCTTCAGCTGGCGGGCCGCTGCCTCGAACTCCTCCCACGTGGTCGGCACCGCGATGCCTGCGGCATCGAAGAGGTCCTGGCGGTAGAGCATGCCCATGGGGCCGCCGTCGACCGGGATGGCGTAGACCGCGTCACCGCTGCTCGCGTCCTCCCAGGCGCCCTCGGCGTAGTCCGCCTTGACGTCGTCGGCGCCGAACTCGGTGAGGTCCACGAGCGCGTCACGGATGGTGAAGCTGGAGAGGACCTCTGATTCGAGCTGGATGACGTCAGGGGCTCCTGACCCGGACTCGATCGACGTCGAGAACTTCGTGTACTCGTCGTTGCCCTGGCCTGCGTTCGTCCAGCAGATCTGGACGTCGTCATTGGCGTTGTTGAACTGGTCGACGACCTCGTTGAACGCGGGGTACCAGGCCCAGACCGTGACCTGGGGCGCTTCGGCGTTGACGATGGTGTTGGTGCAGGACGCCGCTTCCGAGCCGCCTCCCCCGCCGCTTCCGCTTCCTCCGGAGCAGCCGGTCAATGCTACGGCAGTGGCGGCGACGATGCCGGCCGTTGCCAGGAACTTGGCTTTCATATCTCTTGCTTCCTCTCGCGGTGGCATTCCACCGTGGTCCGCCCCGGAGGGCGGCCGGTCCAGGTGCTGCAGGGAGGAGGATCGCCGGAGCACACGATGCTGCGCCCGCTCGAATCTTCCTTGATCCGGGTCCGCCGTCCTGCCGACCACCTCCTTCGGAGGGGTTCCGCAAGTGTCGGTTCCGTCGTTTACATCGTTGTAGGTAAACGATGTAGAAAGAAGCATGCAGAGTGAAGCGGGTCACTGTCAAGCAGCTGGGCGAAAATTTCGGTCGCGGTCGGAGCACTAGCCCGGAAGAGCGGAGGACTCCCGTTCGATCAGGCGGAAACGCGCCTCGATCTCCCGTGGCGGGACGTCGCTCTCCCGCGCCGAGATGCGCTCCTGCAGGACACGCACGGCGGTATCGGCGATCTCGTCCCGGCCAGGATCGATGGTCGAGAGCGTGGGCAGGGAGTACCTGCCCTCGTCGAGATCGTCGAAGCCGATGACGGCGACGTCGTCGGGAATCCGCAGGCCCGCCTCCTGCAGCACCCGCATGGCACCGAGGGCCAGCGTGTCGTTCAGGCCGAACACCGCATCGAAGTCGACGCCGGACTCCAGCAGCTGCCGCATCGACGTGGCACCGTTCGAGCGATGCCACAGGGTCGTGTAGCCCAGAAGCCTCGGGTCGAACGGAACGCCGGCTTCCTCGAGCGCCTGCCGGTAGCCCCGCAGGCGCAACCCGGCGGAACCGATCACCTCACCCTCGTGGGCACCGACGACGGCGATCCGGCGACGGCCCTTGGACAGCAGGTGTGCCGTCGCGGCCTGCGCGGACTCGACGTTGCTCATCGTCACGTGGTCGGTGGGCCCACCGAAGATCCGTTCGCCGAGGAGGACGAGCGGGAAGCTGACGTTCAGGTGGTCGGCGTCCTCATTGCACATGCCGAGCGGGCTGAACAGGAGCCCGTCGGTCATCTGGAGCCGCGGGCTGGAGAGGATCTCGAGCTCGTGGGCGCGGTCCCCTCCCGTCTGCTCGATGAGGACCTTCAGGCCCCGCCGTTCGGCGGCCTTGATGATGGAGTCCGCCAGTTCCGCGAAGTAGCTCAACGAGAGTTCGGGCACGGCGAGTCCGATCACGCCGGTCCTGCCCGAGCGCAGGCTGCGCGCCGAGAGGTTGGGACTGTACCCGAGCTCGGAGATGGCCTGCATGACGCGCTGCTTGGTGTCGGCGCGGATGTGCTGGTAGTCGTTGATGACGTTCGAGACGGTCTTGATCGAGACACCGGCCGCCAGCGCGACGTCCTTCAGTGTGGCCGCCATGCCGCTCCCTCGATCCACCCGTGATGCCCTGTACGCCACGCGTGAGGTGAGTCTACAACGTTGTAGGATGAGCGGGCACCCCGTGCGGACGGAGTGCGCAGCACCTCCCCCATCGTCGCGATACCGGGCAGACAAGGACCACCATGATCGAGGAACAGGTACGGGACCGACTCAACTGGGCGGGCAATTACGAGTACCGTGCCCGGACGATGGAGCACCCCACCTCTCTCGCCGACCTGCAGCGCGCTGTGGCCGGGGCCACCCGCGTCAGGGCGCTCGGTTCACGCCACTCCTTCAACGACATCGCCGACAGCCCGGGGACCCTCGTCGCCCTGGACGTCCTCGATCCGGGCGTCGAGATCGACGCCGCCGCACTCACCGTCACGGTCGCAGCGGGCGTGCGCTACGGCGTCCTCGCGGAACACCTGCAGCGCCGCGGCTTCGCGATCCACAACCTGGCCTCGCTCCCCCACATCTCGGTCGGCGGCGCCATCGCCACCGCCACCCATGGCTCCGGGAACGCCAACGGCAACCTCGCCACGGCCGTGGTCGGGCTCGAGTTCGTCACGGCATCGGGCGACGTGCTCACCGTGGCGAAGGGCGACGCCGACTTCGACGGCATGGTGGTGAACCTCGGTGCGCTCGGTGTCGTCCACCGCGTGACCCTGCGGATCGAACCGAGCTTCGACGTGCGCCAGGACGTGTTCACGGAGGTGCCGTGGGACGCGGTGCTCGCGGACTACGACGCCGCCACCGCCTCCGCGTACAGCGTCAGCCTCTTCACGGACTGGTCCGGCGACACCATCGGCCAGGCCTGGCTCAAGACCAGGACGGACAGCGGTACACCGGCACCCCGGACGTTCTACGGGGGCGCACCGGCGGACCGGGCGTACCACCCGGTACCGGGCGTCGCCGCGGACCACTGCACGCAGCAGCTCGGCGTTCCCGGACCATGGTCGGACCGGCTCGCCCACTTCCGCCTCGCCTTCACCCCCAGCAACGGCCAGGAACTACAGACCGAGTACCTCGTGGGGCGCGAGCACGCCGTCGAGGCCATCGAGGCCATGCGCGCCCTCGCACCCAGGATCACTCCGCTGCTGCTGGTCTCGGAGGTGCGGTCGATGGCCGCGGACGAACTCTGGATGAGCAACAACTACCAGCGGGACGGGATCGGCCTGCACTTCACCTGGAAGCCGCTGCAGCCGGAGGTCGAGGCGCTCCTGCCCGAGATCGAGGCCGCACTCGCACCGCTGTCGGCCCGCCCGCACTGGGGCAAGCTGTTCCTGGCCGGTGCGGCCCAGCTCGCACCCGTCTATCCCCGGTTCGACGACTTCCGCAGGCTGGCCCTGCGCCTGGACCCCTCGGGCAAGTTCCGCAACGACTTCCTCGACCGGACGGTCTTCGGCACCTCCGCCTGAGACGGGGACGCGGGCGCCCTAGTGCTTGCGCGCCAGCCACTTCCAGTGCGCCAGGGTCCGCAGGCGGATCAGCAGGGCCCGCGACTGCTCGGGCCCGTAGGGCAGGATCGGGATGGCCTTGGTCATGTCGACGGACGCCTCGTCCATGGCGAGGCGCGTCACGCGGACCGCGCTGCGCATCTTGTTCATCTGCGTGACCACCTCGGCCACGGGAACCGGGCGACCGTGCCCGGGCACGAACACGTCGTAGAGATCCTCCAGCGCCACCATCTTGCCGAGGGTCCGCACCCAGTCGGTGGGGAAGGAGTCCTCGAAGGCCGGGTCGCTGCCCTCCTCGACGAGGTCGCCGGTGAAGAGGACGTTGCCCGCACCGACCAGGAGATCGTGGTCGGTGTGGCCCCGGCCCAGATGGAACAGCGTCACGGACATGCCGCCGAGGTCCAGGTCCGCAGGCTTGCCCTCGACGAGC
Source organism: Arthrobacter sp. MN05-02 (assembly GCA_004001285.1). Classification (NCBI taxonomy): domain Bacteria; kingdom Bacillati; phylum Actinomycetota; class Actinomycetes; order Micrococcales; family Micrococcaceae; genus Arthrobacter; species Arthrobacter sp. MN05-02. The sequence goes on from AP018697.1 coordinate 2,845,546, forward strand.
CGGTTGGCCGGCAGGAGATCGGTGGAGTCGCCGTCCGCCGCCCCCATCGCGGGCTCGACGGCGGCGACCAGCGCACGCTGCTCGTCCCCGTGCTCCGCCTGCACCACACTGCAGCGCGACGTCGCCCAGAACTCCTCGACACCCCGGGAGGCGAAATAGCTGTTGCCGAAGAAGTGGTCCGCGTGGGCGTGGGTGTTCACCACGATCAGGGGCAGCGCAGTGACGTCCCGGACATGCCGGAACACCTCCGCGGCACCCAGCGGACCTGCACCCGTGTCGACGACGAGCGCCCGCTCCGTGCCGACGACGAGCCCCACGTTCAGTCCGAACCCGGCGGTGCGCAGCACGTAGATACCCTTTCCGAGTTCGCGCCAGGGGCTGCGTGTCTCGGCGCTGGGGACATCGGTGGTCATGGGATCCTCTCGGTGGCGGCAGGACTACCAGTCTAGGTCCGCGCCCATCCCCTGCCCGCGAGGCTCAGGCGCCGGACGGCATGCCGGCGCTCAGGAGCCCGCGACCACGGCCTCGCGTGCCGGCCGGGGCCGCTCGGGGATCCGGAAGAGCGGCAGTGCGAGATTGACCAGCGGCCCGATGAGGAGGGCGAACGCCACCGTGCCGAGACCCACGGACCCTCCGAGCAGCCAGCCGAGCAGGAGGACCGTGCCCTCGATCGCCGTGCGGACGAGCCAGATCGGCAGCCCGAACCGGTGGTGGATACCGGTCATGAGGCCGTCGCGGGGGCCGGGGCCGAGCCGCGCGCCGATATACAGTCCGGTTGCCACGGCGAGCAGCACCAGCCCACCCGTGAACAGCAGGATCCTGGCCCACAGTGCGTCCGGCTCGTCCAGGAGCGCCAGTCCCACCTCGGCGCTCGGACCGACGAGCAGGACGTTGAGGATGGTGCCGACGCCGGGACGCTGCCGTAGCGGTATCCAGAGCAACAGCACGATCCCGCCGATGATGTTGGTCATGAAACCGAACGGGATACCGGTCTGCAGGGAGCCGCCCTGGCTCAGGACGTCCCAGGGCGACACCCCGAGCGTGGCCCGAATCATCATGGCGAGCGAGAAGCCGTAGAGGAACAGGCCGAGGAGGAGCTGCAGCCCGCGCCGGGCGCCGAGGAACGTCATGGTCCCAGTAGAGCCGCTGATTGGCCGTACATCAAGATGCCAATTATGGGATGGTGGCCCTATGATGGTTCTCTCCGCCCGCCGCCTCGCCGCCGAACTCGGTTCCTGGCGCACCGTCGGCCCCGCCTACGCCGCGCTGGCCGACCGCATCCGGCTGCTCACCCTCGACGGGCGGATCCCGCTCGGCACCCGGCTGCCGGCGGAGCGTGAGCTGGCGGCGCAGCTCACCGTCAGCAGGACCCTGGTCGCGGCGGCCTACGCGCGGCTGAGATCGGCCGGGTACCTCGAGAGCACGCGCGGTTCGGGAAGCGTCGTGACCGTGCCGGGGCGCGGGACTCCCCCGCAGGACGACGGCGGCACCGCCGTCGTGCTCGACTTCAGCAAGGCGGCGCTGCCGGCGGCACCCCAGGTCGGGGAGGCCGCGGCAAGGGCATCACGCGAACTTCCCGCCTACCTCAACGGGAACGGTTACGACCCCCTCGGTCTGCCACGACTGCGGCAGGCCCTCGCGGACCGGTACTCCGCCCGCGGACTGCCGACCCGGCCGGGGCAGATCATGGTCACCCTCGGCGCCCAGCACGCCATCTCACTCCTCGCGCGCACCCTGCTGGGGCGGTCCGACACGGCGCTCGTCGAGGCACCCAGCTACCCGCACGCCTACGAGGCACTGAAGTCGGCGGGGCGCCGCCTCGTCCCCGTCGCCGTCGATGCGCACCAGGGCTGGGACGACGACGGCCTCGAGCAGGCCTTCCGACGCACCCGGCCCACGCTGGCCTACGTCATGCCCGACTTCCACAACCCCACCGGCGCGGTCATGCCGCCCGATCAGCGCGCGAGGCTGATGGCCGCCGCCACGCGGGAGGGAACGGTGGTGATCGCCGACGAGACCATGGCGGAGCTGACCATCGACGGCCGGCCGGAGCTCCCCCTCGCGGCGCATGGTCCGGCCGTGCTGACCGGCTCGATGGGCAAGACCGTCTGGGGCGGACTGCGCATCGGCTGGATTCGCGGGGAGGAGGACCTCATCCAGCGGCTCGTGCAGTCCCGGTACACCTCCGACCTGGGCACCCCCATCCTCGAGCAGCTCATGGCCCTCGAGATGCTGGGGACGTACGACGAGCTCCTCCGGTTCCGCGCGACGCAGCTCGCCGCGGGCCGGGAACTCCTCGAATCGCTGCTGGCCGATCGGCTGCCCGGGTGGGAGGTGCCCCACGTGGCGGGCGGCCTGTGCACGTGGGTGAACCTCGGAGCGCCCGTGAGCTCGCAGCTCGCCCTGGCCGCCCGGGACCGGGGTCTGCTCCTCGGGGCCGGTCCTCGCTTCGGCATCGGCGGGGTCTTCGAGCGCTTTCTCCGCGTTCCCTTCAGCTACCCCCTCGAGGACACCCGGCGTGCCGTGGACATCCTCGCCGCCGCCTGGCAGTCCCTGGATCCGGCGGTCCAGGTGCAGGACGACTTCGCCCCGGCCCTGGTGTAGGAGGAGCCCTCCTGCACCCGCACCGCCCTCCCGGACACGACCGGGGTCATCACTCCGGATCGCCGGCGGTCGGATCCTGCTCCGCACCCGTTCGGATGCCGGGTCAGACGATTCCGAGTGCGAGCATGGCGTCCGCGACCTTCACGAAACCGCTGATGTTCGCGCCGGCGACGTAGTCGCCCGGCACCCCGTACTCGTCGGCTGTTGCCGCGCACCGGTCATGGATCCCCACCATGATCTCGGTGAGCCGCTGTTCGGTGTGCTCGAAGGACCAGGAATCACGGCTGGCGTTCTGCTGCATCTCCAGGGCGGAGGTCGCGACACCACCGGCATTGGCGGCCTTACCCGGCCCGAAGAGGACATCGCCCTGCTGGAAGACCTCCACCGCCTCAGGGGTGCAGGGCATGTTCGCTCCTTCCGCGACCGCGAGCACCCCGGACCGGACGAGGGACCCGGCGGCGGTTTCGTCGAGCTCGTTCTGTGTGGCGCAGGGCAGTACGACCGTCGCCCCGACGTCCCAGATCGAACCACCGGCGACGAAATGGACCTTCGCGCCCCGCCGGTCGGCGTACTCGGAGATCCGCCCGCGCTCGTGCTCCTTCACCTCGCGCAGCAGCCCTACATCTATGCCCGCCTCGTCCACGACGTAACCGGAGGAATCGGAACAGGCCACGACCGTCGCACCGAGCTGCTGCGCCTTTGCGATGGCATGGACGGCGACATTGCCCGCGCCGGAGACGATGACGCGCTGCCCCTCGAAGTCGAGCCCTCTGGTCCGGAGCATCTCCCGGGCGAACAGGACCGCCCCGTACCCGGTCGCCTCCGGGCGGACCAGGGATCCGCCCCAGCTGATCCCCTTCCCGGTCAGCACTCCGGACTCATACCTGTTGGTGATCCGCTTGTACTGCCCGAACAGGTATCCGATCTCCCTACCACCGACACCGATGTCCCCGGCCGGGACATCGGTGTACTCGCCGATGTGCCGGTACAGTTCCGTCATGAAGGACTGGCAGAACCGCATCACCTCGGCGTCGGACCTGCCCTTGGGATCGAAGTCCGAACCGCCCTTGCCCCCGCCGATCGGCATCCCGGTGAGGGAGTTCTTGAAGACCTGTTCGAAGCCGAGGAACTTCACGATCCCCAGGTACACCGACGGGTGGAACCGCAGACCGCCCTTGAAGGGCCCCAGCGCCGAATTGAACTCGACCCGGAAGCCCCGGTTGATCTGCACGGTCCCGGCATCGTCCACCCAGGGGACCCGGAAGATGATCTGCCGCTCCGGCTCGCACAGCCGCTCCAACACCGCCGCGTCCACGAACTCGGGATGCTTCAGCAACACCGGGCCCAGCGAATCGAACACCTCGACCACGGCCTGATGGAACTCCGTCTCACCCGGATTCCGCCGGAACACCTCGTCGCGCACGGAGAACAAAGCCGCATCCATGGAACTCCCCGATCTCGAAAAACCCTCTGCCGCACGAACGACGGACACTCCGGCCCGACCTGCAGCACCAGGGACTGCACGTCAGCCCATCGTCGCGGTATCCCGGCCACGAGATCAACCCCGAAGGACACGGCGTCCTGCTCGTACCGTGCACCGCACGAGCAGGGTATGCATCACGGCCGCGCCACCGCAGGACGGCGCCCCTCGAGATGGGCCGCGAGGTACGGGGCCGTGATGCTCGTCCCCGGATCGAGTGCGGCGACCTCCCTCGGGGTGCCGGTGGCGACGATCCTCCCTCCGGCCGAGCCGCCGCCCGGGCCGAGGTCGATCACCCAGTCGGCGGCCGCCACGACGGCCATGGTGTGTTCCACGACGACCACCGTGTTGCCGGCGTCCACGAGTGTCCGCAGCTGGGCGAGGAGCAGGAGAACGTCGGCCGGATGCAGTCCCGTGGTGGGTTCGTCGAGGAGGTAGAGCGTATGGCCGCGCCGCGCACGCTGCAGTTCGGTGGCGAGCTTGATGCGCTGGGCCTCTCCGCCGGACAACTCGGTGGCCGGCTGGCCCAGCCGCAGGTACCCGAGCCCGACCTCGCGGAGCGTGGCGAGGGAGCGGGCCGCGCCCGGGATGGCGCCGAGGAAGACCGCCGCGTCGTCGACCGTCATCCCGAGGACGTCGGCGATGCTGCGTCCCTCGAGGGTGACCGCCAGGGTCTCCTCGTTGTAGCGGGCACCGTGGCACGTGGGGCAGGGCCCGTAGCTGCCGGGCAGGAAGAGCAGCTCGACCGACACGAAGCCCTCACCCTGACAGGTCTCGCACCGGCCGCCCTGCACGTTGAAGGAGAACCGGCCCGCTCCGAAACCCTTCGCCTTCGCCTCGGGCGTCGCCGCGAAGGCCTTCCGCACCGCATCGAAGAGACCCGTGTAGGTGGCGAGGTTGGAACGCGGCGTCCTGCCGATCGGCTTCTGGTTCACGCTGACCAGCCGGTCGATGGACTCGAGGCCCCGGATGTCCCCGACCGCGGCGGAGGCAGCACCGGCGTCGTCGTCCGCCTCACCGTCCGTCGGCGTGTCGTTGCGGACGTGCCGTCCGACCGCATCGGCGAGGACCGCACTCACCAGGGTGGACTTGCCGGAACCGGAGACACCCGTCACGGCCGTCAGCACCCCCACCGGGATGTCGGCGTCGAGCCCCGCCAGGTTGTGGCGGTGGATCCCCTTCAGCCGCAGCCACGCCGAGGGCGTCCGTGGCTCGACCCGCACGGCGGCGGACGGTGCTGTCCGCGACAGGAAGGGGGCCGTCAGGGACCCCGGGACCTCCGCAAGGCCGTCGGCGGGACCGCTGTAGATGATGGTCCCCCCGCCCTCCCCGGCGAGCGGACCGACGTCGACGATCCAGTCCGACCGCCGGACCACGTCCATGTTGTGCTCGACCACGAAGACGGTGTTCCCCGCGTCCTTCAGGGCTTCCAGCACGGCGAGGAGCGGCTCGACGTCGGCGGGGTGCAGGCCGGCCGACGGCTCGTCGAGCACGTAGACGACACCGAAGAGGCCGGACCGGAGCTGCGTGGCGATGCGCAGTCGCTGCATCTCGCCCGGCGAGAGCGTCGGCGTCGCCCGGTCGAGACTGAGGTACCCGAGGCCGAGGTCGACCAGGACGTCCAGTCGCTGGACGAGGTCGCGGCTGATGGTGGCCGACACCTCCGTGCCTTCTCCCGAGGTGGAGGACCGGTGGGCGGCCGACGGCTGCTCGATCGTCGCGGCCGGCTCGAGGTGGGCGGCCAGATCGGCGAGCGGCAGGGCATTCGCGTCCGCGATCGTTCGTCCACCGAACGTCACGGCGAGCGCTTCGGGACGCAGGCCGCTGCCCCCGCACAGCCCACAGGGTCCGGACACCATGAAGGGCAGGACGCGATCGCGCATCTGCGCACTCTTGGAGTCGTGCAGCGTGTGCATGACGTAGCTCTTGGCACTCCAGAAACGTCCCTTGTAGGGCTTGGCCACGCGGTCGCGCTGAGGGGTCACCTCGACGACGGGCTGCTCGTCGGTGAACAGGAGCCAGGTCCGCGCCGGCTCCGGCAGGTCCCGCCAGGGGACGTCGATGTCGTACCCGAGCTCGCTGGTGACGTCGCGGAGGTTCTTGCCCTGCCACGCACCGGGCCAGGCCGCGATCGCTCCCTCACGGATGGTCAGGGACGGGTCCGGGACGAGCGTCTGCTCCGTCACGTCCCGGGCGATGCCGAGGCCGTGGCAGCGGGGACAGGCTCCCGAGGCCGTGTTCGGTGAGAAGGCATCCGACTCCAGCCGGCCTGCTGCAGCGGCCGGATACGTTCCGGCCCGTGAGTACAGCATGCGGAGGGGAGTTCGAGATGGTGGTGAGGGTCCCCACGGTGGAGCGCACGCTCGGAGTGCCGCGGCGCTGCTGCAGGGCGACGGCGGGAGGAAGCCCGGTGATCGAGCCGACGTGGGGGGTGTGCCCCTGCTGGATCAGCCTGCGCGCGTAGGGGGCCACGGATTCGAGGTAGCGGCGCTGGGCTTCCGCGTAGATGGTCCCGAACGCGAGCGAGGACTTCCCCGAACCCGAGACGCCCGTGAAGGCGACGACGGCGTCCCGGGGGCAGTCCACGTCGATCCCGCGCAGGTTGTTCTCGCCGGCGCCGCGCACGCGAACGAAGCCGTTCCGTGTGCTCGTCGTTCCGGCAGGGGCAGCATCCATCGGCTCGATCACCAACCCCACCCTACGGCCGTCCGGGGACGCTACCCGCCGGGAGACCCACCGCCGGCGGGCGGATCATAGGTCGGTGGTCGCCCGGGCGGAAGGCACCCGACCCGGTCATCACGGCATCGACCCCGCGGTGATGCGCTCCTAGGCTGGAGGCATGGCTGACATCGACGAAGAGTTCCCGACGCTGGACGACCTCAATCCCGACAACGACGCCCTGCCGCGTCCGTCCCGGGCGACGCACGGGAAGTCCGACGACCACGTGGACGACGACGCCCTGGCCCTGGCGACCGAACGGGAGGAAGTGGCCCTGGGCCTGAAGGACTACGTGCCGGACGATGTCCCGCCGGCCACGGATCCCCTTCCCGAGGAGTCGTCCCCCCCGAAGCCGACCTGGCACAGCGCGGACTGCTGCACGACTCCGACGACAGCTGACGGTCCCGCACTACAGGTCGGCGAGCATCCCGCCCGGGTTCTCCAGGGCGTCCGCCACGAAACGGAGGAATCCGCCCGCGGTGCCGCCGTCGCACACCCGGTGGTCGAAGGCGAGCGTCAGCTCGCTGACCTTCCGCACGGCCAGCGTGCCGTCGACCACCCAGGGGCGGTCGATGATCCTGCCCAGTCCGAGGATGGCCGACTCCGGGTGGTTGATGATCGCCGCACTGCCGTCGACGCCGAACACCCCGTAGTTGTTGAGGGTGAACGTGCCGGAGGACAGGTCGGACGGCGTCGCCCTCCCCTCGCGGGCGAGTGTCGCCAGCCGGCGGATCTCGGCGTCGAGCTCACGCGCCGACAGGGTGTCCGCCCGGCGGACACTGGGCACCACGAGCCCGCGGTCCGTCTGCGCGGCGATGCCGAGGTTGACGCCGTCCACCCGGACCAGTTCCTGGGTGCCGTCGTCGGCGGTGGCGATCCGGCTGTTCAGCTCCGGGTACCGGGCGAGGCCCGCGACCACGAAGCGTGCCACGAAGGCCAGGATGCCCGGGACGGCATCGGGCGTACGCCGCTTCATCGCCTCCCGCAGCTCGACGAGGGGCGTGACGTCGACGTCCACCCAGACGGTCGCCTCGGGGATCTCGCGCCGGCTGCGGGTCATCGCGTCCGCGATGGTGCGGCGCACACCGCGCAACGGGGTGCGCTCGAGGACCGTGAGCCCCGAGCGGGAGTCGGGCGGGGAGGATAGTCGTTCAGGAGCGGCGTCGACGGCCCGCACGCGGTCCGGGCTGCTCGGCGGTCCATCGATCCGCGCTGCGACGGCCTGCTCGACGTCGCGGCGCAGGATGAGTCCCGCCTGCCCCGTTCCGCTGATGGTGTCGAGGCGCAGCCCGTGGTCCCGGGCCAGCTTGCGGACCAGCGGGGACACGCAGATCGGCGCCCTTCCGCCGGCGGGTCCGGTGGATGGCACCGATCCGGCCCGGACCGCCGTCGTGGCGGCAGGTGGGGATGCTGCAGCCCGGGCAGCTGTCGCGGCTCCCTTGCGCGGACGCGTCCGCCCTCCGGTGAGGCTGCCGGGTGTGCCGTAGCCGATCAGCACGTTCCCCGACCCTCCCTCCACGGGCGGCGCATCGTTGCCGCTGGTCGCCGACGTCGGGACGCCCGCGTCCTCCCGCAGGGCGGCCGCGGCGTGCCCGACGGCCTCTCCCCCGATGGCGGCCGCAGCGGGGACGCGCATCTCGGAGCCCTCCGGACGGACCGACAGGAACGGCGCTCCGACGTCGAGCACCTCGCCCGGCCTGCCGTGCAGGACGGCCACGGTCCCGGCGAAGGGGGACGGCACCTCGACCACGGATTTCGCGGTCTCCACCTCGGCGACGGGCTGGTCGACGGCGACGGTATCGCCCTCCGCGACGAGCCAGGACAC